>JBDHJO010000008.1:0-32446 GCA_039586875.1 Gemmatimonadota bacterium | reverse complement strand
TGTCACTCACGGTGTTCATGTAGCTTTGCGGTCGGTCGGGTTCTCCACCCCGCCGACTTGCCGCATTCCGGTAGGCCTGGTTAGTCTGCGGTGCCTGTCCACCCACTCTCATATCCGAGGCCCTCATCCGTATGCGCGCACTCGCAGCCGTCGCCGCTCTCTCACTCATCGTTGCTGGTCAGCAGCCACTCGCCGCTCAGGATGGAGCCCTCGCCCTCGAGCGCCCCATTCCGTACCCCGTGGATGTGACTCATGCCTTTCAGCGGGCGGTGAACCGAGGCACACGCACGTTGTCAGGGGAGCCCGGTCCCAACTACTGGCAGCAGTGGTCCGACTACCACATCCGCGCACGTGTGGATGCTGAGGCGAAGCGAGTCGACGGCACCGTGCGGATTTCGTACCACAATCGCTCCCCTGTGCCACTGCCAGCGGTGGCGTTGCAGCTCGTGCAGAACATGCATGCCGAAGGTGCACGCCGGAACATCGACGCCGAAGTTACCGGCGGCATGCAGATCGGCAGTGTGCAGGTTCGCGGTCGAGAGGCCCGCCGCATTGCGGCGGACGTGACCCCGGCGCTAGCGAACGGAGACCCCACGTACTCCGTCTTTGGGACCACGATGATGGTCCAGCTCGGGAGGGCACTCCTCCCGGGTGACTCAGCCGTGCTCGACGTAGCATTCGGGTTCACGATCCCGCAGGCAGGCGCTTCAGGCCGGATGGGGTGGAACGAGGACAATCTCGTCTACCTCGCCTACTGGTACCCGCAGATGGCCGTGTTCGACGATGTGAGTGGATGGCAGATCGATACGTATCTCGGCCGCGCAGAGTTCTATATGGGGTATGGCAGCTATCGCGTTGATCTCGACGTCCCTGCAGGATGGACGGTCATGGGCACCGGGAATCTCACGAACGCTGAGGAGGTGCTGCCGCCGCCGATTCTCGAGCGATTGCGCTTGGCCGAACAGAGCGACGATGTCGTCCATGTCCTCACCCCAGAAGACTTCGGTGCCGGATCGGCGACCACCACGGCCGAGTCGGGGTTCCTGACGTGGAGCTTCGCCGCCGATTCCGTGCGTGATGCCGCCTTCAGCCTCACGAAGGCGTCCCGCTGGGACGCGGCACGCACGCCGGTCGGCGATCGGAACGGCGACGGGGTCACAGACTATGCGCGCGTCGACGCCATCTGGCGAGAAACGGCTCCGTATTGGGTGAATGCATGGCGGTACGCGCAGCATTCCATCGACTACCTATCGCGTTGGACGGGCATCCCCTATCCGTGGCCGCACATGACGGCCGTGGAGGGCGGCGGCCTCATGGGCGGCGGCATGGAGTACCCCATGATGACGCTGATCGGCGATTACAACGAACGGGGTGACACCGCCCTGTACGCCGTGACTGCGCACGAGTTGGCCCACATGTGGGTTCCGATGATCGTCGGCAACGACGAGCGGCGCTTCGCATGGATGGACGAGGGCACGACGTCGTTCAACGAGAACATGGCGGAAGCCGAGTTCTTCCCCGGCAGCCGCACGCACGAAGAGGATTATCTGGGTTACTTCGAGATCGCGGGCAGCGACTTCGAAGGCGAGATCATGCGATGGTCCGATTTCCACAGCAATCCGTTGGCGTACAGCCCGGCATCGTACGGCAAGCCGGCGACGAACCTGTGGATGCTACGATCCCTGCTCGGAGAAGAGCGGTTTGCCGAGGCCCTCCAGGCATACCTGGCTCGCTGGGCATACAAACACCCACTGCCCTGGGACATGTTCCATACGTTCGAGGACGTCACGGGTGAAGACCTCGAGTGGTTCTGGCGCACGTGGTATTACGAAACCTGGACGCTGGATCAGGCCGTGGCGGATGTGCGTCTCGTCGAGGGCGGCACCCAGGTGACCGTCCGCGACCTCGGCCTGGCGCCGATGCCCGCGCGCCTCACCCTCACGCTGGCTGACGGACAGAAGATCGACGCCGAGATTCCGGTCACGGAGTGGCTGCAGGGCACGCGATCGGCCGAGGTGGTGATCCGGACCCCAGCTCCGGTGACACGCGTGGAGATCGACGCTGACCGGGCTTTTCCCGATGTGAACCGGGCCAACAACGTGTGGGAGCGGCAGTAGCGGCGGCGGCCTGGCGGGAGCGTTCACCTCGTCCCCGGCGCATCTGTGGCAACGTCAGATGCGCTGCAGGTGCGTGCGTCGGAAGTCGTCCGGATACTTGAGCCCGTAACCGACAGCGCGATCAATGCCGACGTGCGCGGCCCAGATCAGGCCAACCACCATGAGGGTCACGTGTTCCGCCAGCAATCCGAAGCCAAACGCGGCGGCGGCGCCGAGATAGGTGTGCAGTGCATTGTAGACCGCGGCTCCCGCGCGGGCATTGACGAGGTAGGCAAGGAATGCGAGATCCGGCGCGAGGAAACCAAGGGCAAAGACCCACCAACTGACTGACAGTTCGTGGTACAGCAGCACTGCGAAAACGGCAACGGCCACGCCGTCCAGGCGGAGCACGATCGCCGGTCGCGTCGGATCTCGCATAGTGTCCTCCCAGTCGTATGACTCCCAACGCGGTGCGGCGACGACCCCCGAGAAAGGCACCGGATGACGCCATCCCTGTTCGACGAACACACGGTCCGTGACCTCGTGCGCCGCCTCGAGACGTTGACGCCGGACCACCGGCCACTGTGGGGACGGATGTCCGCTGGTGCAATGGTCTGTCACCTCGCCGATTACTTCGATGTGGTGCTGGGCATTACGTCCGCCCCCCGTGCGGTCCCGCGATGGCTACAACCGGTGGTGCGCGTCGCCCTACTCCACTGGCGCGGCCCATACCCTCGCAACGCACGCACGCTTCCGGAACTCCTCGTGACCGTGCCGTCCGACTTCGCGGAAGATCGCCGTCGACTCGTCCGAGCGATCGAGACCTTTGCGTCACGCCGCACTCGCACGGTTTGGGCCCCCAGCCCCATCGCCGGCCCGCTCACAGGCGCGCAGTGGGCGCGCATCGCCCACGACCACGTCGCCCATCACTTCCGACAATTCAGTATCTGAACGCTACGGCTGCCATCCCGCTGTCCGAAGCACCTCGTCCAGCGCGCTCAACAGACGTTCGACGCGGGCCTGATCGGCGTTCGTCCCCATCAGCCCAACGCGCCATGTCTTCCCCTTGAGCGGCCCGAACCCGCCCGAGATCTCGATCCCTCGCTCGAGCAACGCAGATCGCACGGAAGCATCGTCGACACCGTCGGGGATCTCAATGACGTTCAGCATCGGCAGCCGGTGCGCGGCAGGAGTGAAGAGGCGCAGCCCCATCCGCTCGAGCCCTTCGATGAACGCTTGGTGTGCATTCTGGTGACGCGCCCACCGCGCTTCGAGCCCTTCGGAGAGCACCAGCCGCAACGCCTCGTGAAAGGCGTAGATGGACGACACCGGCGCGGTGTGGTGAAACGCTCGCTGCTGCGCCGTTCCTTCATCTCCCCAATACTGGAACAGCAACTGCAGGTCGAGGTACCACGTCGTGGGCTTGGTCGTGCGCCGACGCACGGCCGCCATCGCGCGCGGTCCGAACGTGACCGGTCCCAGTCCCGGAGGAGCACCGAGACACTTTTGTGAACACGAACCGGCAGCATCGATCCCCCACTCGTCGATCAGGACCGGCATACCGCCAAGCGACGTCACACAGTCGAGGGCGACGAGCGCTCCGGCTTCCCGGGCGACTCGTGCCACCTCCTCGATCGGTTGCGCAGCCCCGGTCGACGTTTCCGCATGCACGAGCGCCACGACTTTGGCAGGTCGCTCTCGCAGCGCCGACTCGAACCGGCTCGGGTCGATGACCTCGCCGAACGGCGCCTCGATCGTCCGCACCGTGGCGCCGGCACGCACCGCCAGTTCCTCCAACCGCTGGCCGAAGTACCCGATCACGCCGATCAGCGCCTCGTCGCCCGGCTCGAGCAGGTTGAGCATGATGGTCTCGAGCCCCGAGGTCCCCGTGCCAGACATGGGGATCGTATGGTGGTTGGTCGTGCGGAAGACGTCCCGCAACATCGCCATCGTCTCGTTCATGACCCGTTGGAAGTACGGGTCGAGGTGCCCGACCATCGGCCGAGCCATCGCCTCCAACACGCGAGGATCCGGATTCGAGGGGCCAGGTCCGGTCAACAGCCGTTCGGGCGGCGCCGTCGTTTCGATCTGCGCGATGTCTACCGATCCCACACAACCTCCCTGTACAGGTCTGAACGTCGCACCGCACTAAGTTAGTCTGTCGGTCGCGAGACCACAGCACGCGAGGATAAGATTGAGCATGATACGATCTGCCATTGCCCTGAGCCTGCTGCCGGTCGCGTGCGCCACCGCGCCGACCGTCTCCCCGCCGCCGTTCGAACAGGTAGGGGTGATCGAGGGGTTCTACGGGCCGCCGTGGTCGCATCAGGACCGCCTCGACATCCTCCGGTTCATGGGCCGCGTCGGCCTCACGCACTACTACTACGCGCCGAAGGACGATCCGTACCATCGGACGCAGTGGCGGACGCCGTACCCCGACAGCGCCTATCGTGCGCTCGGCGAGCTCGTACAGACGGCATCGACGAGCGGTGTGACGTTCGTCTACTCGATCAGCCCCGGTGACAACATCGTGTACGCGGATTCCGGCGACTACGAGCAGCTCGTGGAGAAACTGGACACGGTGATCGAGCTCGGCGTACGGCACCTGGCACTCATGCTCGATGACGTGGTGCCGACCTTGGAACACGAGGCCGACCGCAAGACGTTTGCATCGCTTGCCGAGGCGCACGCAGCGCTCATCAACCGGTTGGCGATCGATCTGTCGACACGCGGTGTCTCACTGGTCGTGACACCGACCACGTACACCGACGCCTGGGGTGATCGCACGTACCTCCGCGAGCTCGGCGCGCTCGTGGCCGATACCGTCCCGATGTTCTGGACGGGAACGGACGTGGCGTCCCCCGACATCACCGTGGCGCAGGCGGCGGCGTGGTCCGCGCTCACGGGTCGACCGCCCCTCGTCTGGGACAACTTCCCCGTCAACGACTTTGCGCGATGGCGGTTGTTCCTCGGCCCACTGCGCGACCGTGCGCGCGATCTTTCCCGAGGCGTGCGTGGACTGATCGCCAATCCCATGAACGAGGCTCACGCGTCGATGCTGCCACTGGCGACGGTGGCCATCTACGCCAGCGACCCCGCAGCGTACGATGCCGACGCCGCCCTCGAGGCCGCGCTCGACACGCTCTACGGGGCCGCGGCACCACTGGTGCGACCCTTCACGCGAGTGTACGGGGACTGGGCATTCGATCAGAACGTGTTCGAGCCACTCTTCATGCCGGCCAACCGTTTCGCCGTCGCACCGATCGAAACCGCACTCGAAGAGCTGACCGACGCGTTGGGTGTGCTGGATTCGGCGGCGATGAGCCAACCGTCGCTGCGGTCACTCCACGATGAGCTTGCGCCCTTCGTGAACCGGACGTCCGAGCGGCTCCGCCGATTTCTCGACGATCCTTCATGGGAGCGACGCGGCGACTCCCTCACGTACCGAGCCAACCGCGATCGCGTGCGGGTGGCCCGTTTCGACGGCCCGATCACGGTCGATGGTGACGTCGACGATTGGCCATCGGCGAACTGGCGCCCGGTGGGGGACGGCAGCGACGTGCGGTACGGCGCAACCGTCCGGGGCGACACGCTCTACATCGCCGTAACCGTCGGCGCTGCTGCACGCCGAGTCGCAACAGGGGATCGCATCGCGACCGGAGACCACGTAGCCATGTACATACAGGCAACCCCCGACCCGAACCGCCGACACCTCACCCCGGAGGACATCCTGCTCCTGGCTTCACCGAACGAGGTCATGCTGCGACACATGCCGTTTCACGGCTTCATGGCCAAGTACATGGGGGACAACGAGGGGCTCACCTGGTCCGAGTTCATGCTGTCGACGTTCGGGATTCCGGCTGGGGATGCCGGTTGGCTCGCTGAAACTCATCGGCACCGCGCAGGATGGTCCGTGGAAGTTGCCGTGCCCCTCGGAGGGCGTGAGGTTGTGCGCTTGAGTCTCACCGCGACGTCCGTGACCGACTCGGGCCGCCGCACCCGATCCCTGGCTGCTCGGAACTACCCCGGCAACCCATCCACGTGGGCGGACATCCGGGTACCCTGACTCACCGGATGACGAGACCAGCGTAGGCGACCACCTCGCGGTCATCACCGGTCACCAACCCCGAGTGCCGGTAATCCACCAGTTCTACACTCGTCGCGCCGAGTTGCCGGCTCGCCTCGATCACGACGGCCGCGGGGGCGCGGCCACACATCGAGACACCCTGCCGGTGACAGACCGACAGCAGATCCTCGCCGTCGAGCCGCTGCATCGCGTCGACGGCCAGTCGGTCCTTCCGTTCCGCGGTGGCGGCAGACTCGTAGTGCGTCATGTCGGACGAGGCGACGAGCAGGACGTCACCCTCCCCTGCGCGGACGCTCTCGGCAAGCGCCGTCGCCAACTCCAGCGTCGGTTCCCACCGGTCCCAGGCCAAGACGATCGGTACGATCCGGGTGTCGGCGGCGATGAGCCGAAGAAACGGCAACTCGACTTCGATCGCGTGTTCCCGCATGTGCGCCGACGGATCGTGTGCCACCAGCGCGCACCGCGCCGTCAACTGCTCCGCGAACGCCTCCGCGACCGGTACGTCACCGAGCGGCGTGGTGAACCGTCCGCGCGCCCAGAGGCTCGCCCCCGGGCTGCCCACCGCCCCCGTGTGATTCGGGGCGAGAACGACGACGGTCTCGGGAATGCGGATCCGCTTCCAGACATGAGCTGCGCACTGTCCGGAATACACCAACCCCGCGTGCGGGACCACTGCGCCGACCGCCGGTGCGGACTCGGCATCGACCTCGGCGAGCATGCCGCCCGCCATGTCGCGGAGCCTCGCGGGATCGTCAGGATAGAACAGGCCGGCGACGGCCGGTCGGCGGGTATCGGCGTCCAGCATCGCACCATCCCCTCAGTTCATGTCCTCCGGGTACAGGCGCACCAGTACGTAGTTGTCCATCCGCAGATGGCGTCGCGCCGCATCACGGATGCTGTCTGCGGTCAGGGCCGCAACCAGTGACTCGTACTCCAGGATGCCCCGAATGTCGAGCCCCCGCTGCCCATACCCAACGAGTTGGCTGACCCAGTAGCCGTTCTCGCGGAGGTTCGTCTCTCGGGATCGCGTTTGGATCTCTCGGACCTTCTCGACTTCCTCAGGCAACGGTCCCGTGGACGCGACGCTGTCCAACTGCTGGAATACGACCGCCGTGAGTTCCTCCGCCCGCTCGGGCGCGGAACCGAACCCGATGCGGACGGTGTAGTTCTCGTAGGGTGCAAACGAGATGCTACCGGACACCGACACCCCGTACGTGCCACCGAGATCTTCCCGTAGTCGGTCACGCAGCCGGATCCGGAGCACCTCCTCCAGCGCATCCAGCGCGTAGCGATGCTCACGGCTGTCATCGACCGCTCCGGTGAACACGATCACCGTCTGGCTCTTCGGCTCAACGCCCCGGCGAACGACCTTTTCGACCACGCCCTCCGGTGCGCGAATCCCGACGTCGCGCCACGCTTCCTCCCGGCCGGTGCTCGGGAGATTGCCGAGGTACGTGCGCACCAGCGGCCGGATGCGGTCGAGATCGAAGGCTCCGACAAACACGAACGTGAAATCCCCGACGTCGCCGAATCGATCGCGATAGAACGCGAGTCCCGCATCGAGTTCGAGTGCCGCTATGACATCTGACGTGATCGGGCGCGCACGAGGATGGTGACGGGCCAGCGTCACTTGGAGCGTGTCCTGGAAGGCCGCCTCGGGACTGCGGTTCCGATTCTCCAGGAACGCCGCCATGCGGCTGCGGTAGGACGCGAAGGCATCCGGATCAGCCCGCGGAGCCGTGACGTACAGGTAGATCAGTTCGAAGAGCGTTTCGATGTCCTGCGGAGATCCACCCCCGGACAGCCCCTCCCAGAGTCCGCTGATGTACGGGCTCACCGACGCTGCCTTATCTGATAGCATCTTTTGTAGCCCCACGAGATCGAACTGCCCGACGCCACCGACGCTCACGACCGACGTCGCGGTCATTGCCTGCAGAAAGTCGGTGTCGGGAGCCAGGGACGTTCCGCCGGGACTCCAGGCACGGAAGATGACCTGGTCGTCCTTGAAGTCCGTCGGCTTGAGCAACACCGTCACGCCGTTCTCGAGCACCCAACGGTCCACCCCGATCTCGTCGACGCGCTCCTCCTCCACGATGTCTGCAGGCGCGAGCACGGCATCTACGAGCGGTGCGTCCGTGACGGCATCGTCGTATGGGTCGACGGCAGCGGCACTCACCGCTCCGAACACGGCGGCCAACGCAGACGCACCCGGGGCGACCGACGCCTCCGTTTGCGGCGCACTCACGGTCACGACGCGGTTCTCGTCGGTGATGAGTTGCCGCGCGAGCGCATTCACATCCTCCAACGTCACCGCCGGGACATAGCGCTGTGCGAGTTCGTACTCATACGCAATCCCGGACATGGGCTCGCCCGTGAGGAAGACCCGGACGTACTCGGCGACGTACGCACCCGAGTTCGTCTTGTCTCGCTCTGCGTACGCGCGCTCCATGCCGCGGATCATCTCTCGCTGCGCCCGCTCGAGTTCGGTGGGGGTGAAGCCGTGCTGCGCGACGCGCTCCGCCTCCGTGAGCACTGCCGTCAACCCCTGCTCGACTGCACCGGTTGCGACCAGTGCAGCAAGGGAGTACACGTCCTTCGAGCGCACGAAGCCTCCCTTTCCGGAGAAGGCACCGAGATACGGAGGATCGGCGCGCTGGGTGAGCTCGAAGAGCCGCTCGTTGAGCATCTGCGAGTACAGCTGCTCGACCAGCGAACGACGGTAGTCCCCATGGGTACCGCGCGGGCTCAGCGGATGCTTGTAGAGCACCGAGACCACGGTCTGTGTTGCCTCGGCATCGGACGCGATCGCAAACAGCGGGTCCACATGATCCGGCACCTCGAACAGCAGCCGCGGCCGCGGCGACACCGCGGCGGGGATGGACTCGAAGTGCGTTCTGATCAGCTCCTCGACCCGCTCCACGTCGAAGTCGCCCACCGCGATCACTGCCATGAGGTCGGGACGATACCAGTCGGCATAAAACCGGCGCGGTGCGTCCAGACTGAAACTCTCGAGGGATTCGCTCGTTCCGATCGGGAGCCGATCGGCATAGCGCGACCCCCGGAAGATGATCGGGAACTGGGCGTCGCGCATCCGTGCTTGCGCTCCGCGTCCGAGACGCCACTCCTCCAGCACGACGCCCCGTTCCGCCTCGACCTCCTCGGGATCGAAGCGCAACTCGGTCGCCCATTCGCGCAGGACCTGGAATGCCGTCTCGAGCACCTCGGCGGTGTCCGTCGGCACGGTGAGCATGTAGACGGTCTCGTCGAAGCTCGTATACGCGTTCACTTCCGGCCCGAAGCGCATGCCGATGCGCTCCAGGTAGTCCACCAACTCCTGCTTCGGGAAGTTGGTGGTCCCATTGAACGCCATATGCTCGACGAAGTGCGCAATCCCGCGTTGATCGTCATCCTCCAGCACGGACCCCACGTTGACGACCAATTGCAGCTCTGCCCGAGCCTCAGGCCGCCCGTTTGCCCGAATGAAGTATCGCAGGCCATTGGCGAAGGTCCCGACGGTGACGTTGTCGTCGATCGGGAGGGTCGCGGTGTCCGCGGGCAGCGCAGCTGCTTCCTGGGCAACGACGGGATGGGTGATGCCGCTCGCGCACAGAAGCACCGCGAGCGCGATGGGGATGGGAGTGAGTTCCGTTATCAGGCGCATCACGGCCTTTCAGGTTCGGATGTCGAACATGTAACTGTTCAGGTATTGGATCGTGTCCGCCTGTTCCGCCGCCCGGTGGGCGAGCAAGTCACCACTCGTGACGATGCCGCACAGCCCATCGGCGTCGACGACCGGGAGATGGCGCACGCGCTTGTCGGTGATCAGCGAACTGCACTCGTCGAGACCCGCTTCGGGCCGGCACGTGATCACCGGACGTGTCATGACGTCGCTAATCGGCGTCTTCGCCGGATCGCGCCGTTCCGCCACGATTCGGCGGAGCACGTCACGCTCGGTGAAGATCCCAATCACCTCACCATCTTCGACCACCACGACCCCGCCGATCCCCCGTTGGTTCATGAGTCGTGCGGCCGTGAGAACCGAATCGTCCGGGACGATGGTGACGACCTCGCGACCCTTGGTATCCAGAATGTCTTTGACGGTTGCCATGGGAGGGACTCCTTGTTGGAGACTCTTCGATTGTAGGCGCTCGCCGGCACTTCGCGCCAGATGGGGGACCGTTTCTCCACCCGACAGCGCGGCCGTGATCACCCATAAATCGTGACGTGCCATGCGCTTACAGCAATCACATCCGATCCCGGTGCCTGTGCGGCACCGGCACGGCGATGAAGTTCCGTTCACGTGGCAGTCGCCCGCCATTCATGCTTTTCTGGTTATATTGTGGCATGAAGCGCACGCGCGCGTTCCAGGCCACCATGGCTCTTGCCCTCGCGGCTGCATTCACTGCACCGTACGCCGCACCCCTCGGGTGCGGGGGCGAGACATGCTGCGACATGCAGATGGCGGAGCAGATGCATCACGGGACGGACGTCGCGGTCTCCTCGATCGATGCGTCGTCCCAGTGTCCGATGGTCGCCTGCGGTGTCGCTTCCACCGCCCTCACCATCGAGTCGGGTGCGGTCGTGCCGGACGGAATCATCGGCGACGTCTCGGCCGGCCTCTCCGCCTCCTCCTACGCCAGCGCCACCCTCCCACCAAGCACACCGCCTCCCAGAGCTTAGTCACGCACTGACTACTCAGTACCGTCAACCCGCGCGAATGTGCGGGCCGACGGTGTGGCTTACCCCTGTTGGAGACGCAAAGCAATGTCTCGATCACACGATCGCGTGCGCGGTGCTTGGCGTGCGCGGGCACGGAGTTGTGCAGCACTCGCCGTGAGTCTGCTCGCGATACCCGGGAGCGGGCTCCGGGCCCAGACCACCGACACACTCCGCATGGAAACGGCGCTGCAAATTGCCCGCGCCGGAAACCCGATGCTCCTATCCGCACGGCTCATGGCCGACGCTGCGGCCGCTCGAAGCGGTCCGGCCGGTGCATGGTCCGACCCGATGCTCTCATTCGGTCTGATGAACCGGCCGCTGGACGGATTTGGCACCGACGAGCGGATGACGATGAACAGCATCCAACTGAGTCAGCGCATTCCCTGGCCCGGCAAGCTGGGGTTCGCTCGAGAGCGTGTCGAGTTGCTCGCGGATGCGCAGGCGCTGGACGCGTTGGAGTTGGAGCGCCAGCTTGTTGCGCGCGTGAAGCGTGTGTACTACCAGCTCGCGTTCATGGATCGTAGCCTCACCGTGATGCGAGAGACGAGAGATCTGCTGCGCGACTTCCTGGATGTTTCATCGACGCGGTACGCGGTAGGCGAAGGGATTCAGCAGGACGTGCTGCAGGCGCAGGTGGCCGTCGCGCGGATGACAGAGGATATCGTGGTCGTGGAACAAGACCGGGTCGCGATGGCCGCTCGGCTCAACGCTTTGCTCGGCCGACCGGTGACGGTGCCAATCGACGCGCTGGTGCTACCCCGTCCAACCGCCGCGCTGCCCTCCGCCGATACGCTCCTGGCCATGGCCGCGGCTTCACGCCCGGCCCTGGCAGCCGCACGGCAGCGCGCGCTCGCAGCTGAAGCGGGTTACCGTGGCGCCCGCCGCCAACTCTACCCCGATCTCATGGTATCCCTCGGATACGGCCATCGGCCCCAATTCGCCGATATGGCGTCCATCATGGTGGGGGTGAGTGTCCCGATCTTCGCAGGAAGCTCGAAGCTCCCGCTTCGTCGCGAAATGGCTGCCGAGCAGGCGGCCAGGGAAGCGCAGTGGCAGGACTTGTACAACGAAACGTTTGCACGGATCACGGGACTGCGCGCAGAGGCGGAGCGAGCAATCCGACTCGTCGAACTCTACGAGGACGCCATTCTTCCCCAAGCCGACGCGGCAGTCGAGTCAGCGTTTTCTGCATACCGCGTCGGCCAGGTGGACTACATGACCCTCGTTGAAAACAAGATGACCGTGAACCGATACGAGATCGAGTCTCTGAGGCTGTCGGCTGATTTCCAGCGGGCGCTCGCGGAGCTGGAGGCGCTCGTCGGCGGACCGATTGGAGGAATCGAATGATCAGAAACACCATGGCGCTCCTCGTCACCGTGGCAGTCCTCGGAGCCTGCAGTACATCTGACGAACAGGAATCTCCGATGGCGGGCATGACTGCCGAGGAGCACGCGATGATGCAGGCCGGTGGCACCCAAGGAGGGGCGGACTCGACGGGCGCCGCGCTGCGCGCGGCGGTCCATCTCACGGCCGAACAGGAGCAAATCCTCGGAGTGGTCTACGCCACTGTAGAGCGGGGCCCCCTCAGTCGCACGATCCGAACGGTGGGTGAGATCGGTGCGCCCGAGCCGCGAATCGTGGATGTCACACCGAAGATCGATGGCTTCGTGGAAGATCTGTACGTGAGCTATACGGGTGAGAGTGTTCGTCGCGGTCAGCCCTTGCTCGCGTTCTACAGTCCGCAGATGGTGGCAGCGCAGGAAGAGCTCCTCACGGCGCGCCGAATGCTCGAGCGCGTCGATTCCAATGCGGCCGAGCCTTGGCACCAGGCCGAAGAGATGTTGAACGCGGCACGGCGGCGGCTCGAATACTGGGACGTCACCAACGAGCAGGTTCTCGCAATTGAGCGGTCCGGCGAGGTCCGCAAGGCCCTCACGTTGGTCGCGCCGT
This sequence comes from Gemmatimonadota bacterium, assembly GCA_039586875.1. GTDB lineage: Bacteria > Gemmatimonadota > Gemmatimonadetes > Gemmatimonadales > GWC2-71-9 > JAOTVV01. The sequence continues at coordinate 19,594 of JBDHJO010000008.1, read as the reverse complement.
TCAGCGGCATCGTGCTCGAAAAGCACGTCTTGCAGGGGCAGCGGGTCATGGCCGGCCAGCGACTATATCGTATCGCCGACATCGACAACGTCTGGGGGGAGGGCGACGTGTTCGAACAGGACCTCCAATTCGTTCACGTCGGACAGCAAGCCCATATCGAGGTGTCGGCGTACCCCGGCGAGCATCTCATGGGACGCGTGAGCTTCGTCTACCCGACCGTCGACCAGGCATCTCGCACCAATCGGGTCAGGGTGACCCTCCCGAACCCTGGACTCCGGCTCAAGCCGGGAATGTTCGCAACGATCTTCCTCGATGCCGCCATCGGCACCGAGGTACTGACCGTGCCGCTCGACGCAGTGATTGTGACCGGAGAGCGCAACCTCGTCTTCGTGCGTGATCAGGATGGCATGCTCACACCGACGGAAGTCGTGCTCGGGGCGCGCGCCGGCAGCCGGGTGCAGATCCTGGCGGGGTTGGACCAGGGACAGATCGTCGTCGCATCAGCGAATTTCCTCGTGGATGCCGAGTCTCGGTTGGCAAGCACCGGCGGCAGTATGCCGGGCATGCAGCACGCCGGCCATGGAACCGTGATCGAGCCGGACGAGGGCGCACCAGCCTACCCGGACGACGTGCCCCCGGCCGACTCGGCGCCCACGCCGGCCACGGAGCATCACCATGATTAACGCCGTCATTGCCTGGTCGCTGCGGAACCGGTTCTTGGTGCTGTTGGTCGCCGCGGCCATCGTCGGCGCTGGCGTGTGGGCGATGCGGACCACACCCCTCGACGCCATCCCGGATCTCTCCGACGTGCAAGTGATCGTCCAGACGGACTTCCGCGAACAAGCGCCGCAGATCGTGGAAGACCAGGTCACCTACCCCATCACCTCCGAGATGCTCAAGGTACCGGGCGCCCGTGTGGTTCGCGGATACTCCTTCTTCGGCCTGAGCCTGGTCTATGTGATCTTCGAGGACGGCACCGATATCTACTGGGCACGTTCGCGCGTACTCGAGTATCTCAACGGCATCCGTTCGGCGCTTCCCCCCAACGTTGAGCCGACCCTGGGCCCCGACGCCACCGGTGTCGGGTGGGTCTTCGAGTATGTGCTCGAGTCGGACAGCCTCGACCTCGCTGCGCTTCGCACCCTGCAGGACTGGTACATCCGGTACCAGCTCACGTCTGTGCCGGGCGTCTCCGAGGTGGCCAGCGTCGGGGGGTTCGAACGGCAGTACCAGGTCGAGGTGAACCCTGAGCGACTGCGCGCCTTCAATATCCCCGCCACCCGTGTCGCCCACGCCATCGGCGACCACAACGTGGACATCGGCGCTCGTGTGCTGGAGATGGGCGGCCGTGAGTACATGATCCGCGGCCTTGGGTACCTCGACGGCATCGAGGACATCGAGAACGTGTCCGTCGGGGCGATGGCGAACGGCACGCCAATCCGCGTGGCGGACGTGGCCACCGTACAGCTGGGACCGGCGCCGCGACGCGGCGCGGCCGATTGGAATGGTCGAGGCGAGATCGTGACCGGCATCGTGGTCATGCGCTTCGGTGCCGACGCGCTCGCGACCATCGAGGCTGTGAAGGAGCGCCTCAGGCTGATCGAAGCCGGTCTCCCCGCCGGCGTGTACCTGCGGACCGGTTACGACCGCAGCGACCTCATACATCGCGCGATCGCAACGCTGCGCGACAAGCTGTTCGAGGAATCGATCATCATCGCCGGCGTCGCACTGTTGTTCTTGCTGCACGCTCGCTCGGCCCTCGTGGCGATTGTCACGCTCCCGCTCGGCATCCTCATCTCCTTCATCGTGATGCGGGTCATCGGCGTGAACGCGAACATCATGAGCCTCGGCGGCATTGCGATCGCCCTCGGGGCGATGGTCGATGCCGCCATCGTCATGATCGAGAACATGCACAAACACCTCGAGCGCTCCGACGGCACCGCCGATACCTGGGACATCGTGCTCGAAAGTGCGAAGCAGGTGGGCCCCCCATTGTTCTTCTCCCTGCTCATTATCACGTTCAGTTTTCTCCCCGTGTTCGCGCTGGAGCAGCAGGAGGGGCGACTCTTCAAACCGCTGGCGTTCACCAAGACGTTTGCCATGGCCGGTGGTGCCCTGCTCTCGATCACACTCGTCCCCGTCCTGATGGGCTACCTGATCCGCGGGCGTATCCGGCACGAGCGGGAAAACCCGATGAACCGGGTACTCCAGTGGCTGTATCGACCCATTATCGGCATCGCCTTGCGCCGGCCGTGGCTGGTTGTCGCCGGCGCGATCGGCGTCCTCGCGATGTCGGTTTTCCCCTGGCAGCGCCTGGGCAGCGAGTTCATGCCGACGCTGCACGAGGGTTCGATCTTGTTCATGCCTACAACCGTGCCTGGCGTTGCTATAGCCGAGGCGCGGGCAATCATGCGACAGCAGGACAGCATTTTGACGTCGTTTCCCGAAGTGGCGACTGTGCTCGGGAAGGCCGGTCGCGCCAACACGGCGACCGATCCGGCTCCGCTCGACATGTTCGAGACCACGATCACGCTCAAGGACGAACACGAGTGGCGTGAGGGCATGACGTACGAGCGCCTCGTCGCCGATATGGACCGGGCGGTGCGCATGCCCGGGATCACGAACGCGTGGACCATGCCGATCAAGGGGCGCATCGATATGCTTGCGACCGGCATCCGGACGCCGGTGGGGATCAAGATCTTCGGGCCCGATCTCGACACACTGCAGGCGCTCGGCGAGCAGGTCGAACGCGTCGTTCAACAGGTACCCGGCACCCGGAGCGCGTTCGCCGAGCGCGGCGTGTCGGGTTACTACGTAGACATCGACATCGACCGGGCCGAGGCGGCTCGCTACGGTCTCAACGTGGGTGGCATACATGATGCCATCATGGCGACGGTCGGTGGGATGAACGCGGCGGTCACGGTCGAAGGTCGCGAGCGGTACGCTGTCAACGTGCGCTACCCCCGCGAACTGCGAGACAATCCCGAGCGGCTCCGGGAGGTGCTCATCCCCGTCCCCCGCGCGCGCTCAATGAGCATGCCGAACGCGCCGATGCCCCAGGCCTCTGGCACCACGTCGATGACGCAGTCGAGGAACGTGACACAGATTCCGCTCGGACAGGTCGCGTCGGTAGCGGTGGTCCAAGGCCCGATGGCCATCAAGACGGAAGATGCATTCCCGGTCACCACCGTGTTCGTGGACATCGGCGAGCGTGATGTCGGCACGTACGTCGAGGAAGCGCGACGTCTCGTGGCGCGGGAGGTGACGCTCCCGTCGGGTTACACCCTGGTCTGGAGTGGCCAGTACGAGTTCATGCGGCGGGTGAAGGAAAAGATGGCCATTGTCGTTCCCGTCACCCTCGGCATCATCTTCCTCCTGCTCTACCTGAATTTCCGGGGACTCACCGAGTCGCTCATCGTCATGCTCTCGGTCCCGTTCGCGATGGTAGGGGGGGTCTGGTACCTCTGGTTAGCCGGCTACAACACGAGCGTGGCCGTCTGGGTGGGATTCATCGCCCTCGCCGGCGTGGCGGCCGAGACGGGTGTCGTCATGCTCATATACCTCGACGAGGCGTTCCACCGCCGTCGCGCAAATGGCCAAATGACGAGTCCTGAGGACGTCGCTGCCGCGGTCAATGAGGGAGCGGTGGACCGACTTCGGCCAAAGATCATGACGGTCGCGGCCATTACACTCGGTCTCGCGCCGATCCTGTGGAGCCACGGCACGGGTGCCGACGTGATGAAACGAATTGCTGCCCCCATGGTCGGAGGCATGGTCACGTCCACCGTCCTCACGCTTGTCGTGATTCCCGCCATTTACCTCATCTGGCGTCGGTGGGAACTCGGGCGGCACTCGGCATCAGCCGTGAGCGACCGCGTACCGCTCCAGCCCCAGGACTGAGGGGAGAGACATGTGTGACCGTAACCTGCGTCCATGCTCTCGGAGCAGTCCGCCGCCGAACGAACGTCGCATCGTGCCACAGTGAGATCGGCGGCGACACGTCCCGCGCGCCTGCGCACGGCGCCTTGCCGTTGATCGGGAGATCGGAGCGAGAGGAATCGTGAACGACGCCAGCGCCGGCCGTTCAGTGCCGGCGTTGGCTGCCCCGACCCAGCCAGTGCACGTACGCCGCCACCGCCTCGACGACTTCGGGCCTGAGCGGCTCCCATCCCCCGATGGGCATGGCGCCGCCCGTCTTGGATTCGCTTCGGGACACGCCCAACTCGACCCGCTCACGGATCTCGGCGATCGTGCCGGAGCCGTGTAGCCACTCCCGATCAGTCAGATCGGGGCCGGCCTCGGTGCCGCGGCCGTCCCGGCCATGGCATCCATGACACCCTGCTGCACCATTGAAGATCCGCTGGCCACGCCGTGCGAGTGAATCCGTCGGCTGCTCCTGCGGGTCAGGCGTTTCTTCCTGGCCGTTCAGCAGCGCGGCGCCTGCCAGTACGACGATGGCCAGTATCACTATCGGACGAATCATCCGCTCTCGTCCCGCGACCCTCGCTGACCCTGCCTCACGGATAGGGGTTGAGGCACTCCCACACGACGGCGTCGCTTTCCGGCACGGCCGCTTCATCCGAACCGGTCGCGCGGTTCTCGAGCGCATCGACCTCGAGCGTCACGGTGTAGACGGCCTTTCCGGTCGCGGCCAGCACCGCCTCCTGCTGCGCGGCCGTGAGCTTCAGCGTGATGCGCTTTGGCTGCACCGAGCCCTCCCCAGATTGTTGCCTATCCGAGACACTAGGGAACCGGCCGTGAAGAACGGGTGAATCGTCTGTGAAGTGCGGCCGTCACGCCGTCGCGTGCAGGGCAAATGCGCCACCCTGTGGATCGCAGCACTGCGCAACGACGTCCCCGCCGGGAACCTGCATCGGCCCGTTCAGGACCTGCCCTCCGAGCGACTTCACCCGCTCGACGGCCGCACCAACATCATCGACGCGGATGTAGTAGAGCCAGAACGGCGGGCCGGGAATAGCGTCACCTTTGCTGAACATCCCGCCAAGGGGAAGCCCGTTGCGGCCAAACACCTGATACGATCCCATCTCACCAAGATCGAGCGTATCCATGGCGTCCCAGCCGAAGAGATCCTGATAGAATGGCAGCACCTGGGCGGGGTCGATCGCGGCCAGCTCGTGCCATGAGAACTCACCCACGTCGGCGGGACCCTCATGACCCGGCGCATCACCGGCGGGCGTGAAGATCGCCAGCACAGCGCCATGGGGATCACGAATCACCGAGAAGCGGCCCACCGTGGGAATCTCCGTCGGCGGCACGAGCGCCTCGGCACCTTGGTCGACCGCATGCGCCGTCGTTGCATCGACGTCCGGCACGGCTACGTATGCCAACCAGTGCGGCGGCGCTCCTGCCTGTTGCGCCTCGGGTGGGAGCGTCATCACCCCACCGATCGGCGTGTCACCTACGGTCCACATCCGGTACGGCTCCACGCCCTCTTCCCATTGCGTCGTTCCCCACCCGATCAGGCCCGTGTAGAACGCCACGGCGGCGTTCGGGTCCGGCGTCATGAGGTCGTACCACACGAACCGGCCGCGGGGCGAATTGGTCATGGTGACATCCTCCATCGTCTGATCGCTGTGTGTGAAGGCCGAGCCTCGGTCACCCAAGGCGCAGACCGCTTCACCGAAACGCGCCCCAACCGATCACTCGCCCCCGAACCGCGGGTATCCCAACCACGCAAGACTGCGGGGCTCCTCGCCCAGCGCCAGCGTCGCGAGTTCCGGCACAATGGCCATCCCGGTATCGGCGTTCGTGAACACCACAATCCCGTCGCCGGTCGCCAGGTCGAGGTAGGCATAGTGCTTGAACCCCCGACTGTCGCCCCAGTGCCAGATTGCGACTCCCCCCACCGTCGATTCCAAGCCCCACCCCAACCCCCAACCAAGCCCCGGTGCATCGAGCTCGACCTCCCATCCCACCGCCATGACCGCAGCGGGCACATCGTGCATCCACTCGCGCCGAATGCCCAGCAGCAAACGACTGAAGTCCGACACGGTCGTGTGCATGCCGTGCGCCGTGTAGGTGCGATCCGGCCATGTCTTCGTGACCGGTGCGCCTTCGCGGTCGTGTCCCGTCGCGTACTCTGGAATCGCGGGCGTCGGTTCGAAACTGCTTCGCTGCATGTTGAAGTGCTCGAACACCAGTGCCCGGGTCACCAGCCCAGCCGACTCCTGCATGACGGACTCGACTGCACGCTGCAGATACAGGAAGCCCTCGCCCGAGTACCCGAACTCCGTGCCCGGATCGGCGAAGAATTCCAGGGTGCCTCCGCGGGGGCGCCAGTTGGGTAACCCGCTCCGGTGGGAGAGCACATGTCGTGTGGTTACCCTGACATGGCGAGGGTCGTGTGCAAGATCGTCATACACGACGTAGTTGGTCAGGGACGTGTCGAGGTCGAGCATTTCCGCATGGGCGAGCGCGAGGACCCCATACGCAAACGCCGGCTTGCTCAGCGATGCAGCCTCGAAGACGGTGTGCGGGGAGATGGTCCCCACGGAGTCCGCATGTCGCACCCCGTACCCCCGCGTCCACACCACCCGCCCATCGCGGAGGGCCGCCACCGCAAGTCCCGTCACCCCCGCACTGTCCATGAGGGGTGATATGCGCGCTTCGAGCGCCCGTATCGCCTCCCGTTGGGATGGACGTTGCGCGACGAGGTGCGCTGATGCACCGAGGACCAGCGCGATCGATGTAAAGAAAAGGCCGATTCTGCTCGGCTGGATCAGACGCGGCAGTGATCCGCGCGCCACGACTTCACCTGCCGCTTGATCTCTTCCTGACCGGTCAGGCTACCATCGAGCACTCGGCGAACCAGATCTGCAACCTCCCCGTCGGCGGCGAACCGCAAGGCAATGAGCTGCTTCGTGGAGAGTTCCTCGATCCGAGGTCTGAGATCGTCCGGGAGGATCCGTCCAAGCCTCAGCCGCTCCTCGAGTCGGATCACCCGATCTTGGACACCAAGGGCAAAGGAGCGCGTGTACCAGAACAGGAGAGTCAGCACAATGATCAACGCGACGTGCATGATGCTCGCGATGCCGAAGTCGGTCACGACACGGATCACGGCATACACGAGAACGGCCAGCAGGAGCGCCGACGCCACCAGGTGGTAGGCCGGCACGAACTTGCGGTGCGTATCATAGCTTTGGGGTAGTTCCTGGGGCATCACGCCTCCTGTGTGCGGGCCGGCGCGGGCCCGCACCCGATGACGGACGCGGCCCCAGAGCCCGAAGAAGTCAGGTTAGTTTGTCGGCGCGTTCCGGGTTGCCAGCCGATCGATCAGCTGCCACATCGTTGTGGCGTCGACCGTCCCGCGGATTTCGACGAGGAACCCACCGACCCGTTGGCGACCGAGCGTCGTGTCACTCTCGAGGCTGACGGCCGGCGTGTCCGACCCACCGGCTGAACGGTAGGAGAATACCGTCACGCGATCGCCAGCCTCCGTGACCTGGCCAAGTTCTTGGCCTTGGGTTCCGTTTCGGGTCGCCGCTCGGAGATCCTCAATCGCCAATCCTTGGATCGCGACGACGACGCCCTCGGTGATCTCCTCACCCACGGTGGTCACTGAGGGCACCATGCCGAGGGAGGTGTCAGCCGGCGCGGCCGGCGGCGTCACCTGGGCTGCAGCCGTATCAGGTGGTGGCACCACCGGTGGTTCTTCTGGTGGTCTGCTGGTTTCCACCGCTGCCGACGGTGATACGGTATCACCTGGGATCGGAGTGCCAATCGTGTCCGACGTATCCTGGGTCACCGGCTCGGCCGCGAACGCCGGGTTCGGGTCCAGGGTGGTCGGAAGCAGGGTGTCGGCACCCGTATCAGCAGCGGCCTGCCCGGGAACCACAACCTCCGGTGTCCGCGCAGTCCCGTTCCCTCCGTTCGACTGCCCGTCTCCACCGCCCAGCGGTACCAGCCCGAGCCACACGATCGGTACGGCAACCAACGCGATCACGATCACCGCCGCACTGACACCTATCAACACGGTGCGGCCGCTCGGCCCGGACTTCTGTTTGGGCTCCTGCACGAGCACCGATCCGAAGGACGATCGTCGCACGCTGGGGCGGGGTGCCGAGTCAACGACCGGTTCCTCTTCGATTACCTCCGGTGTCTCCGGTTCCTCTGCGTCCGGTTGTTCGTACGACGCGGCCGGCTCCTCTTCCGCTACAGACTCCTGTGCCGTTCCGACCGGGACATCCTCTTCCTCCGGCTCCGCCGTCGGCTCCTCTTCCACAGGTGGTTCCTCGGAAGCTGCTGGAGCACCGGCATCCTCTTCCGGCTCCGCCGCCGGTGGCTCGGCGTCCAGCCGTGCATCCTCCGCCGGTTCAGCCGGCGGTTCCTCGCTCGGCGGAGCGGCTGCTACGGTCTCGTCTGCCGCCTCTGGCACCTGTTCAACGGGAGCCTCCGGGGGCTCAGTTTCCACTTCAGGCTCAGCGGGCGGTTCGGGAATGACCGGCGGTTCCGGCGACGGTGCCTCGGGTGGTGACGGCGGGGCAGCTGCAGCAGCGGGCGGCGGCTCGGGCGCCGCTGGCTCAGCGGGGCGTGGTTCTGCCTCCGCGGCGGTAGCCACAGCTGCCGACGATGTCTCGGGCGATGCCTCGAGACGCTCGGCCATCTCGACGATCGCCTCGAGCACGGTCAGCATGTCCTCGTCGCTGACCTCATCCAACGTCTGCAGGAGATCGTGGGTGGTCCTGAGCCGCGCGTGCTCCGCCCACAGTTCTAAGACCGCGCGCGCCGGCGCCACATGTCCGCGTTCGAGCATCAGGCGGACCATCCGCGGGAAGACGTGCGCGCGCTCCGGCATCGCCCGGACGACCTTGACGCAGACTGCCCCGACGCTCTTTGCCGACCCGTGCGCCGCGTAGATCTTCCCAACCTGTTCGTACAGCGATACGCCGGCCTTGACCTTGTCGAGCTTCAGGTACAGATCACCGGCCTTCACGTAGAGCGGCAGCTCGCGCAGCAACTGAGGCGACCCCTCGAGACTCGTCAGCGCGTGCCGGTACATGGCCAATGCTTCTCGGTACCGTCCTTGGCGTTCGAGTTCGCGCGCTTCCTGCTTCAACTGGTTGATATCCACGCAGATTCCTCCGAAGAGCTCGGGATCGCACATGCCGCCGGTCTCGTCAAAAGGTACGACGTCGGTTCGACCGGGCAAGACATCAGGGCGCTCGACCCGTTCTCCCGGCGGGAAGTGTGAAGCGAAGCGGCTACGGCAGGATGAGCTCGGCCGAGCGTGTCTCGACCGTGGTCGCTGGAAGTGGCGCGACCTGCACGAGGAGTCGCCGGGCGGTCCGCGTGATGAAGCCCGGTCGCTCACGCTGGGGGGTGTCGACGGCCTCGCCTTTGAGCCACGCGAACACCTCGTCGACATCCTCATCGGAAAGGGTCCGCGCGTTCAGGACCGCCTTGACGTAGTGGGGGCCGGCGCCTTCGGCCGGCAATTGGACCGGCCATGGCCCGCCAACGCGTCGTTCCAGGGCTGTCAAGCTTCCCACGATCTCCGTCCCCTCGGCATCCTCGATCACGTAGCGCTCCCGAACCGGATCCCAGAGCACGATGCGCTCCCATTCCACCGCGGTCGCCGTTCGGTCCCACAGCGATCGCGACTGCCGCAGTTCCACCCGAAACGCCAGATAGAGGGGGAACCCCGACTCCATGGCATCCGGGAAGCGGTCGTCGCTGAAGAGATCCCGCACCGTGAGCTCGCTCACGACCACGCTGTCGAGTCGCACCGTGAGGTCCAGTGCGGGCGTGCGCTGCCCCATGGCGGGCCGCACGAACCCAACGCACGCAACGAGCATCAGGATCGGGTATCGCACCGTCAGAACCGCCGCTCGATGCGCAACGTCACGCGAACGGGTTCGCCCTCCTGCAGCGCCTTGGCAACGTACAGGCCCACACCACCGAGCTCGATTCCCGCACCCAGATCGACGTGCAACGCACCGACCGGCTGGTCATCGAGCCATCCGGTGCCCGCATTCGCCATGAGAACCAGCGTCGGGCCCCGGAAGCGCATCCACTCAGGGATACCCCAGTCATCGTCGTCCCCGGTGGGCACATCGAGCGAGCGGAAGTCACTGCTGAACCAATCGAAGTCGAGTCCGCCCCGGAACTCACCCTGAAAGAGCAGAACCTGATCACACAGACCCGTCAGGGCCGGGTCGGCGAGCGTGTTGCAGGAGAAGGCGCGGAAGGCGTACCCGTTCATCGGATCCGGGCCGCCGAGCGAGAAGCGGCGCTGAATCGGCAACGGATCGCGTCCGATCGACCCCGCCCAGAACCCGCGCAGGCGAACCTGTCCGCTACCCCCGACCCGCTGGTACAGGCGCGCATCCGCCGACAGGCGGTCGTAAACGTAGTCGTCGGTCGGAACGGCCGGTCGGATGCTCGGAGGCAGCACCTGCGGCACGACGGACGAGCCGATACCGTGCTCCCACTCCAGCCGTGCGAACACCCCCGATCGGATCGCGCGCCGGCTCGGCCTGGTATCGTATTCGAGGCTGGTCTTCACGATCGTGAACGAGCCTGCATCGATCGCCGGATTCGGCCGCCACTCCTCACTGTTGCGGAACGGCGTCCACGGATCCCGTGCCGCGATCGACACCTCGTCCACCCAACGCACCGAGGTGGCGAGGACGAGATCGTCGACAGGTTGAAGTTCGACGAAGGCCTCGATGCCGTTCTGCAAGTAGTAGTCGCGATAGTCGCGGTGCCAGAGGAAGCTGGCCCACCCGACTTCGTTCAGCGCGAGCGGCCAATCCTGCGTCGGAACCACGAGGTCGTAGTAGCGCGCACCGACGGCCACGACACGATCGCGACCCACGGCCACGCGCCCGTCGATCACGTACCCGATATCCTCACTGTTCGCCTTGAAGTCTCCCGCGGTCCGGAACACGCCCCATGCACGCAGTCGCGTCGACGTGACGCCCCTCCTCCACTCGAACCGCGCGCCCAGGCGAAGCGGCAATCCTTCGACGCGGTTGTAGGTCCCACCAAGTCCGAGGAGAATCGACGCGCGGGAGCGATCCGCCCATCGCGAGCGCTCGCGCCTCGGTCGGGGCGACGGCTCGAGCAACGTCAACTCGGTGCCGTCCAGTCGCACCGAAACCGGAGCGCTGTGCCGCCGCATGGTCCCACCAACCCGCGCACCGACCGCATCCTCGAGCATCCCACCCAGCACCACGACGTCACCACCGACTACGGCACCGTCGAGAAGACGCACATCGGCATTGATGGCCACCAACGTGCCCTCGATGACACCCTCGACCACGAGCGGACCATCGAGGACCGCCACGTCGCCCGAGTACCGCCGATCGGATTCGATGTGGTGTTCCCCGACAATGGCCGTGGTGCCCTGGCGATTGAACACCGCCACCGCCCAGGGCTCCACGTCCGCGGCACGAGCCGGGACTTCCGCCCCTGTCGATTCGACCTGCTCCTGTGCCGCCGCTGCCATCGGTTGCACTACGGCCAACCAGCAGAGCAGTCCGAGACCACCGAAGACCCGGGTCATGGCAGGACCTCCCCGGGAGAAGCCAGGATCAGGACTGGCGCGGAATCGGGCTGCGATACGGTGATCTCCTCGACCCCGATTCGGATCCCGACGGTCAGGCGGTAATCGAGAATCCGAGTCGCGTAGGTGGTGTCGAGCACTGGCTCACCAACAGGCACGAGCCCGAGCACGAAGGCTCCGGCAATGACGAGGAGAATGAGTGCTGCGTTCTTCATTGGTCTTACCTCCGCAGCACCTACTGGGCATGGTGCGTGCCGAATGCGAATGCTGAGGTAAGCCTATGATTTGCATATGTTTATGTTTGAACACACCGTACAGTGTGTCACAAAGACCCTGTGTCCCTACGACACGTTCGTGTCGTCACGACTCACTCCAAGACGCCGCATCCTTCTGTGCAGGTTTGCCCTGTCGGTCTGAAGCGACCGTGCGGCAGCGGAGACGTTCCCGCCGGACTGGTCGAGCGCTTCTCGGATCAGCCGCGCCTCGTAGGCTTCGAGCGCGCCGGACAGGCTGGGCTGGGCGGTGGCGCTGGGGGGAACCGGATCGGCCTTCAGCGCCACGGATCCCCGAAGCACCGCGGCGACCTCCTCTCGAGACACCGATTCAGGTCCACCCAGGATGGTGAGCCGCTCCACGACATTCGCCAACTCCCGCACGTTGCCAGGCCAGTGGTGCTGCGACATCTGCTCGAGTGCCTCGCTCGAAAACGTCCGGGGATGCCGAGTGCATCGCGCCGCTATCCGCGGGGCGAGGTGCGCAATCAACGCTGGTAGGTCGCCGACCCGTTCCCGCAACGGCGGCACGGCAATGGGCACGACGTTGAGCCGAAAGTAGAGATCCTCACGGAATGCGCCGCGCTCGACTTCGCGCGACAGGTCCTTGTTCGTGGCTGCGATGACGCGGACGTCGACCTCCCGCTCGTGCTCACCACCGAGCCGTGTGAACGACCCCATCTCCAGAACGCGGAGCAGCTTCGCCTGCGCGTCCTGGTGCATGTCGCCGATCTCGTCCAGAAAGAGGGTGCTGCGGTGGGCCAGTTCGAATCGACCCTGACGTTTCGCCACGGCACCCGTGAAGGCTCCGCGCTCGTGGCCGAACAACTCGCTCTCGAGGAGATCACGCGGCACAGCGGCACAGTTGAGACTCACCATTGGCCGCTTCGATCGCGGGCTCCCCCGATGGAGTGCGCGCGCAACCAGTTCCTTGCCGGTGCCGGATTCGCCCGTCACCAACACCCGCGTCGCGGTTCCCGCTACCTGCGCGATCTGCGCCCGTACCGCGGTCATCGCCGGTCCTGGACCGACGATCTCGTCATCCCCACCCAACTGCGTGCGCCAGATGCGGTTCTCGGCCCGAGCGGTCGAGAGCTCCGCGGCAGCGGCCACCGTCGACAATACGCTCTCGGGCGTCAGCGGCTTCTCGAGGAACTGCAGTGCCCCAAGCTTCGTGGCGCGTACGGCATCGGCGAGCGTGGCCTTGCCGCTCATCATGATCACGTTGAGATCGTCGTGTTCTCGGCGCAGGTGCTCGAGCGTTTCCAGACCGTCGGGACCGGGCGGCATCGCCAGATCCAGTAACACCACATCGGCATCGCACGCCCGGCACGCGCCGAGCGCCGCGTCGCCGTCGGCGGCTTCGAACACCTCGTGTCCTTCCGCCTCGAGTACCGCTCGCAGCATGCGGCGCAGGTTGGCTTCGTCGTCCACGATCAGCACGCGTGCCGTCATGCATACCTCGGAAGCGTCAGCGTGATGGTGGCACCGCCGCCCGGCGTGTCGAGCACGGCGAGCTTCCCACCATGCTGGTGAACCGTTTGATGCACGATGGCGAGCCCCAGTCCGGTTCCTCCCGGCTTGGTCGTCACATACGGCTCGAGCAGGCGTGCCCGGACCTCGTCCGGGATCCCGGGTCCGTGATCCACGATCGACACTACGACGCATGCCGGGTCGCGAGTTTCCGTCCGCACCTCGATCCCCGACGCCGAACCAGCTTCCAGGGCGTTGCGGACGACATTCTGCACGGCGCGCCGCAGCGGTTCGTAGTGACCCTCGGTCAGCAATCCCGGGCCCACCGACCACGCCACCGGAACATCCTGGGGGACCGTCGCATCGACCACGCCGCGCAACAGCTCTTCGAGATCGATCGGCACAGCGGGCCCCTCAGGCAGTCTCCCGAACGCCGAGAACTCGTGCGCCATCTGGACCAATCGGTCCAGCTCCTCGTGCAGCACTTGGGTGGCCTCGGCATCGACTGCGCCCTCGAGCCGGCGGACGGCGAGTTGCGCCGCATTGAGCGGTCCTCGCATCTCATGCGCCACCTTCCGCGCGGTCTCGCGGAATGCCCGGAGCCGTTCCTGCTCCAGTTCCCGCGCGCGTGCCTCGGCCAGCGCGGTGGCCGTGTCACGGAGGGCCCGGCGGAGGTCGTCGAACTCCTGGGGCCCACGCGCCTCGACCTCGGCGGGGAGCGCGGTGCCGGACTCGATGCGGCGTGTCCACTCAACCAACTCCTCGATCGGTGCCGAAACCTCCCGCGCCCAGCGTCGGGCGAGTACCAGCGATGCGGCAACCACCCCCCCAGCGCCAAGCAACACCAACAGCCCGACCCACGCTGCTGCCGTGCGCGTGATCGCTTCGGCGCGGCGGGCCAGACGCGTGCGCTCACTTATCGTTTCCGTGAGCGCCGTCAGCGCGGTTCGGGCCTCCGGGTGAAGCGTCGTCGTGTCGACGGCAGCCGCGAGCGCCCGGGTGTCGGCGGCGATGTCATCCAGCGTCGCGCGAAAGCCGGTGGGGGACGACGTAGATCCGACCTGCGCTGCCAACGCTGCGAGCACCAGCGCCACCGGTAGCGTCCCAAGGCCCACCATCGCCAAGAACAGCCGCCGCCGAAGGGAAAGCCGCATGGCGGCTAGTTTAGATCGCAGGCGAGCCGGTGTCCATCGGGAACGCTCGGTGATGCGTGGATTTCCCCAGTGCCATTCCGCTCACCGCGCCCGAGGTGCAGTATACGTGAGCATGCGTGTTCCCTTCCGTTCCCTCACGTTCTGGATCTTCGTGGGTCTCTTCGCCGGACTCATCGCCGGGAAGGCGGTGGGGGAACCGATCGTGGCGGTGGCCGATCCGTTAGCGGAGCTGTTCTTGCGGCTGCTGCGCATGGCGATCATGCCGCTCATCATCACCTCGCTCACGTCGGCCGTCATCAGCGTCGGTGCTCGGAAGAACCTCGAGGTGCTCGGCGCCAAGACGTTCCTGTATTACGTGACGTCGAGCCTGCTCGCGATCGTCACCGGACAAATCCTGGTCAACATCTTCCAGCCCGGCGTGGGCTCAACGATCGGCCTCGAGCAGGACGTGGAAGCGGTCCCTGCGGCCGACCAGACCATCCTCGATCTGGTGATGAACATCATCCCGGAGAACCCCTTCAATGCCATGGCCGAAGGTCAGGTCATGCCGGTGATCTTCTTCTGCATTCTCTTCGGGTACTTCGTGACCCGGCTGGACGAGCCGTACCGAGAGCAGATCGGGGGCTTCTTCCACGGCGCCTTCCACGCGATGATGAAGCTCACCCACCTGGTGATTTGGACGGCGCCCCTGGGCGTGTTCGGGATCAATGCCCGGATCGTGGCGACAACCGGCTTCGAAGCGTTCCAGACGCTCGGATTCTACTTCGCTGTCGTACTGCTCGGGCTCCTCATCCACGCCACGATTACTCTGCCACTACTGGTGCGAGCTGTGACCGGCCGCAATCCGCTCCGGCACTACCGTGGCATGCCACCGGCGCTCGTGACGGCGTTCTCCACCTGTTCGACTATCGTGACGCTTCCGCTCACCATGGAAGCCGTGACGGAGAATTCGGGGGTATCCGAAAAGATCTCGTCGTTCGTGCTGCCGATCGGGGCGACGGTCAACATGGACGGCACGGCGTTGTACGAGTGCGTCGCCGTCATCTTCATCGCCCAGGTGTACGGCATCACACTCGGGTTCGAGCAACAGCTGCTCGTCGTGTTCACCGCCCTGCTGGCATCGATCGGCGCCGCGTCGGTTCCGATGTCCGGTCTCGTGATGATGTCGATCATCCTGACGGCAGTCGGCCTCCCGCTCGAAGGCGTCGCGATCATCCTGGCGGTGGACCGCATCCTCGACATGTTCCGGACAACGGTAAACGTGTTGAGCGACTCCTGCGGTGCCGTGATTATTGCCAAGCTCGACGGCGAGGACCCGCTCCCCTCGTAGCGAGGGCACGGCACGAGCGCGGAACGCGGTGCCGGCACGTGCGTGCCGACACCGCGCCCCGGCGCACTAGGCCGCCTCGAGCTGCGATGTGCAGGCCCCGCAGCGCGTCGCCTTGATGGGAACGGTGCTGAAGCAGAAGGGACAGTCCTTCTTGTCGGGCGGTGGCGGAGCAGCCTCGTCCTTCTTCTGCAAGCGGTTCATCGCGCGGATCAGCATGAACACCGCGAACGCCACGATCAAAAAGCTCACGATGTTGTCAAAGAAGATCCCGTAGTTGACGGTGACGGCCCCCGCGTCCTGCGCCGCGGTAAGAGTCGCGTAGGGACCCACCGGATCGCCGTCCTTGATGGCAACGAAGAGATTCGAAAAGTCGACGTTCCCGAGCAACATGCCGATAGGCGGCATGAGCACATCCGAGACCATCGACTTCACGATGGTCCCGAATGCACCGCCAATAATGATACCGACAGCCATGTCGACGACGTTGCCGCGCATGGCAAAGTCCCGAAACTCCTTGAGCATGATGTTCCCTCCAAGATGATGGCCAGTATGGAATGCCAGCCCAGTCGTTCAGTCCCGAACCGACACAGATCTTGCAAAGCGTTACACGGTACGCGATGCGGTTAGGACCCGACCCTCCCCGCGGAAAGCCGGGTCCTCGATACCGCCAACAGCAATCGTCAGTCGCCGAACTTGATCCCCTGGGCCAGCGGCAAGTCCGTGCTCCAGTTCACCGTGTTCGTCTGACGCCGCATGTAGGCCTTCCAGGCATCCGACCCGGATTCACGCCCGCCGCCGGTTTCCTTCTCCCCACCGAAGGCGCCACCGATCTCGGCACCGCTCGTGCCGATGTTGACATTCGCGATGCCGCAGTCGCTCCCGCGGTTCGAGAGGAAGTACTCCGCCTCCCGCATATTCTCCGTGAAAATCGCCGACGACAGACCCTGCGGGACATCATTGTGCAGCGCGAGGGCCTCACTGATTTCATCCACGGCTTCCGACGCCGACGCTGAGGCGTTGCCGTACGCAATGATGTACAGGATCGGCGCGAAGGTCTCTTCCTGGACGATTGCGTAACCGTTGTCGGCCTCCGCAATGCACGGCTTCACGTAATGGCCGCCCGGATACCGCTCCCCGTCGAGGGGCTCGCCACCATAGAGGATTTCGCCGCCCTCCTCGTTCACCCGGCGGATGGCGTTCTGGAGATCCTCCACCGCCCCGGTCGTCACGAGGGGCCCCATGAGTGTGTCAGGATCGCGTGGATCGCCGATGCGAATCCCGCCGTAGGCCTTCACCAGGCGACGGACGAGTTCGTCCTTCACCGCCGCGTGTACGATGATGCGCCTCGTGGAGGTGCAGCGCTGCCCGGCGGTCCCAACCGCGCCGAACAGGATGGCGCGCAACGCCATGTCCAGGTTGGCGCTCGGCGTAACGACGATCGCATTGTTGCCGCCAAGCTCGAGAATCGTCCGACCAAACCGCGTGTTGACCACTTCCGCCACGCGACGGCCAACCGGCGTGCTGCCGGTCGCCGACACCAAGGGGATGCGGGTATCGGCCAGGAGCCGTTCACCCACCGTCGACCCTTTCCCGATCACGAGAGAGAAGATGGCCGGATCGACGTCGTTCTCCTCGGCCACCTGTTGGGCGATCTTCGTGCACGCGATGGCCGTGAGGGGCGTCTTCGACGCCGGTTTCCACACGACGGGGTCACCGCACACCGCCGCAATAGCCGTATTCCAACTCCATACGGCCACCGGGAAGTTGAACGCGCTGATCACGCCGACAACGCCAAGGGGATGCCACTGTTCGAACATGCGGTGATCGACCCGCTCCGACTGCATCTGCAGCCCGTACAACTGGCGTGACAGACCCGTGGCAAAGTCGCAGATGTCGATCATCTCCTGGACCTCGCCTTCACCTTCGGCCAGGATCTTGCCCATCTCCAGCGTCACGAGCTGCCCAAGTTCCTGCTTATATTCTCTCAGCTTGTTGCCCAGCAGACGCACGATCTCTCCGCGGCGCGGGGCCGGAACGGTGCTCCAGTGCGCGAATGCCGCGTGGGCACGCGCCACGACCTCATCGTATTCCTCCTCGGTCACCTGCTGTACCGTCGCGATGCGGGACCCGTCGATGGGCGTAATCACCTCGAGCTCGGGTCCCGATCCCACCCATTCGCCACCGAAGCCGCCGAGGTTGACGTCCTCGATGCCGAGCCGCTTCAGGAAGTCTCGGCTCTTCGCCTTCTCAGCCATCTATCACCACCAGCTTTGATGTAATTGTGTGTGTCCATCGTCCGCGGCGTTCCTCACATGTCGCGGACACGGAAGGATTCTACTACGGAGGGCCTCGAGCGGCCACTCAGGTCTGCACCGAAGCGCTCGCCATCACAAAACGAACGCGGGCGGCCCGTGTGGGACCGCCCGCGTCACTCTGCGACGCTCCCCTGTCAATTCCGCGCGGCTTCTGCCTCCGCCTCCGTCCGGAAGACCCGGCCCGTCTCAAGCTCGGCGAGGACGCGGTCGAAGTCGTACCCGTGCTCGAGCGATTCCTCGATGGCCCGGACGTCGACCATGACGTTCCGACCGCGCTCGGGCAGGTAGATGAAATCCCGCGACAGCCCCTCGATGTTCCGATCGAAGTTCAAGCCGACGATGGCCAGGTCCGGCGTCACCGCCGGCGACCCGGAGTTCCCGCCATACGTATCGGCGGTCGACACGAAATTGAGCGGCGTGCCGAGATCGAGGCCCGGAGGTGGCGTGCGCCACCGGTACGGCAGCGCCCAATCCGCTTCGCCCCGATGGGCGTGATACCGCTCATACAACCCATAGAACGTCGTATAGGCCGGTGCCAAGGTACCGTTGTACTCGTACGGCAGCACCACGCCGTCCGTGATCCGCGGGGAACTCGACCCGTCCGGGGGCACACTGCCGCCGTACACCGAAAATCTCGCACGACCCAATTCGGCCTCGAGCTCCGATTCCCGCTCCCGAAGCGGCGTTATCGCCATGCGGTGTGCCCGCGCCCGCTGAAGCAGCGCCGCACCGATCCGCGCCCCGGGATCTTCGGACGACAGGCGACCGGCTGCCACGCTGTTCTGCGCCCGTGCCCGCGAGCTCAGTTCCGAGCGATCGAGGAGTGCCTTGGCGGCGTCTTCCGGCGACCGCCCCCGCAATACCTCCTGCACCAGCGGATCGTCAGCACCCAAATGCTCGACCAGATCCTCGAACCGAAGCGTGAGCAGGCTGAGCTCAGCCTGTCGCGGCCAGTCCGTAATGCGCTCCGCAGCCCGACGGAGTTCGGCCATGCGGTCCGGACTTGCACCGGCCTCACGCGCCTCGAGCCATACTGCCGCCGCCAGCGCACGGCGCAACACACCGGACCCACCCCGAGGCGATCCCAAACTGTAGAACGCAGCCGCCTCGGCGCGGTGCGCCGCCTTCTGGGCCTGGATGTCAGCGAGCTCATCGAACACCGACGCGTACCGCGCCCGCAGACTTGCGTCCGCCGCAATCGCCTCCCGCAGCTGCCGCTCAGCATCGGCCTTGCGCTCCATGATCATCGGGTCGCGGAGGGCAGCCAACCGCCCTGTGGACGCCTTCAGAGAGTTGGAAAGACTGAATGCGAGATTCCGCGTATCCAGTGCTTCGGCCATCTCGGGGTCAGCCTCGATAAATGCGCGGAGCACCGCCAGCCGACTCGACAGGAACGCAATCGTGTACGGCAACATGGCATCCCGCTGGTACTCCAACTGCCGTACCGTGGCCAGTCGGTTGGTGGATCCGGGATTGCCGATAACGAAGACGACATCACCCTCCTCGACACCGCTGCCCCACCC
>JBDHJO010000007.1:0-34949 GCA_039586875.1 Gemmatimonadota bacterium | reverse complement strand
TCCTGCAGCTCAGCGTAGGCCTGCCGCAGCTCGTCTTTGGTGTTCATCACAATCGGACCATACCACGCCACAGGCTCCTCGATCGGCTTGCCCGAGACGAGCAGGAAGCGAACGCCCTCCTCGCCGGCGTCGACGACCACCTCGTCGCCGCGATCGAACAACACGAGGGAACGATTCCCGGTCTGCTCGCGGACCAGGACCTCGTCGTCCCCACCCTGCTCCGTGAGCACCCCGAACGGTTCCGAGGAGTCGCGGAATGAGCCACTGCCCTCGAACACGTAGGCGAATGCCTGCCGTGAGAGTTCCACCGGCAGCGTCTTCTTCTTGAGTGGCGGCACCCACACATCGAGGTAGCGGGGATCAGCCGCGATCCCGTCCACCGGGCCACGCTGCCCCCAGAACTCACCGCAGACGACACGGACCTTCGTGCCGTCGTCGTCGGTGATCTCCGGGATATCCTTCGACTCGACGTCCTGATACCGCGGCGCGGTCATCTTGAGCGATCGTGGCAGGTTGGCCCAGAGCTGGAAGCCGTGCATGCGGCCGTTCGGGTCGCCCTTCGGCATCTCCTGGTGCAGGATGCCGCTCCCTGCGGTCATCCACTGGACGTCGCCCGAGCCGAGCGTGCCTGCGTTCCCCAGGCTGTCGCCGTGCGTCACCTCGCCAGCGAGGACGTACGTGATGGTCTCGATCCCGCGGTGCGGGTGCCACGGGAACCCGGCGAGAAAATCTGCTGGATTCTCGTTGCGAAAGTCGTCAAACAACAGGAACGGATCGAAGTCGTCCGTATTTCCGAAGCCGAAGGCGCGCCGGAGTTTCACCCCGGCTCCCTCCAACGTCGGTGTGGCTTCTACGATGCGTTTGACCGGCCTGATGGACACGACAACTCCTTGTGACGCATAGCACGAAACATGAACCTAACCGAACACCCCGGACCCCGTTGAAGTTCCCGTACGGGGCGACAGGAGCTGCGCTTGGCCCGAGAGGCTCTCAGCGATGCACGCGGAGCAGGATGAACTCGGTGTCGTCCGGGTCACCGGTATCGACGTGCCGACCTAGACTGAAGGGATAGTTGTTGTCATTCACGATCCCCACGGTGCTGTCGTCGAGCACCACAATCGACTCGACCGTCTCGAACGGGAACGAGAATCGGCCGGTGCCCGCCCCCCCGAGATCGTGTGGATCGGCGATATCGAGGAGATCGACCACCTCATGCTTGGTGAGCTCTCCGGCACCGCCGACCGCGCTCAGGTCAACGCGGAACACCCGCTTGAACTTGGCCTCCAGCCCCTCCGCACCGTCCCGCTCGATCGTCAGGTGGTCCGCACCGACCCACCGAACGAACTCTGCCACCGCCACGCCCAACTCGTCCAGCGCGTAGCGATAGGTCGCCGCCTCGGCATCGGCGTGTAGATAGGCACCGGTTGCGAGGTCGAAGGTGTACCCGAAGAGCACCGGCTCCGCTCCAACGAGCGGCTTTTCCAGGAGCGGACGTAACCCCGATCCGTCCGCAGCCAGGGCCATGCCCTCGAACCCGCCGCTTGGGGGCAGGTTCGGCACATCGTCGCCGAGCAACGGGGACTGTGGCGAGCGGACACCCGGCAGGGGAATCGGAGGCTCCAACAGCCGGCCCGTCGAGTCGGTATGCAGCAGGAACGGACCGAACTCGTCGCCGAAGTAGTACGTGCCGTCACCCACTTGCCGGAACGACTCGGGATCGAAGTCGGCCCCGGTGAGCCACCGATTACGCCGGATCCGGACATCCACCGGAATGTCGCTGCCGGGGTAGTCATCCGCGTCTGCGACGATCGGGAACGGGATGTGGCGCTCGGGATCCCGCAAGACGAACGCCGATCGGATCGTCAGGTCCCCGGACCCTTCATCGGCCGTACGGAAGTCGGGACGCAACTCGTAGACGCGGAGGACGAAGTCGGCGGAGTTCTCCTTCGCACCGAAACCGTTGTCGACCAGGCCGAGCAGCGTGCCGCGGCGGGTGCGGATCACCGCAGAGAACCCCTGCACCGGCTGGCGACCGTCGAACGGCGGCGTTACCCCGTTGGCCGGCTCGATGAACTGCCCCGACGTTGGTCCTGGGACGAAAGACTCGGCCGGCAACACGGCGATGCCGACGAGCTCGACGTCTGGTCGAGGATTCTGATCGGCACACGCCTGGGCGACCAAGATCGACAGCACCGAGAGACACCGTGGGTTGCGCATGCACCTCCCTCGAAGGCGACGCGATGAGGGTAGGGCCGGATGGGGCGCGGTGTCTAGTCCTGTGCCGTCCCGGGCACGGTCGCGCTATGTGCTCAGGCCGAGCGCTGCCAGGACCACTGGAAGGTAGGCGAGTGTGGCGAGGAAGACGCGCCGCGCTGGCCCCCGTGCCGGATGCACGAACCAGTGAACGGCGATCCCGACCAATCCGACGCCGGCGGTGAGCGCCACCAAGAGATAGACCGCATCCACCGGATCGAGCAGGATGCTGATAGCGAGCAGAAGGGCGGCACCTGCCACCGCAGCTCCCGCGGTACGCCGACCGGTGGGATCGTCCCAGCCGGGCATCTTGAGCCCGCCGCGGGCGTATTCGTCCCGGAGCACCCACGCGAGCGCCAGCGTGTGCGGGAGCTGCCAGGCATAGAGGAGTCCGAACAGGAGCCACGCCTCGGCGATCAGCGCACCGCCCGCCGCCGTCCACCCGCCGAGGATTGGCAGGGCACCCGGCACGCACCCGATGAGCGTGTTCCATGCCGTGCGGCGCTTGAGCGGCGTGTACACCAGCACGTAGCTCGCGAGCGTGAGCGCTGCGAGCGTCGCGGTGAGCGCATTGGTAAGCGCGAGGAGCATCAGCGTCCCGACGGCGCCGATCACGAGCCCGAACGTGAGGGCGTGCGCCGGAGCGATGCGCCCCGACGCCACCGGACGGCGTCGCGTACGAATCATCCGGGCGTCGATTTCCCGTTCCCACCACATGTTCAGCGCGTTCGTGCCACCGCTCACGAGTGTCGTGCCGATCAGGAGCACGGCGAGGGTGCCCGTATCAAGGACCTCACCACTCGCGAGAACGAACCCAAGGGTCGCGGTCATCACGACATAGACCGTGATCTTCGGCTTCGTGAGCGCGAGGTAGTCGGCGACGGTGGCGAAGCTCATAGGCGCCGGACCAGGTGGGCGAGGAGCTCCGGACCGCCGGAGGTGCGGTACCGGATGATCCCGTCTGCATCCACGACGATGACGAGTGCCGGATGCGTCACGTCACCGGTGAGGGGATCGCGCTGTCGCGCGACATCCCACCCATCGAGCATGCGATCGACGTCCGCCACCGCGCCGCTCGCCACAAGCGTCGCGCCGTCGATACCCCACTGCTTCGCCATCGCGGGCAGCCGGCGTGGCGTGTCGCGGAGCGGATCGAGCGTTACGATGAGCGCGGCGGGCGCGTCGACGCCCATCACCTCCCGCGCGCGGAGCACATCGCTGACCACGCGCGGACAGACCGTCTCGCAGTGCGCATAGGCGAAACCCACGAGGAGAGCGCGGCCGCGGAACTGCTCCAGCGTCACCGGCGCGCCGTGCTGATCAACGAGGCCGATCGGAGGGGCGGGGTCCGCAAGCATCGGCAGACGATCGCCGGAGACCTGCATCGGCTGCGTCGGTGTCGCCGTCGCCGTACGCACGCGGACCGCCGTGGCCGCCACCCCGACGGCGACCGCCGCAACCGTAGCCGTGAGCACCGCCTTCCCGGCGAGCGAGTGCGACAGCAGCCTGATGCCGCGCACCACACCCCCCCCGCGAAGTACGAGCAGTAGCGCCATCATGGTGAGCGGCTCGGCAATCAGCACCATCCACCCGGATGCCGACGGCAGGCTGTTGCGAGTGACCCCGAAGCACACGTCCCGCGCGCGATAGAGCCAGTCCGGAGCCGCGGACGGGAGTGGCCAGAGCGCCAGCGCCCACCACACCGCGGTAATGGCGAGGATGCAGGCCAGCGCGCCGAGGGGAAGCCACTCCCGCCGCGTGATCGCCATGCCGTTACCCCACCTGCCACACGCTGGACAGCAGCTTCCAGTTCACGAAGTAGTAGACGATGAACGCGACGAGGAACACGCCGACCAGCACGAACGTTCCGCGTGGCCGCAGCGTTCCCTCCATGTCCGGAGTTTCTCCGCCGGCCTCGGTATCATGCACCTGGGGCGGTAGCTTCTCGACCCCCTGAGGTACGCCGTAGAATCCCATGATTCACTCCCCCGCCACGGCCGGCTCCGGCATGGGCTTGCCGAAGAACACCGACCATACGGCAATCAGGATATAGATGACGACGGCAGTGGCGGCGAGGATCCCGCCGATGCCCATGATGCCGAGCATCAGATCCACTGCGGAGCTGTACTGAATGTCGAACGGTGCGCCCGTGAAGCTGTTGTCATAGTGGCGTCGGGACACACCGAAAGTACCGGCAAACGTCATCGATATCGTGAACAACACCATTCCAAAACCGAACAGGAAGGGCTGGATCTTCGCGAGCGGCCAGAATGCCACCTGCTTGCGGAACACGAGCGGGATGACGTAGTACGTGACCCCCATGAACGCGAGCGCCGTACCGGCGACCACAGTAGCGTGGAAGTGGCCCGGCACGCGGAGCGTGTTGTGCGCAATGATGTTGATCTGCTCGGTGCCGAAGGTGACGCCGGTGATGCCACCGATGAACCCGAAGATGATGATCGACAGGATCATTGCGCTGAACCCCGGATCACCCCAGGGTGCCTTGCGGAGCCACTCGAACATCCCCTTCGTGTACCCGCGCAGGCGCTGGCCCATCTCGATCCCCGCCGGCACCGTGAACCCGTGGATCATCGATGCGAGGACCGCGAGATACATGGCGTAGCTGGTATTCCAGATCTTCCAGCCCGACCCGAATCCCGGATCCACCAACAGGTGGTGGGCTGATGCCATGGAGATGAACAGCACATACAGGAAGAACGCCGCCCGACTGATCTTCTCGTTCAAGACCACCGCACCGACGGTGAGACCCCCGAGGAGGTACCAGACCGCCACCATGGCCGCGACATTGATCTGTTGCGACGAGTGCCCCAGGCCCCAGAAGATGAGTCGGTAGAGCTGCGGATCGGGCATGGCCGTCCAACCCATCGCCCACATCCACGTTGGAACGTAGATCGCCGCCCCGTGCAGCAGCGTGATCACGGCAATCACCGCCGCCGCGATCGCACCGTAGGTGACGAGCGGTACCGATCCTTCGTACGTCTTCTCCCGCTTCGCCACCACCAGACTCGCGAAGAAGATCCCAACGACGATCAGGGCACCGACCGCGAAGAAGATGATGCCAAGGTAGTAGTTGGGATGCGCCTTGAGCGGCACGTACGATGTGAACAGGACGTCTGCCTTCCCCGTCCACATCTGGATCTCGACCAGCAAGGCGCCAAGCGCCATCATCCCCCAGGCCGTCCATGCGATCTTTGGGGCCGGCACCCGCGAGTTGAGCAGGATTGGCCCGGCGAAATACAGCACGGCCATTTCGAAGAAGATGATGAAGAAGATCAGCATGCTCACGCCGTGCACGGTGAGGAGTCGGTAATACCACTCCGCACTCAACAGGTGCACCGCCTGCCACCGTGTCAGCACGAGTCCGAACGCGCCGATGACGCCGGCGACCATTGCGAGGATGGCGCAGACGGCGTTGACGAGCACGAGGCGCTCCGCCGTACGGTGGACGCGTAGTCCGGTCGTGGGGCACGTCCGGAAGATCTGTGCGATCGCCGCGGTCATTGTACACCTCCCGCCGCAGTCACCGGTCCGTCCTCGACGATGATCCGACCCAGCATCGTGTGGTGACCCACACCGCAGAACTCATTGCAGACGACCTTGTAGTCGCCCGCTTCGTTGGGCGTGATCTTGAGCGCGTAGTCGTATCCGGGAACGACCTGAAAGTTGATGTTGTCCGGGAAGAGGTTGAACCCGTGATTCACGTCTCTCGAGCTGAGGTGCAACGTGTACGTCGCGCCGGCCTGCAACTTCAGCACGGGAATCCACCGCCACATGAAGCCGAGCATGTACACATCGCTGCCCGGCGGCGGCGCGACCACGGCGATGCCGTTGTCCTCACCCACTTGATACTGCTCGATGAACTCTTGGGTGCGAGCCTCGTACGCAGCCGGCTCGACCTTGTGCCGGATGCCCGTGGGATTCTGACCGCCCTTGATGTGCCAGAAGGGCATCATCGCGAACAGGACCATGCACCAGGCGAAGGCGATGGTCACCCACACGCGCTCTGCCTTATGTGCTTTCACCCACCAGACACCCTTCGGCGACACGATACCGGTGTGCATATCGACCTCCTCAGGGCAGTGGCGCCTGCTCGAGCGTCAACATCTCGAACAGGCCCCATCCGGTGTAAAAGACGAACATGACCAGCAGCCCGAGCACCAGCAGCAAGAAGGGGTTGTCCATCAGTCGCTGTGGAAGGGGGGGCTGACCCGTACCGTCGGTATCACGGTTCGGCGCACTCATGCGGGCATCCTCCGGGATTGAGTATTCCGCTGGCCCTCATGTACGGAGGGCGTGAGAGCTTTACTTGTTAAACGCATGATAATATCATAATTTAAGGCAAGCAATACCATCGGGCATGGAGTCTCGCTATTTCATATGGCGTTCCGACTGCTTGACCGGGCCCGGCAACCACTGGCGGTCGCCGACGCCTGGATGAACCGCCTCTACGGCTGGCAGTACAATCCGCTCTACCACACCGGCGTCGTCGCAGCCTCGCTGCTCGCGGTTGTCATGGTGACCGGGGTGTACCTGCTTCTGTTCTACCGCATCGGAGCGCCGTACGACTCCGTCGCTGCCATCACCGATCGCATCTGGTTCGGCCAGTGGACCCGTTCCTTCCACCGGTACGCCTCGGACGCCGCCGTCGTCGCCACACTGCTCCACCTCGGGCGAATGTGGTTGCAGCGGCGCACCTGGGGGTCACGTGCGCTGGCGTGGCTGTCCGGTCTGATCCTGCTCTTTCTTCTCTACATCTGCGGGTGGACGGGCTACGTCATGGTTTGGGACGTGCAGGCCGAGGCGCTTGCACGAGAGGGGGCCCGATGGATGGATGCCTTGCCGCTATTCAGCGAGCCCATCGGACGTGCCTTCGACGGTGAGCGGGCACTCCCCGGGGCGTTCTTCTTCCTCAATCTGTTCGCGCACGTCGCACTGCCGGTTGGCCTCGGGTTCGTGTTCTGGGTCCACGTCGCCCGCGTCGCTCGTCCCGTGCTCCTACCACCGCGACCGTTGCTATATGCGGTACTCGGTCTGCTCGCTGCGGGATCGTTTGTCGCGCCTGTGACGATGGCGCCGGAGGCCGATCCGTTTCGCCTCCCCGAAGCCGCCCCGTTCGATCTCTTCTACTCGTTCTTCCTCCCGCTCACATTGCCCCTACCGCCCTGGGCGGTGTGGGCCGCGGCGCTCGCTGGTGCCGGGCTCCTCTGCGCCGTGCCACGCCTCATGCGTCCGGCGAGCAACCGACGCCCGATGCCATCGATCGTGGACGAGCGGTCCTGCACCGGGTGCGAGCAGTGCTGGATCGACTGCCCGTACGAGGCTATCCAGATGGTGGAGCGGTCCGATGGGAGACCGTACCCCATCGCGCGTGTCGACCCGACGCTTTGCACCAGCTGCGGTATCTGCGCCGGGTCCTGCGCGCCGATGGGCGTGGGGCCGCCGGGACGTACAGGAGGAGACCAGCTCGAGGCCGTGCGACGCTTCGTCGCGCACGAAAGCGTGCGGAACGCCGTGGTAGTGGTGGCGTGCGGCCGAAGTGCCGGAGCGGTCGGTGCAGCTGCCGTTGAGGGCAGTGCCCGCGTGTTTGCGGTGACGTGCTCCGGCAACATCCACACGTCAACCGTCGAGTTCCTCGTTCGATCGGGAGCAGCGGGCGTCCTGATCGTGTCCTGCCCCCCGAGAGATTGTTGGAACCGCGAGGGGCCGGTGTGGCTGGAACAGCGGCTCTATCACGACCGCGAAGCGGAACTCAAGGCGCGCGTCGATCGCCGGCGGGTGCGGGTGGCCTACGCTGCCGAGCGGGAGCAGCACATCGTGGCTGCGACACTCGCCCGGTTCCGGAAGGACCTTCGTGCATTGGCGGCGGCGGAGGCGGAGGAGGCACCGGACGTCGCACGTGAGTGCGATGCGCCCGAGCCTAGCACGGCGGAGGTCGGTCCGTGAGCGCGGCGCGCACGATCGGCGCCTGGGCCCTAGGGATAACCGCGACGGCGGCGATCGTGGGGCTCTCCCAGGTGCCGTACGCCCCGTCCGGGGACGAGCATGCGGAGTTGCGCTTCGCCTGGCGGTACCGGAGCGCCAGCATCGAGCAATGCCGGCCCCTTACCGAAGAGGAGATCGCCGCACGTCCGGTGCACATGCGTCAGGATGAAGCCTGCGAACGGCGGCTCCAACCGTGGCGGTTGGCGATCTGGATGGATAGCGTGCAGGTGACAGGTGACACGATCCGCGCCCGTGGCGCGCGGGAAGACCGCCCACTCTACGTGTTTCGCAAACTGCCGCTCTCGCCGGGGACGCATTCGCTGCGCGCGGTCTTCGCGCCGGTCGGCGCGAGCGAGCGCTCACCGCTGACCATCGAAACGGCGGTCGTGCTGCGTCCGCGGCAGGTGGCACTCGTCACGTACGACGCCGATACCGATGCCCTCGTGCTGCGGTACGAGGCGACGCCGTAGCTGGGGTCTGAGTGTTCGCGGCGATGCTCGCGCTCCATGTGCTTGGCGCCACCGTGTGGACCGGTGGGCACCTCGTGCTCGCACTGACGGTCCTGCCACGCGCGCTGCGGGCGAGGGATCCGGAGACCGTACGGCAGTTCGAAGAGGGGTATGAGCGGATTGGCATCCCCGCCTTGGCGACGCAGGTGGTCACCGGCGTCTGGTTGGCGCACCATATGCTTCCCGATCTGACCGCGTGGTTGGATCTCTCGAGCGTGACGGCCGTGCACATTGTGCTCAAATTGGTTCTGCTCCTCTGCACTGTCGGCCTGGCCGTGCATGCGCGCTTGCGCCTCGTACCGCGCCTGAGCGCCGAAACGTTGCCGGTTCTCGCGTGGCACATCGTCGCCGTCACCGTACTGTCGGTAGCGTTCGTGTTCGTCGGAATCGGCATCCGGACCGGCGGTCTGTTCTGACCGATGGCATGCGACGCTTCCGCCGCGTCGCGCATCTACTGAAGAGACGTCCTGACGGGAGATGACACAGTGACCACCGCGATGACGCTCATAGACCTCGCTGTCGCACTCGTTCTCAGTGCGCCTCTACCCAACCCGACCGCTCCGGCTGCCGTGCAGTCGGGCTACGTCGGCACCTGGATCCTCGATGTCGCGGCCAGCGATTTCGGCATGAGCCCGCGAGCCGACTCGGCGATCACGATCATTACGCGCGCGGATGATCGGTTGGTCATGTCCCGTACGACGTACGCGGCCATGGGCACCCACGGGCGGGTCGAGTTCGACCTTCCCACCGACGGTTCGACGCACGACGCGGTCGGCGTGGGCGGTACGGCCGTGCCGGCAAGCGCGCAGTGGCGGGACGAGGCGCTGGTGCTCACGATCGTTGGCGAATCGAACGTCGGGCCAATGGAGATCGTCGACTACATGACCGTGGATGATGACGAGTTGCGGGTCGAGCGATCGGTCATGATCCCCGGTGTGCAGGGTCTCACGCAATCGTTGGTGATGCGGCGGAAGAGCTAGCAAAGCCCCCGGCGACGCTTGCCCCGACGTCCGACCGGCGTCAGGTTGGAGAGGTTACCTCCCAACCTGGCTAGGCATGCTACACTCACGTATTCCCCAACTCACGTCGCTCCTGCTCTTCACCCTCTCGGTGACGGCGCACGCGCAGGGATCCGGCCATCCGCTTCCGGAGTGGCTCGCAGGTTGTTGGCGCATGGAGCAGGGTGCCGTGGTGGTCGAGGAGCAATGGATGCTCCCGCGCGCAGGCTCCATGCTGGCCATGAGCCGCACGACACGAGGCAGCGAGACGATCGGCTTCGAGCTCGTCGTGCTCCGCGCCCGTGACGGAGATTTGCAGTACGAGGCGCGGCCATCGAATCAGCCAACTGCCGTCTTCGTGCTGTCGGAATGGACCGACTCCTCGGTTGTATTCGCCAATCCCGACCACGACTTTCCGCAGCGCATCGGATACCTGCGCATCGGTGACGATTCGCTACGAGCGTGGACGGGAGGAACCGTCGACGGGTCCGAGAGAGCGATCGCGTTTCCCTACGCCCGTACTGCCTGCCCGTCCCCATGACACACTACCCGTTTCCCTGGTGAGCTGATGCCTCGACTGATCGAATCACCCAGCGTCATCCCGTGCGTCGGCACGAAGCCCAAGCAGATCGAAGAGTACGCCGGAGGTGCCACGACCGGTGACACCGGTGTCAGCGTTGCCCGCATGGTCTCTCCGAGCGGTTGGACGGAACCCGGCCAACGCCCCGAGTTCCAGGAGATCACCGTCGTCCTCAGGGGCTCGCTTCGGGTCGAACACGAGGGTGGCGTGCTCGACGTCCATGCCGGCCAGGCGGTGATCACCGCCCCCGGCGAGTGGATCCGATACAGTACGCCCGGGCCGGAGGGTGCAGAGTACGTTGCCGTCTGCACGCCGGCCTTTTCGCCCGACACCGTGCACCGCGACGACGGATAGATTTGGCAGTTCGAAGGTCCACTCAGCCGACACTGCAACAAAGGAACGACCATGGGAGATATCGACGCACTTCGCATACGCCTGAACCGCGCCGAGCGGAACGTACGGCGCCTCAGCGCACTTCTGGTTCTCATCGGCGCCACGACGTTGGTGGCAGCGCTTCGCCCACAGGCGGATGTGCTCCGAGCCCGCGGACTCGTCATCACCGACGCGGATGGGCGGGAGCGCATCGTGCTTGGGGCACCGATGCAGGCCGCCTCGGGCAACGAGAAGCTCGTGGATGCCGTCGGGATCGCCGTCTTGGACTCGCTGGGCCGGATGAACGTTGCCGTCGGTACCGACCCGCCGCTCGTTCTCGATGACGGTGTGATGGGCACGCGCGTGGCCACGCAGGCCGGCATCACGTTCTACGATCCGCGCAGCGGGCGGGAGCGAGGAGGGATGGGGGCCTTTTCCGATGGGCGTGCCACGGCCTGCCTCGATTACGGCTCCGCCGTCAAAGAAGCGACCTGCATGTTTGTCGCCCCGGACGACGCGTACGCCTCGGTCATCGTGAACGCCGGACCCGGGCAGGACGTCTTCGACCTCGTGACGATGGTCGTCGCGGCCGACGGAACGGGCGTGGTCAAGGTGGCCGGCGCCGGATCGGAGGCGAGTGCCGTGATGATCAAGGCGGGCAACGGACCGGCAACCATCACGGTGTACGACTCCTCTTTTGCCGCCATGCGCGAGCTCGCGAACCCCTAACCGTCGGTGGGGCAAGCCGGAGGCGAACGGTCGGTTCATGGCTCCAGAGAAGCACCGTCCGTGATCGGGCGGACAGCGCAGTGGGCGGGGGTCGTCGTCCTCGCGACGGCGTTCGACCTTGCCGGGCGTTTTCTGCTCCCGTTCGACCTCATGCGGGTGATGCGGATCGAGGCGGTGCTGTTTCCCCTTGCGGGAATCGCACTGGTGCTCATGCTCCGGCGCGAGCCGCGCGCCTCCGGCTGGCGACGGACGCTGCAATGGGGGCTGGTCGCGTGCTTCCTGCTCGCCGGTCTGCGCGCGCTGCTCTGGGCCGCCGGCGCCCACCCGCTGATTGCGAACATCACACCGCCATCTGTGTTCGTTCTCTCGGTGCTCGTGCTGGTGATCCGGCGACGTGCCACGCGGACGCAGACCCACAACTAGGAGGTTCGGTGGACCCTAGAGCCATGCGGCCCTACGCCCTCGCCATGCAGGCCTACCACCACGGGGATCACACTGCCGAGTTGTTGATTCGCCGCGACGACGGGTACGAAGACCAGGTGCCGATTGCGTTCTTCTTCCGGGAACCGGACGCGTTCAGCCATGTCGAGAACTTCGCGCTCGACGCATGCACCGGTCACGTGCTCGACGTCGGAGCCGGAAGCGGCCTGCACTCGTTGACGCTCCAGGATCGCGGCACGGACGTCACGGCGCTGGATCTTGCACCTGAATCGGTGGAGATCATGCGCGAGCGTGGTGTGAAGGACGTCGTCGTCGGCGACATCATGACGTACCGCGGCGACCCGTACGACACGGTGATCATGCTTGGCCATGGTATTGGCGTGGTGGAGGACCTCGCCGGACTGGATCGATTCCTCGAGCACGCGGGCGACCTGACGCATCCCGACGGCTCTGTGCTCCTCCACTCGGTGGACGTCCGGGACACGGAGGATCCGGCACATCTCTCCTACCACGCCGCCAACCGTGAGGCCGGGCGCTACGTCGGTGAGACGAGGTTGCAGTTCGAGTTCGGCGACGCCGTCGGACCGTGGTGCGGCTGGCTCCACGTCGATCCGGAGACCCTGGGACACCACGCCGAACAACACGGGTGGACCATGCAGATCGTGGTCCAGCCCGGCAGGGGTGAGTACTTGGCCGCGCTCCGCCACCGCTGATCACCGTTCCCGCACACGGAGGCGCAAATGCGATCGGACGCAACCACCGTCGACGAGTATCTCGAGGCCCTGCCCGAAGACCGGCGCGAGGCCATCAGAGCCGTGCGTGCCGTCGTGCTCGACAACCTCCCCGACGGGTACGAAGAGGCGATGAATTGGGGGATGATCACCTATCAGATTCCCCTCGAGCGCTATCCCGACACGTACAACCAGCAACCGCTGATGTACGCGGCACTCGCCTCACAGAAGCAGCACATGGCGGTGTACCTCACGGGGATCTATACGTCGGACGAGTCACGGGAGGCGTTCGAGACCGCGTACCGGTCCACGGGCAAACGCTTCGACGTGGGCAAGTCGTGTGTCCGATTTCGCACGCTCGACGACCTCCCCCTCGACCTCATCGGCGAATCCATCGCATCGATGGCTCCCAAGGAACTGATCCGGATAACCGAGGCCGCGCATCGGGGGCGAAGAAAATGACGCAGCCGCCCCACTGGACAAACCCGGGCAACATAGATAAAATGCAATACTCGCATTAACACGGTTCGAGTTTGGGATTCGGGGGCACCATGCCGGCATACGACTACCGCTGTCAGGACTGCGGCACTTCATTCGAGGTGCGGATGTCGATTTCCGCATACTCCACGGGCGAGCAGCCGCCCTGTCGGGACTGCGGTTCCCAGCATGTGGCGCGCACGTTCGGCTCGGTGAACGTGCTGACGGGCAGCCGGTCGAGCGGCG
The DNA here is from genome assembly GCA_039586875.1 of Gemmatimonadota bacterium. GTDB lineage: Bacteria > Gemmatimonadota > Gemmatimonadetes > Gemmatimonadales > GWC2-71-9 > JAOTVV01. Next base: position 21,610 of record JBDHJO010000007.1, on the reverse strand, counting down.
GCAGCCTTGGGTCGTCCTGCGGACCGGGTGCGTTCACCTGAGCAGCGTGAGCCGACGTCCGGTCAGGGCGTAAGAGTTTCGATCACGCGACGACGCGGGCCAGCCAGACGGCTGGCCCGTTGTGTATCGCTCCAAAGGTCGGCAGCTAGTCCGTGGCCAGCTTGAACGCGACAGGCAGCTTGATGCGTACGCGGACCGACTTGCCGTCCACGGTGCCGGGGCTGAACGTCGCGCGCTCCAGCCATGCGACGGCAGCTTCGGCGAAGTCGGCGTGTGTCGACGAATCGACGGTCACGGATCCCGTCTCGACGAGTCCATCCGCCCCGACCACCGCCGCAAGGAGCACAAACCCCTCTTCTCCGTCATGGCGGAGCTGCTCCGGGTATTCGATGTCCGGGCCTGAGAGCCGAACGGGCAGCTCGTCAACGGCGCCTTCCTCGAGAGGCGGCGTATCCGTGTGCTGGAGAGCGGGAGCGGCCTGGTCCGATTCCCGTTCGCCTACCAACGCAGGCTCGCCGGCGTCGCATCCGGAGAATCCGACGAGCACCGCGGCGAAAAGAGCGATCGACATACGTGTCATGTTGCCTCGCGAGTGTGTTCCCGCTCCATACTACGGCGGTGACATGCCGAGCCTCTGACACGTTCGTTACAGATGCCTAACAGCCAGAGCGCAGTTTCGTATCATGCCTATGAGCGCCGCATGCCACGCGCGCAGACTCCCGGCGATAACTTTGACTCTATTCGTCACCATTCACCTTGGATCACTTCGTCATGTCACGCACACCCATCGATCCTCGGGTCGATATCGGACACGTACACCTCAAGGTTGCAGAGCTCGACCGGGCTCTCGAGTTCTACTGTGACGTGTTGGGCTTCGAGCTTGTGCAGCGGTACGGGGCGGGCGCGGCCTTCGTCAGTGCCGGTGGCTACCACCACCATATCGGACTGAACACGTGGGAGAGCCTCGGCGGCTCACCTCCTCCACCCGGCGCGACCGGCCTCTACCACGTCGCCATCCGCTATCCCGACCGCCGAACACTCGCCGACGCCGTCCGGCGATTGTCCGAAGCCGGCGTCCCGCTCGACGGTGCGTCCGATCATGGAGTCAGCGAGGCCTTGTACCTCCGCGATCCCGATCAGAACGGCGTGGAGCTGTACCGGGACCGTCCGGAGGCCGAATGGCCGCGCAATCCAGACGGTACCCTCGCGATGTCAACAAGTCCTTTGGATGTCCAACGCCTCCTATCGGAGCTGGAGACGTAACCGGGCAGGGAGTCTGGCTCCTTCGGTCGCAACAATACTTGACATATAAACTATTATCATGTATTGTATCGCATGGCCCGCAAGGATTCGTTGCTCCTCAAAGAGCTCCGGCAGAAACGTCCGTTCCCGTCCGCTGCTGACGAGGCGGCGGTCGCGATTCTCCGGACGGCCGATCGCATCAAACGGCGGTTGTCGGCGGTGGTGGCTCCGGAAGGGATTACGCTCCAGCAGTACAACGTCCTGCGGATCCTGGCGGGGTCGCATCCGGACCCGCTGCCGACGCTGGAGATCGCCGAACGCATGATCGAGCAAACGCCGGCGATCACCGGGCTCCTGGATCGGCTCGAGCACAAGGGACTTGCCCGCCGAGAGCGGTGCCCCAACGACCGAAGGTTGGTGCACTGTTGGATCACTGAAGACGGGCGGGCCGTGCTCGCGAAGCTCAATGCCGAGATGGCAGCGGCCGCCGAGACAATCATGAGTGGTCTGCCCAGGGCCGATCAGCAACAGCTCAGCAGGAGTCTCGACCAGGTGCGAAGCACGATGAAGTAGGAAACGGGGGTTTTTTTTGAGCAATTACTTGACTAGTGAAGCATTAACATACAAACCATCATCAAGAGGTGCACCATGACATCGACCGCCTTTGAGTCCGCCGCCCCGATCGCTCCGGCCAATGTGCTGCGCCGGGCTGTGAGCGCCGTCTTCGCGACCAACACCGACAGTGCAGCGACCGTCGCGCGTCTGGCACTGGGCCTCATGATTCTGCCCCACGGATTGCAGAAGGCGTTTGGGATGTTCGGCGGCTACGGCTTCGAAGGGACGATGGGTTTCTTCACCGGCACGCTTGGCATACCGGCAGCCTTCGCCTTCCTGGCGATTGTGGCCGAAGTCGCCGGGGGACTCGGACTCATCCTCGGCGCCGTCGGCCGCGTGGCCGCGTTCGGCGTTGGGACCGTCATGGTCACCGCAGCACTGACGGTTCACCTCTCCAACGGCTTCTTCATGAACTGGGGCGGTGGCCTGCCGGCCGGCGCTGAGGGTTGGGAATTCCACCTCCTCGCCGCAGCGCTTGCCGTCATCGTGATGCTGCGCGGCAGCGGCGCGCTTTCTGTCGATCGCTTGATTGCGAAGAAGATTTCATAGCCACCGCAAGCAGTCGCGCGCTCACCGGTGGCGTGGGCTCCGCCCGACGGACCCCGCCACCGGCTTGGTGCGGAGTTACAGAACCCTTCACTGAAGGAACGTCATCATGCCGAAGCCAGTCATCGCCCAGCAGGGGCCTTTTGCCGTCGAGCTCGAGCAGGGCAAGACCTACGCGTGGTGCGCCTGTGGTCGATCGTCCACCCAGCCGTTCTGCGACGGCTCGCACAAGGGGACGGAGTTCTCTCCCACGGTGTTCAAGGCAGAAGAGACCAAGACCGCGTACCTGTGCGGGTGCAAGCACACTTCGAACGGACAGTTCTGTGACGGAACCCACGGGTCTCTCGAGTGAGCGCGGATGGGGGCGACGGCGGTGTTCGGCGCGAAGGCAGGGACAGTAGATCGATCGCCGGCCGACGGTCGGGATGGGGCTTCGGCATTATGCCCCGCTCTACTTCCGGCCTCCCGGCTGCCCTCCTGTGCGCAGGAACTCCGCGAAGTCGTTGGGTAACTCACTCTCCCGGATCGCCTGCATCGCCCGATCCAGATCGTACTCGACACGAACGAACTCCGGATCGATGCCGTCATCATTGACGGCCACACGTACGTAACCGGCGCGCCAGTCACCGTCCTTGGGTCGGCCAACCGAGCCCGTGTTCAGGAAGTGGATACCGTCGACTTCGCGGTGCCACGGTACGTGGGTGTGGCCGAACGCGATGAGGTCGCCGGACGTGGCACCGGCGATTCGTGCCATCTTCAGACAAAAGTCGTCGGTTCGATCTTCCGTCCAGTAGACGGTGTTCAGAGTGGGCGTGCCATGCACCAGGATCATCGTGGGCCCCGGCGCATGGGACCCGAGCGGCCTGAGGTCGATGCGGAACGGGAGGCTTCCGAGCAAGAGCTTGGTCTGCGTGGAGACGTGCGCTCGCGTCCAAGCGTAACTGAGGTGGGAGAGCTCCTCCTGCTTCGGGTCTTCATACCTGCAGCCGCAGTGAGCATAGTCGCTCGCGACTGTGGAGTCGTAGTTCCCCGCTACGCCCATGATGCCGCGTTCCGCGAGCAGTCCGACGGTAGCGTCCGGCCACGGCGCGTACCCGACGAGGTCTCCGAGATGCAGGATGCGGTCGGCGTCGCCTCGGGTATCGATATCGTGCAGGACCGCCGTGAGTGCCGGCAGGTTCGCGTGCACGTCCGACAGCAGGACGACGTTCACCATGGGACCCCCTCGAAATAGTCGGGCATCAGCCGCCGGCAGGGGCGTGCGCAGGCTCAAACCAGTGCTTCGTCGCCACGCACACACGGCAGACGGAGAGCATCACCGGCACCTCGACCAACACCCCTACCACCGTCGCCAGCGCGGCTCCTGAACCCGGCCCGTAGAGCGCGATCGCCGTCGCCACCGCCAACTCGAAGAAGTTCGACGCGCCGATCAAGGCACCCGGCGCCGCCACGGCGTACTCGACCTTGAACACCTTCATGAGGCCGTACGTGATCGAGGAGTTGAAGTACACCTGGATCAGGATCGGGATGGCGATCAAGATGACGTGGAACCACCGCGTCGTGATGTTCTCAGCCTGAAACGCGAAGATCAGAACCAGGGTGGCGAGCAGCGCCATCACTGTAATCGGCGAGAAGAAGGCGACGAACCGTTCCGTGAACCACACGACACCGCGTCGTGCAACCAGGATCCGTCGGCTGATCGAGCCGGCAGCCAGGGGAATGACCACGAAGATCAGAACGGAGTACAACAACACCGCGAACGGAACGTCGAGCCCGGATGCGCCCGAGACCAAGAACTTCACGATGGGCGCAAAGGCTACCAGCATGATGAGGTCGTTGACCGAAACCTGAACCAGCGTGTACGCCGGGTCGCCGTCGGAGAGGTACGACCACACAAAGACCATGGCGGTGCATGGCGCCGCCGCGAGGATGATCACCCCCGCGATGTACTGGCCCGCCAGTTCCGGACCGATCCACGGCACGAACAGATGGCGGAAGAACAGCCACCCGAAGAACGCCATCGAAAACGGCTTCACCAGCCAGTTCACGAAGAGCGTGACGAAGAGTCCGCGCGGCCGACGACCCACATCACGGATCGAGGCGAAGTCGATCTTCAGCATCATCGGGTAGATCATGAGCCAGATCAGAACGGCGATAGGCACGTTGATCTGGCTCCCCTCACCGAACTCGAGGCCCCGGATGACTGCCACGGCATCCGGCATGAGCTTGCCAATCCCCACACCGAGCACCATGCACGCCGCTACCCACACACTCAGGTAACGCTCGAAGACGTTCATGCGTTTACGCGACGCTCTCCGCTCAACCATCACCACTCCTCACTATCGCCGAAACACGATCGATATCCCGGCCCGCATCGCAGAGAATCTGCACCGGAACCCGACGCAACCGATCCACGACCGCCGCGTCGGCGCGAAGCTGCGGGTCCGCGCCAAGCACTTCCTCGCCGAGGATCTTCCCGGGGTCGGCGTCCGCAGCCAGCCCGAAGTGCACCCACCGGCCGTCCTTCCGCTCGGTGAGGAGACCGGCGTCGCGAAGTTCCGCAACGTGACGGGACACGGTCGACGGTGCGAGTCCCAACACCGCCTGGATCTGGCAGGCACAAAGCTCGCCCTCCCGCAGCATGGCGATGATGCGGAGACGCACCTGGCTGCTCAGGGCCTTGTGAAGTCGGGTCAGGGACGCAAGAGGTGTCATTTCGCTAGTTCGCGAACTATAATTCTGTGAGATCGCGGAGGCAATGCACTCCAGGTGGGGACGCGCGGAGGACGCACGATGGGATTCTGGAGGCGGGAGGGACGCTGGGCGGCCTTGCTGGCCGGTGGATTCCTTGCGGCCTACCACTTCCCAATCTCGTGGCTCGGTCAAAGCACCTGGATGCCGGCCCCGCTGATCGAGTCTCTCGCCCTGGTGCGATGGTACGCCCGCGAGCATGTGCTGCTCTGCCTCGTCCCCGCCTTCTTCATCGCCGGCGCGATCGGTGTCTTCATCACCCACGACGCCGTCATTCGGTACCTCGGCCCGAGCGCACACAAGCTCATCGCCTACGGAGTCGCGTCCGTGTCGGGCAGCATCCTCGCCGTCTGCTCGTGCACAGTGCTGCCCTTGTTTGCCGGCATCTACCGCCGCGGCGCCGGTCTCGGCCCGGCCACCACGTTTCTCTACGCCGGCCCCGCCATCAACGTGCTGGCAATCATCCTCACAGCCCGCGTGTTGGGATTCGAGATCGGCGTGGCACGTGCAGTCGGCGCGGTCGTGTTCAGCATCGTCGTCGGCGGCACGATGGCGCTGCTGTTCCACGCCGACGAGCAAACGCGGCTTGCGGCCCCCGCATCGCCACCCCCACCGGCAAGTGGTCGTCCAGGTGGTCGTCCCCTGTGGCAGACCGCACTGTTCTTCGGATCCATGGTGGCCATACTGATCTTCGCCAACTGGGGCGAACCGAGAGGCACGACCGGGGTCTTCGCCTCCGTGCACTCGGCGAAGTGGTGGCTCACTGGGCTCGCAGCACTCGCGCTCGCCAGCATGCTCGTCATGTGGTACGGACTGCCCTGGCTATCGTTACTGGTCGGGGGCGGCATCGTAGCGGGCACCGGAATCCTGTTACCGGGTCACGCCGCCGTCCCGTTCACCATTGGGGCCGTGGGAATCGCCGGCATGAGCCTTCGTGCCGGCGGCGAGCTGGAAGAGTGGGTGGACTCGTCCTGGACGTTCGCGAAACAGATCCTCCCATTGCTCCTGGTCGGTGTCCTCGCCGCCGGATTGCTGCTCGGCCGTCCCGGTGGAAGCGGCCTCGTTCCGGCAACGTGGGTGTCCACGGCGGTGGGAGGCAACTCGTTCAGCGCCAACCTGTTCGCATCGGCCGCCGGCGCGCTGATGTACTTCGCAACCCTCACCGAGATCCCGATCCTGGAGGGTCTCCTGGCGGCCGACATGGGCAAGGGGCCTGCGCTCGCGCTCCTGCTCGCGGGACCCGCGCTGTCCCTCCCCAACATGATCGTGATCCGCAGCGTGCTCGGAACCCGAAAGACCCTGGTCTTCATCGGTCTCACCATCGCGATGGCAACCCTTTCGGGCACCATCTACGGGTGGCTCGGAACCTAGCGAGCCTGCAAGGAGGAACACCGTGCAACTCCGCGTCTACGGCCCCGGTTGTGCAAACTGCAATCGACTCGAGCGGTACGTCCACGAGGCATTGCGCGGACTCGGCCAAGCCGCCGAGGTCCGGAAGATCACCGACATCAACCACATCGCCGATGCCGGGGTGATGCGCACGCCAGCGCTCGGCATCGACGACCACTTGCTCTTTCAGGGACGCGTTCCGGCCGTCGCCGAACTGACCACCATCCTCGCCGATGTGCTCGATCACTCCGGGTCGCGGGACGGCTGAATACCCACTCCTGCCACGGCCCATGTAACCGGCACGCACGCGCCGCTATACCTTTCGGCATGACAGCCGACACCTCCGTGCGCCGCGTTCCCGTCGGGGAGGAAATCGCCAACAGCGTCACGCATGGCATCGGCAGCCTTCTCGCCATCGCCGGACTCGTGGTGCTGGTCACGCTCGCTGCGCTTCGAGGCACACCGTGGCATGTGGTCGGGTGCGCCGTCTTCGGCGCAACGATGGTCATCCTCTACTCGACCAGCACCCTGTACCACGCCATCCCGGCTCCCGGGGCGAAGCGCGTGCTCCGGCACCTGGACCACGCAGGCATCTTCCTGCTGATCGCCGGCACCTATACGCCGTTCACCCTCGTCAGCCTCCGCGGCCCCTGGGGCTGGACGTTGTTCGGCATCGTCTGGGGACTGGCCATCCTCGGGATCATCCTGCAGACGGGTTCTCGCCGTCATCCGGTGCTGGCCGTGGCGCTGTATGTCGCCATGGGCTGGGTGGTGATCGTCGCGATCCGGCCGCTCATCGCAGCCCTGCCGGCGGGTGGACTGACACTGCTCGTGGCCGGTGGGGTGTCATACACCACGGGCGTGGTCTTCTACACCGCCCGACGCCTGCCCTACCATCACGCGATCTGGCACGGGTTCGTCTTGGCAGGCACCGCACTGCACTTCTTTGCGGTACTCCTGTACGTGATCCCGCGTTCGTCATGACCGACAGGTCCTACACCGCGCTGTTGGCCGGAGCGTCCGGCCTCGTGGGCGGTGAGTGTCTCCAGTTGCTCAGCCAGTCTGCCCAGTACGCCAAGGTCTGCATTCTGACCCGTCGCGATCTCGGTGCGGCCGTCGCGCATCCGAAGGTCGAGCAGGTGATCGTCGACTTCGCGCACCTCGACGCCTCCGCGGACTTCCTGCGCGTCGATCACGTATTCTGCACGCTTGGCACGACGATCAAGAAGGCGGGCTCGCAGGAACGCTTCCGACAAGTGGACTTCGGGTACCCCGAGGCGATCGCGCGGCACACACGTGGTGCCGGTGCCCGTCATTTCTCGCTCGTGAGCTCGCTCGGCGCCGATCCGCACTCGCGGTTCTTCTACTCCCGGGTCAAGGGTGAGCTCGAGCGAACGCTGCAGCACATGGGGTGGCCGAGCCTCGCCGTTCTCCGGCCATCGGTGATCGCCGGGCGTCGGAGGGAGTCGCGGCCGCTCGAGCGACTGGCGGAGCACGCACTCCGTATCGCCCCACCGTCGGTGCGGCCGGTCCATGCCCGCGTGATCGCCGCCGCCATGGTAGCGATCGCGCTGCAGGAGCCGCCGGGGCTTACGATCGTGACATCGAAAGACATCCCGCATCGGGCTGAGCATTTGCCTCATGCATGAGCAAAACTCCGCCGTGGCTGCGCAGCAGTTCGTTGCGGACCGGATGGCGCAGTACGAGCGGATGTGGGACGGGTGCGGGTGTCGCGTCCGGTACTACGAGTGATGGAGCTGGACGAGCACGCAGGCTCCGTCGCTTCTGGCCCCCGCACCGTGTACGGGTGGATCGCCTTCGGGTGTACCGTCGCACTACTCGTGACGGACCGTTTGATCCCGAGAGGCGGCAACGCCACTCTGCAGGCGCTAGGCGTCGTGGTCCTGTTACTCTCGCCCACGTTCTTCGTCCCTCCATTCTTCCTACTGCCGAAGTACGGACGTAGCGCGGGCGGAACGTACTATGCGACGACACAGCTGGTGGACCGAGGTTTGTACGCCATCGTTCGCCATCCCCAGTATCTCGGATATGCCTTGCTGAACGTCGGCTTCGCGTTGCTCTCACAGCGCGTTGCCACGGTGGCACTCGGCTGCGGAGCGGTCACGATGTTCTATATCCATGCGCTGCACGAGGACGTCCACTGCACGAAACATCTCGGTGAGCCGTACCGTACCTACATGCAGCGGGTACCGCGGTTCAACGTGCTACTCGGCATGTGGCGATATTGGCACGCCGCAACGAGGCGCAAACGGTCCTAGCGCCGGCTGCCCATCGAGGTGCATCGTAGAAGGACACCGCGCGGGCCAAATGCCAACACACTCACGGAGGCAATGCCCACTATGTCGCGCATCCCCGACCTCGATCGACAGGCACTGCTCCGCGTGGCACGCAAGGCGCTGCACGAATACCTCTCCTCCGGAGAGCAGCCCCAGATTCCCACCGGATCCGGCGCGCTCCTCCAGCCCCGCGCCGTGTTCGTGACACTCCGCCATCGCGAAACGCGAGCACTTCGTGGGTGCATCGGCCGGGTGAGTGCCCGGGGGCCCCTGGTCGAGGCCGTCATTCGGATGGCGATTGCGGCGGGCACTGAAGACCCGCGCTTCGCGCCCGTCGAGCTCGACGAGTTGCCAGACCTCCGCATCGAGATCAGTGCCCTCACACCGTTGGAGCCGATTACCCCAAATGACGTCGTCGTCGGCAAGCACGGGCTCATGATCCGCGTGGAGGGTAGTTCGGGTTTGCTGCTCCCGCAGGTGCCGTCCGAACAGGGGTGGGACCGTGAGGCGTTTCTCGCCGCCGTGTGTCGCAAGGCTGGTCTTCCCGATACGGCTTGGATGGCCGACGACGTCGAGCTGCACGCATTCGAATGCGAGGTATGGGAGGAAGACGCGTGACGGCCTGGTACGACGACGACCTGTTCTGGGAGACCCTGGAGCGGTTCTTCTTCTCTCACTTTCGGAACGCCGACATGGCCGAGCAGGAGCTCGAGCAGATTGGGCGGCTCGTGTCCCTGCCGTCGGGGGGAGAGATCTTGGATTTGGGATGCGGCCCCGGACGCCATGCGTTACCGCTCGCCCGTCGCGGCTATGCTGTGACGGGCGTCGACCGCACGGCACGCTATCTCGAACGCGCCCGGGCGGACGCCGCGGCCGAGGGATTGGCCGTCACCTTCGTGCAGGAGGATATGCGCCGGTTCACTCGACCTGACGCGTTCGATGCCGTTCTGAACCTGTTCAGCACCTTCGGCTACTTCGAAACCCGCGAGGACGACGACCGTGTGCTTCGCAGTGCGTTCACGTCTCTCAAGCCGGGTGGCGTGATAGTCATGGAAATGCTGGGCAAGGAGCAGATCGCTCGCGACTTCCAGGAGCGGATCTGGTATCCCAGTGCCGGCAGCGAGGATCTGCTGCTCGAACATCACGAGGTTCTTGATGGATTTCGCGGCATTGCCAACACCTGGACCGTCATCCGTGACGACGTGCGGCACACGTTCCAGGTAACCGTGCGCATCTACTCGGGTGTCGAGCTCGAGGATGCGCTCCACCGTGCCGGGTTTCGACAGGTGCGGCTGTACGGCAGTCTCGACGGCACGCCGTACGATCACGATGCCGATCGGCTCGTCGCGATCGCCGAGAAGGAGTAAGGCGTGCCGGACATACTGGGACGGTACACGCGCAGTGACGTGACGGAGCCGACCCGGTGATCGACATTCTCGCCTTGGCTCGCGAAGCTGACGTGCGCATCCGACCATTCATCCGCGAGACCTACCTCGAGCAATCGGCGACATTGAGTGCCGCCTGTGGCGCTGATGTGTACTGCAAGCTCGAGAATCTCCAGTTCACCGGCTCGTTCAAGGCTCGGGGCGCACTGAACAAGGTCATGTCTCTTACCGAGGCCGAACGTACAGCGGGACTGGTGGCCGCGTCGACCGGGAATCATGGTGCCGCCGTCGCGTGGAGCGCGAGCATGCTGAACACCCCGAGCCTCATCTTTGTCCCTGAGCACGTCGATCCGTCGAAGCTCACGAACATTCGACGTTACGGCGCGACGATCGAGACGCACGGGACAGATCCCGTCGAAACGGAAGTGTACGCCCGCGCGTATGCCGTGGAGCGCGGAAGCACCTACGTATCACCGTACAACGACCCGGTGGTGGTGGCCGGTCAGGGAACGGTCGGGGTCGAGCTCGCGAGACAGCTCGAGCACGTCGACGCGGTGCTCGTGGCGCTTGGCGGCGGAGGACTCGCATGTGGTATCGCCGGCGTGCTCAAGCGACTCGGTCACACGGCTCGGATCATCGCGTGCTCCCCCGAGAACTCGGCCACGATGATTGCGTCCGTCCGCGCCGGCCGGATTCTCGACGTTCCTTCGCTCCCCACGTTGTCCGACGGCACGGCCGGTGGTGTCGAGGCCGGCGCAATCACCTTTGATCTGTGCCGGGCGCTGGTGGACGACTACCTGACCGTTCCGGAGGCGGAGATTGCAGAGACGCTGCGAGCGTTCATCGATGGACATCACCTGCTGATCGAGGGCGCAGCGGCCGTTGCAATCGCCGGGCTCCGGCAGGTCGCCTCCTCGCTCGCGGGCCAGAACGTCGTTGTCGTGCTCTGCGGTGGGAATATCGGTCTCGATACGCTGCGGACGATTCTCTGAGAGCTACATCGAGGCGCATGCATGGGGCGTAAGGCACCGCGTCACCGCATCTCCGTGGTACACCTCGGCCAGGAGCCGTCTCGCACCGAACTCGCACGACTGCGCACCGCAGGGTTTACGGTGCGGTGCACCGCGTTCGAGCCGACCGTGGTGCGACAACTGGCATCCGACCCACCGGCGGCCATCGTCATCGACCTGTCTCGACGGCCGGCGGCGGGGCGTGACATTGGCGTACTGCTGCGCCGTACTAAGGGTACGCGACATATCCCCCTCGTCTTTGTGGCCGGAGCGCCCGACACGATCGCGCGGGTGCAGAACGTGCTGCCGGATGCCGCGTTCGCACGGTGGTCTTCGATCGGCATTGGGATTCACCGCGCCATCCGTGCAGCGCCTGAGGTTCCGGTAATCCCGGATTCGGCGCTCGCCGGGTATGCCGGTACTCCACTCCTCACCAAGTTGGGGATTGACGCCGGCACGACGGTCGGGCTCGAAAACGCCCCGGACAACATTGCGTCCATACTCGGCCGGCTACCGACCGGCGCGGTGCTCACAACGGCGCGCAGCAACCGTGACATCACGCTCTGGTTCGTCACCTCGCGCGCGGCCCTCGCTCGCCGCATCGCCCGCATCGCCGGATCGCTGGGCAACGGCAAGCTCTGGATCGCATGGCCCAAACGAACATCCGGCGTACCCAGTGATCTTTCGCAAGCCGCGGTACGGCAGGCGGGCCTGGCCGCCGGGCTCGTTGACTTCAAAATCTGCGCAATCGATCGGACGTGGTCCGGCCTGAAGTTCGTCAGGCGGGACCGGGGGCCATGACACACGATGGCCTCGAGGCAACCACACCCCGAGGCCATCCAGACTCTTCCTGCGCGACCGGGCTAGAAGTTCACCACGAGCGCCAACTTGAAGATGCTGTCCATGCGCTGGAGCGGCACGAGGACCGTCTCACCAGTGTCGGCTCCGCCCGTGTCGAACAGCGGCACTTCGGTCAGTGCCGGATCATTCCGCCAGAGAATCTGCCACGACGGCTTGAGGGCTAACCGTGAGCTGATCGCCACCGAGAGCGCATTGGTGAAGTCCACCCGAAAATCCTGACCATCCTCGACAGCGTTCGCCGGTGCGTTCGCATCTTTCGAGAACATCCAGTCACCGATGAAATCGCTCGTGAACTCCGTGGAACCCGCGGGCTTCCACGCCAGATCGAACTGGAGCCGTACACCGGGGAAGCTCGTTTTGAAGAACGGGTTCTCGACCACGTCTTGCTGGAACGTGTAGGTGAAGCTGTAGTCGCTCTTGAACTTCACCACATCACTCTCGACCCACGTATTACCGGCACCGAGCGCGAACAGCGTCCGACTGTCGACCCCGGCAAAGGTGTTGCGCTGCCAATCCGCACCACCAAACGTGAAGAACTTCGGGGAAATTGAGTAATCCAGGCGACCACGTGCGTAGAACGACTCAGCAGTCTTCTCGCGATCCGTGGTCTCTTCGACGTTGAAGTTGTCGGACGTGCCCACTGCCGTGCGGGTACGCTTGGTGTTTTCGGAACGGATGCCACCAGCCGACAGGCCGAGTTCGGTGCGGTTCCACACGCGACGGGCCTTCGCATCCAAGCCGAACGTGTTCGTCACTGAGTTACCGGCCGTCCATACGGCGGTGAGCTCGGTGGTGAAGAACCAGCCGAGCTCCTTGTCGTCCTGCGCTTCCAGGTGCGGGGCATGTGAAACAAGCGCACCAAGCACCAGCGCCATGACGCCAAGGTTGCGTCGCAGACCATACATTGCTTCTGTCCTCCGTTTGAGAAACGCGACGGCATCCTGCCCGGTACCGCGCACAGTGACGAGGAATCTAGATATGCGGGCCGTCTGCGCCAATGTTGGCTGTACTCGGCCCCCATTGTATCCGGAGGAGCCATGTCCGCCTACATCATCGTCGACATCGAGGTCACGGACCCCACTCGATACGAACAGTACAAGCGCCAGGCGCAGGAGACGGTCGAGGCGTTCGGTGGTCGGTACATCGTGCGCGGCGGTACCGCCGAGCGGCTCGAGGGCGGTTGGACACCGCGGCGGCTCGTCGTTCTGGAGTTCCCGGACGCCGACACGGCCCGAGCATGGTGGTCGTCCGAGGCCTACCGACCGGCACGCACGCTGCGAGAGGCCACAGCACACAGCAACATGGTGCTCGTGGAGGGAACCTGACGGCACCGCCCGGGTTCGAGTTCCGGGACCTTCGACACACACGTGAGAATGCAAAGGCGTCATGACATGTCGAGCAGTCAGTGTGATACAGCCACGCTAGGCGGTGGGTGCTTCTGGTGCCTCGAGGCCGCCTTTCAACAACTCCACGGCGTCGAGCGGGTGCAGTCCGGCTACGCTGGGGGCGATACGCCGACCCCGACCTACCAAGAGGTATGCTCGGGCACGACGGGACACGCCGAGGTAGTACAGGTGCGGTTCGATCCGAAGGCGATCACCTATCGCGAGTTGCTGGAGGTCTTCTTTACCATCCACGACCCAACCCAGCTCAACCGGCAGGGAAACGACGTGGGCACCCAGTACCGATCGGTGATCTTCGTACACAACGATGCGCAGCGCGAGGAAGCGCACCGGGTCATCGACCGTGTTGCCGCTGCAGGCCTGTGGTCGGGACCGATCGTCACGGAGATCACCCCGCTCGAGACGTTCTACCCGGCCGAGGGGTATCACGACGACTATTACGTACGCAACCCGACCCAGCCGTACTGTCAGGTCATCGTCGCACCGAAAGTCGCCAAGGTCCGCAGCACGTTCTTCGACAAACTCCGGGCTCCGTAATCCGACACAGTAGCTTCGCTTTCGGCCCGTCCAGCGAGCGCCGAAATCCCCCCAGGCACGTATCTTCTACGCGTAGGAGGAAGCACTCGCTCGACACCTTCCACGCCTGCGTACGACCCGAAAGGAACGCACCATGGCACTCACTGTTCGGAAGGTCGACTACTTCTATGCCACGGTCGGTGACGAAACCGAAGCGGGATATCGCATCCTCTCCCAGTTGGCCGAGCTCGGGATCAACCTGCTCGCCGTGGTCGCCGTCCCCATGGGGCCGTCACGAACACAGTTCACCCTATTTCCCGAGGACGGCGGGAAATTCGAGAGTGCGGCCGGTAAGGCGCAGTTGTCTCTCGACGGTCCGCACCATGCCTTGCTCGTGCAGGGAGACGACGAGTTGGGCGCACTCGCCGGCATCCACGAGCGCCTTGGTCGAGCCGGCGTGCGGGTGTATGCGTCGAGTGGTGTCACGGACGGCCGCGGAAGCTACGGCTACGTGCTCTACGTTCGACCTCAGGAGTTCGAACGGGCAGCGGCGGCGATGGATCTCTGATTCTGCGCGACGAAACCTCGAGCCCGTGCAATACGTCTTGACTGAGTCGGGTGTCCGCATGCAGCCTGTCGGTACCCGAGGATCCCGCTATCCCCTGGTCGTATACCCTGGAGCGCAGACGTGAGCCGCAGGTCCGCCCCCTCCCACCGATGGTCCGGCCGAGTGCCGTTCGCGCTGGCTGTAGGCCTGCAAACGCTCCGCCGCAGCCCGCTGCACACGCTTCTGTCTACGCTGGGCATCGTGGTCGGCGTGGCCGCATTGGTCGCCATTCTCTCACTCGGGGATGGATTGGAGGAGGCCGCGCGAGAGCAAATCGAGTCGACGACCGACCTACAGCTCATTACTGCAACGCCCCGAGCAATCGAGCGTATCGACGGCGTGTCGGTGCGAAAGGCAACCATCCCGGAATTTGCGGCCTCCGATGTCGAGGCACTGCAGAAGCGTCTCGGTCGCGCAGCCACCGTCACGCTGGGCGCGATGCGGGGAGCCGAGGTGTCCGCTCCAACCGGACGATCCCAGGGAGTCATCCTGACCGCCGTCTTGCCGAATGCGCTCGAGGTTTCGGGCGACTCCGTTGCTGTGGGGCGTTTTCTCACGCCCGAAGATGTGGACTCGTCCCTGGACGTGGCGGTGCTCTCGTTTGCCCTCGCCGAGGCACTCGCCGATTCAAGCGACCCTCTCGCCCTCCACCGGGGAGTCGTCACCATCGACGAGGGCACTCTGCGCGTCGTCGGCATTCTCACACCTTCGCGGCGAACGGGATCCCGCGTGTACGTACCGTTTGGCTCCCGGGTCCTGGAGTCGCCCGCGACGCCGCCGGCCCTGGGCATCAAGGTGGCGGCGATTGAGAATGTCCCCGCGGTGCGGGATACCCTCGATGCGTGGTTGACGGGGCGATTCGGGACAACGGACGACTTCGACATCGCGACCAATGAATGGCGGGTATCACAGTCACGACGCGCGGTGCTCCTGTTCAAGCTGATCATGGGAGCCATCACCGGCATTTCGATCTTGGTGGGAGGCATCGGGGTGATGAACGTGCTGCTCGTGTCGATCGCACAGCGCACCCGAGAGATCGGGGTGCGACGAGCGGCAGGCGCTCGACGCCGCGATGTGCTGCTCCAGTTCCTGGTCGAATCCATTGCCATATCCGGGGCGGGGAGTGTCATCGGACTGGCGGTGGGCTTTGGCGCGGTATTTGCCTTCGTCCCGATTGTCAGGCACATCACGGACATCCCCTTCCGTGCCGGATTCAGCGTGAGCACGGTGGTCGTCGTGCTCGCGGCCGCGATTGTCGTCGGTGTCATGTTCGGGACCTACCCGGCGTGGCGCGCTGCCCAGCTCGAGCCCGTCGACGCACTCCGTCACGAATGAGCCTGGCCCCCGTCGAGTAAGTCGATATCCGCTTCTATCGTACCGGCAGATCGGAGAGCAGGCCGTGAGTGTCCGTCCCCCTGGCACGTGGCCCGCCGTACCGGGTACCGTTCACAGTGCAGCATTCATCGGAGAGCAACGGAATGACGCAGGATCGCAATAGTGGCGCAGCGCTGCTCGTCGCCGTCGGGCTTGCGGTGGGTGGATGGTTCATCGGACACGGCTTCGTGGAAGCGCGGAGTGCGGACCGGTTCGTCACCGTGAAGGGTGTCGCGGAACGCGAGGTTAAAGCCGATCTCGCGCTCTGGCCGCTCCGACTCAACGTGGGCGCGAACGATCTCTCGCAGGCCCAGGCAACCGTTGCCCGCAACACGGCGCAGATTCTGGTATTCCTGGCGCGGCACGGCATCGATACCAGTCAGGCCGAGATTCAGGGCGTGCGGGTAACCGACATGTATGCCCGCCAGTACGGTGGCGATGTCGGCCCCAATCGTTTCATCATTACGCAGACCGTGATGGTGCGATCGGACGATCCCGACAGGGTCTTCGCGGCGAGTCAGAGCGTCGGGGACCTGGTCGACGCCGGCGTTGTGTTGTCATCGGGCGAGGAGTGGGGACCGGGCGGCCCGACGTTTCTCTTTACGGGGCTGAACGCGCTCAAGCCCGCGATGATCGGGGAAGCGACAGCCAGTGCGAGGGCTGCGGCACAGAAGTTCGCAGAGGACGCCAACAGCGACATCCGTGGCATCCGGCGCGCCAACCAGGGCGTCTTCGTGATCCTCCCCCGGGATCAGGCGCCGGGTGTGCAGGAGCAGAACCAATTGTTCAAGACCGTGCGGGTGGTCAGCACGATCGAGTACCTGCTGGACGATTGAGCACCGCCGTGCAGATGAGTCTGTGGCGCGCGCGCCTGGTTCTCGGAGCAATCCTCATGGTCACGCCTCTGGCGAGCACCGTGGCCCAACAGTCGCCCTACGCAGGTCTGGAGGACCGTCGGATCAAGGCGCTGTCAGAGGAACAGCTGGAGGACTACCTGTCTGGAGCCGGCATGGGGCTGGCCCTCGCCGCAGAGCTGAATGGCCTCCCGGGCCCCAAGCACGTGCTGGAGTTGGCCGACTCCCTCGAGCTGTCGGCGGATCAGCGTGCTCGCACCGTGACGCTCTTCCGTGCGATGCAAGCGGAGGCGATCGAGCTTGGCCAGGCGATCGTGGCCGCCGAAGCGCGACTCGACGAATGGTTCCGGAACGGTGGGGGAAGCACCGCCGACCTGGCTGCACTCACGACAGAAATCGGCATGCTCCAAGGGTCGCTGCGATACGCTCACCTGTCCGCACATCTCACGATGCAGGGTATCCTCACCAACACGCAGGTCGATCGGTATCGCCGGCTTCGTGGATACGCGGCGGAGGGCACGGCCCCTCGGCGGCACAACCACCAACACTAGCGGGAGACATGGTCATGGGTGATCGGTGGACGGTCGTCGAGACCTTCGGTGCCATGTACGAAGCCGAGATGGCGGCGGGCCGCCTGCAGAGTGTCGGCATCAGCTCACGCATCGATCAGCGGGGTGCCGTCGGCCTTTTTGGACCCGGGCACCTCGGCCGCAGTGTGCGCGGCATCGCGCTACTCGTCCACGAGGACCGCCTTACCGACGCCCGCGAAGCACTCGATATCGAAACCGACGACGAGGAGGGCGACCGTGGCACCTCCTGAGATTCGACCCGGACGGAGGGACGACCTGGAGCAGTTGATTGCCATATTGAATCACTACATCCTCGAGTCTCACGTCACGTTCGACACGGAACCGTTCGATGCCGAGACCCGTGAAACCTGGTTCCGTCTCTTCAATCCCACCGGGCGCTACCGCCTGTTCGTCGCCGACGACGAAGGCGTGGTTGCCGGATACGCGTGCAGCGTACCGCTGCGCGACAAGCCGGCGTACGACACGTCGGTCGAGACATCGATCTACCTCGACCCGGACCACACGGGCCGGGGCATTGGCATTCGCCTGTACCGCGCGTTGCTGGAGGCGCTCGAAGGGGCAGACGTGCACCGCGCGTATGCCGGCATCGCGTTGCCCAACCCCGGCTCTGTGTCGCTCCACGAAGCGCTGGGATTCAGGCACGTCGGCACCTTCGACGAAGCCGGACGCAAGCTCGATCGTTATTGGAGCGTCGGTTGGTGGGAACGGCAGTTCGCCTGAGTGCCCGCCACCGATAGTGTTCATCTGAACCAGGATTGCACATGACCATACCCCCTCGGGCCTGTCTGGCTTGCCAGCGCCAGGACGACCAGACACCGCTGGTGCACCTGCAATACCGCGGCGCCGACCTTTGGATTTGCCCCCAGCACCTTCCGATCCTCATCCACGACCCACAGCGATTGGTCGGGACGCTGCCCGGAGCCGAGCACCTCAAGCCGGCGGATCATCACGACTAAAGCGCCGCGGTACCTGGCGCTTGTGCTCATCGCACTCGGTGTGGTCCGCGATGGCAACGCCCAGGAGGTGGGACCGGCACACGGGACGCTCGTTCTCGCGGGCGGCGGCGTTCACAACCCCGTAATCCTGAAGCAGTTCATCTACCGCGCAGGCGGGCCGGACGCACACATTGTCGTGATCCCAACAGCGCAGGAGGGTGATGACTTCGCGGATGATTACGAGGGATTGACGCGCCTCCGCAGTGCTGGAGCCACCAACGTGACGCTGTTGCATACCCGTGACCGGGCAGAAGCGGATTCCGATGCGTTCGCTCGTGTGCTCGACAATGCAGACGGTGTATGGATCTCCGGGGGGCGGCAGTGGCGACTGGCAGACGCGTACCTGGGCACGCGTACCCAGGAGGCGTTGGCTCGGCTCCTGGATCGTGGCGGGGTGATCGGCGGGTCTTCGGCGGGGGCAACGATCCAGGGCTCATTCCTCGCCCGCGGGGACACCAGCGACAATCACGTCATGATGGGGAGCCACCGAGAGGGATTCGGCTTTCTGAAGAACACCGCGGTGGACCAGCACCTTCTGCAGCGCAACCGGCACTTCGATCTGATCGAGGTCATCGAAGCGCATCCCCACCTGCTGGGGATCGGGATCGACGAGGACACCGCGATCATCGTCCGAGGTGACGCGTTCATCGTCGTGGGCTCCGGTTACGTCGCCATCTATGACGTCGGCACGCAGCTCGAGGGAGGCGGCCGCTTCTACTTCTTGGGGCCGCTTCTACTTCTTGGCCCCCGGCGATCGGTTTGACCTCACCTCCCGGGAGGCAACACGGGGCGAGGGTGAAGGCCATGCACTCGAAGGTCTGCGACACCGTCCCTGGCAACCGTAGCGTCGCGCTACCGTGCGCGCCATAATGCGTGATATTCGCGAGGAGTTCACATGCAGAAAGCTCTCTCCGGTACTGTCATCCTCTGCCTGGCAACCGCAGCATCGATCGGCTGGTCATCTGTTCAACAGTCGTCGGAGGAGGCGGGCGTGCGGGCTGCGCTGGAGCACTACCTTCAGGGTCACGCGACCGGATTGCCCGAGCACTTTCGACAGGCTTTCCACCCCGCAGCGAAGCTGTTCTGGGTGCGAGATGGGGCGCTCGCCCAGCGGACGAGCGAGGAATACATCGCCGGTGCCCCCGGCAAGCCGGCACCGAACGAATCCGAGCGGCATAGGTGGATCGAACAGATCGACATCACGGGAGATGCCGCCACCGCGAAGATCGTGCTGGACTATCCCGGGACGACGTTTACCGATTACATGTCGCTGCTGAAGGTGAACGGCGAGTGGAAGATCGTGAACAAGATCTTCTACCGGGAACGGACGTAGACACGCAGGATCGGAGTGGAGCATGGCCATCCGCGTTCATCCGCTGACGGCCGACCGCTGGCCCGACTTCGAGCGCCTCTTTGGTGAGCGCGGCGCCTGCGGCGGTTGCTGGTGCATGTGGCTCCGTCTCACCCGGCGGGACTTCGACGCGGGAAAAGGCGCCGACAACAAACGAGCGATGCGCGCGCTCGTGCGCGCCGGAGCCGAACCCGGCCTCCTTGCGTACGAGGATGGCGTGCCTGTGGGATGGGTCGCCGTCGCCCCACGTGACGACTATCCCGCTCTCGATCGCTCGCGCGTCATGCGACGCATCGACACGCAGGCCGTGTGGTGCATCACGTGCTTCTTCATCGCGAAATCGCATCGACAGCAAGGCCTCACCCGGCAACTGCTCGAAGCCGCCGTCCGTTTCGTACGGAGGCGGGGTGGGACGATCGTCGAGGGATATCCCGTCGATCCCGCTGCAGAGCTCGCCCCTGTGTTCGCCTGGCACGGCCTGGTGTCGGCGTTCCGCGCTGCCGGGTTCCGCGAGGTTGCGCGTCAGTCTCCGACTCGTCCGACCATGCGGCGCTATCTCCGGCCGAAGAAGGGGTCCGAATAGGCCGTTCGAGATCTGCACGAATAGTGCTGCGGGTCGGTGGCGAGACACCCTTGCGCCCGGCTGCTGAATCGATGGTATTGCATAAGGCGGCGAACCCCTATCCCGCGGGAGGCGCTCGCCATGATCCTGCAACACCACGCATCTCCGCTGCTGACGTTGCCGCCGGCCCGCGTTGCGCGCGAACGACAGCTCTTGGCAGCACAGGATGCCGCCGATCGGCGTTGGGGAAAGATCATCCGTCGGACGGTAGCCAAGGCGTTGGCGTGGTATCTCGTCGGCCTCTTCTTGATTGGCTTTTCGTGGCACACGACGAACTATGACCTCGCTGGATACTTCTACGTTGCCGGGATGTACGTGTGCGCCCTTGGCCACACCTTCACCGTGGTCAATTTCTGGCTGCGCGAGTGCCACTGACGCCGCACACCACACCAACCGCATGACAAGCACCAATTTGTGTCACATACCTGGACGCTTTGCCGCGCATTGTTGCATGCTCGTGCTGTCGATCGCCGCCCTGATCGCCGACACGCCCGAGTCCGTGACGCTCGAGTATCTCGACGCCATGCGGGAGCGTGACTGGAATCGCATCGCACGACTCACGCATCCGGATGCATTCGGAGAGCTACGCGAGCTGCTGCACCCGCTGTTCGAGTCACGGCTGCCCGAGGCGGACGACTTCCGTCAACAGTTCCTCGGGGTTCGCACTCTCGGTGAAGCGCGGGCCCTGACCGACACGACCGTATTCATCAACTTTCTGCGGTTCATGGGCGAGCGCGTGCCGGCGCTCGAGGATGCATCACGGCGCGCCGTGATCGAGCCCGTTGGTCACATCGTGCAGGCAGACACCGCGTACGTCGTCTATCGCTCGACAACGACGATGCAAGGGATGCCCATCTCGACGTTGGCGGTGTTCAGCTTGCGGCAGGTGGGTGAGACGTGGCGTGGCCTGCTGACCGGCGACTTCACCAGTCTGGCAACTGCCCTCCGTCAAGCACTCGGTGGCTGAGTTGGACCACGCCGCGCCGGAAGGTGGGCGGCGCGCCGTAGTCGTACTGGCGCTCCTCGCCGTCGCTGAGCTCCTCGGCATGAGTTTGTGGTTCTCGGCGAGCGCGGTCGCCGAGGAGTTTCAGCGGATGTGGGGCCTCACACAGGTGCAAGCGGCATGGCTGACGACCGTCGTGCAGTTTGGGTTCGTCGCCGGCACCGCCGTTGCCGCAGTGCTGAACCTCGCCGACGTCATC
>JBDHJO010000332.1:0-2168 GCA_039586875.1 Gemmatimonadota bacterium | reverse complement strand
AACCCCTCCGCGATCGCCCGCATCTTGCACAAGGCCTCCAGCGATCGGTCGAACGGCGCACGACCGATCTGCCCGCGCGCGTACAACCCGCGCCCGAGTCGCGTCATCGATCGCTCCTCGTCCAGGACGCGATAGGTCCCGTCCGGACTCACTTCCGCCACCACCAGGCGGATCGTGTTGGTCCCGACGTCGATTGCGGCAATGCGGGGAAGGCGATCCCCCCGCGTTGAATCAGCCACTCGGCCTCCTTCGGTCGGCACGCGGCAGATTTCTAACTTATCACGTCCCGAGCCCGGGGGGGATAAGAACCGTGCAACGAAAAGACGCCCGGGTGTGGGGCTCACGGAACGTATTCACTTGTAACGAGTTAGGGGTTACTCGTGCCCTCCGCGGTCCTCGTGGTCCTCCAAGCGGGAGAACCGGCGATAGAGCATCCACGTGCTGCCGGCCGCGACCGCGAGAAGCGCAGCCGGCACCGCGTAGGACCACACCCACCCGTCGATCGGGGGTGCGGCGGGGAGGGTTCCCGCTGCCGTTTGCAGCACCGTGATCACTGCGCGCATCACTGTCGCCCCTCACCCTCATCACGCCGGCGACGGCGCCAGGCCCACAACGCCAGGAGCATGCCGAGCAGCGACGCAACGTACGCGATGCTCATACCGATCAGGGTTACCAGGCCGCGATCCACGTCATTCCTCCGTGCCGGACGGCATGTCGAGGCGGTCACCGTACTCGAGGTGGAGCCGCCGCTCGAGTTGCTGGAGGTACCGAGCCTGCTTCGCCTCGTAGTCCGCCGAGACGGCACGCAGTTTCGGATCGATCACCCAGAAGACGGTGAAGGCGCACAGGACCGCCCCCAGCGTGCACGTGATCCCACTGGGCTGGAGCAACAGCAGCTTGGCCACGCCCACCATCCCCAATGCAAACACGATAGGCGACAGCACGATAGCGATCCAATCTTCCCGGCTCCAGGCGTCCGCCTGCTCCGGCGTCCACGTGCGACGAATGAGCGGGCGCGGCGCCGCCTCCCGAGCGAGCTCCGGCGCGAGCAACCCGCGCCGCTCGGCCTCACGGCGAACCGGTGCCCACCACCCGAGCGGGCGCGTCATCACGTAGTAGGCCACCAGATGCTCCATCGGCTCCGGCCGTGTGAGGAAAGTGACCGGCACGAAGACCAATGCCCCCAGCGCCATCAGGAGCCAGAACTGCACGTACTCGGGAAGCTCCGGCAGGACGCCGAACGCCGGCAGCACCCAGACGACCAACCAGGAGACACCGAGATTGGCCATCCATGACGACAGATACCCCCAGGCGTTGAAGCGCCACCAGACGACCTGGAGGATGTTGGGCAGCCAGATGCCGGCCATCATCAACCAGAGCGCGAAGATCAACCACTGCGTGATCTCTTCCATCATGAGGCCGTAGAAGAACGACCCGACGAGGAGCACAGCGGTCGCGACCCGCCCCACCCACACGAGCGTCCGCTGGTCGGCATCGGGTTTGAGATAGCGCTGGAACAAGTCGCGGGTGAAGTACAGCGCGCCGAGATTCAGGTGGCTGGAGATCGTCGACAGATGGATGGCGAGGATCGCAGCGAAGAACACCCCGACCAACCCGGCGGGCAAGAGCTCGAAGCCCAAGCGGAACCAGCCCAACTCGTAATCGGCCGCATCCGGGATGTTGGGCAGCATCACGAAGAACGCCAGGATGGACGCCGCCCAGAATCCGTTGCGGACGAGGGTGACCGCACCGCCCGCCCACAACCCATAGCTCGCGTCACGCACGGTCTTCGCCGACTGAATGCGTTGGGCTTCGACATACCAATCGATGCTCGTCCCCATCCCGAAGCCACCACCACCGGGAACTCGCCACTCAGCCACCCGGTGAATGCCAACGGGTCCAACCGCCAGGCGCCACCCATGTCGGCCAGTCTGGTCGTGACCTCGACCGGTCCGCCGGCGGCGTGGAGGCCGACCAGGGACACCAACACGATCGCGAAGATCGCGACGATGCCTTGGAGAAAGTCGCCCATGACGACCCCCCAGTACCCGGCTGCAAGCGTGTAGAGCGCGGTGATGACCGTCGGCACGACCAACCCGACCCACGTCGGCCACCCGAAGGCGAGGTGCCCCACCTTGCCCATGGCCATCCCCACCCAGCCGAGGATG
>JBDHJO010000331.1:0-2006 GCA_039586875.1 Gemmatimonadota bacterium | reverse complement strand
GTGGCAAACCTCACGTACACGTATCTCGCGTCCAACCCCGGCCTCATCTCCGTTGCGCCGGCAACCGCATCGACGCTGGATCCCAATGCCATCGGCCGAATGCGGGCGAAGATGGTGGCGGCGGGAACGGTCCTGGCGGCTGACGACAGCCTGACCATCACCGTGTCGCTCGTCGACCGGGAGGGCAATCCGACGGCGGTGCGCGCCGTCACCGGCACCGTCGATCGATTGACGGACATCGCCTGCCGCCTGGGCTACGAGATCGTGCGCGCGGTCGAGCCCGCTGAGCTCGAGTACGAGTGCCAGCCGAAACTCGAGGGCACGCCGGCCCAGGCCATCGATCTCTTCCTCGAAGGTGAGGAGGCGTTCCGGGTGCAGGATATGGAACGGGCCGATTCGCTCTACTCGGCAGCACTCACGATCGATCCAACGTTCACCTGGGCGCACTGGCGGCGGCTGAATGCCCGGCGGTGGCTGCGGGTCTCCTTCCAACCGGACCTCGACAGCCTCTACGACCATCATCGAGACGAGCTCCCGGAGATCGACCGCCGGTTGTTGGACATCTGGCGCACGCCGTTCGGACAGGAACGATTGGACAAGTATGAGCAGGTGCTCGCGCAGTTCCCGCGAGACCCGTACCCGTGGTTGATGTACGGCGAGGACCTCTTTCATCGCGGCCCGCTGGCGGGCATCCCGCTGGACAGTGCGCGCACGGTCCTCCACGCGGCGTTGGACCGGGACCCGACGATGGGACCCGCCCTCCTGCTGCTCTCGTGGGCAGCCATTCGCGGCGGCGATGCCGCGGCCGCCGAGGAATTGATTGGCCGGCTGCGCGCGAGTGAGCGGCCGGACGCGACGATCCCCGTCGAGTTCCTCGAGCTCGCGGCCACGGAGCGGTTCGGTCCGGACGAAAGACGCGCGGCGATGCGAGCCGCCATGCTCGCGCAGGGCGAAGGCGGCGGCGAGGCCTTGATGGACTTCCTGCGGTGGCTGCGCTTCGGCCTCGCGTTCGATGCCGCACCGGGACAGGCGTGGTTCGCCGAGGCCCTGCTCGCGAGCCCGCTGGCCGGCAACCCCGCGCTCTGGGTGCATCTGTCGGAGGCACGGGCGATGGCACTGGTGGCAATCGGACGCATCCGAGACGCACTGGCCACCTTCGATTCGATCGCCCACGTGAGTGGCGTTCCGGAGGCAGCCTTGCAGGCCGCGCAGTGGCGCGTCCTCCCCCATGCGCTCGGGCTCGAGGGCTTCGACGGAGGCGAGGCCGAGCAGGGGCGGGACGCGCTGCGGGAGATGGCCGCGCAGCCGTCGGTCCGGGCGGCCGCCCTCTGGACGTTGGCGGTCGATGCCTATCGGCGCGGCGATCCCGGGGAGGGGCAGCGGCGGCTGCAGCGCCTCCGACTCGAGCATCCGGATCGTGACGACCTCATCCTCTTCATCGAGGCATTGCACGAAGAAGCGCTCGGCCGGCCCGAACGGGCGATCGCGATCACCGGGGCCACCCTTCCCCACCAAGCCGACGAGGCCCGCGAGCCGTTCCTGCGATCCGCCCTCTTCCTCCAACGGGCACGCTGGCAGGAACAGATCGGCGGGTCACCAGAGCGAGAGCTCATCTGGTACGAGAACAGTGATCTGCGCGGGTGGGCCGAGGGACCCGCTGCGCAAGCTGGTGAGATCGACTGGGCGTTGGCCAACTACGCGCGTCTCCGACTCGCTCGCCTGCCCACGGATCGCCGGATGCGCACGCGGGTCTGCCGCGGGCTCGATCTCGTCGTCTCAACCTGGGCGGACGCCGACGCAACCCTCGCGGCCGCCCGCGCCGAAGCGCTCCAACTGTGGACCGATCTATGTCAGTAATCCGGTATCGACTCCTCGGCCCCGTCGAGGTGACGGTCGATGGTGGGGACCCGCCTTCGGAGTTGCTCTGGCGGAAGAACCTCGCACTGCTCGTTTACCTGGCGCGCTCCCCGCGTCGCACACGGTCACGGGACCACCTCGTCGGCCTC
>JBDHJO010000128.1:0-8427 GCA_039586875.1 Gemmatimonadota bacterium | reverse complement strand
TGCAGGCGGCCCGCGCATCGATACTCACCGGAGCCCTCACCAGTGGGCTGGCGCTCTTGGGACTCGGCATCGTGGCCTGGTTTCACCGGGCCAAGGGTGGGCCCTCGTGGATGCTCCCAATCGCGCTCCCGCTGATCGTCAGCAGCGACCTCTGGCTCAACGCCCGCCCGTTCTGGACGTACTCCGAGCCGCCAAGCGAGGCGCTGTTCGCTGGTGATGGCATCACGCGCACGCTCCAGGAAACGGCGTTGCCGTACCGGGTGATCGATCTCTCCGACACTGGCGTCGATACCTACCCGGGCGCATCGCTCATGGCGTTCGGGATCCCGCAGATCCTCGGGCATCACGGGAACCAACTGCACCACTTCAACGAGTTACTCGGGGGCAAGAACGAGTGGCGGTACCTGCTCACCGGGCGCCGCCTCTGGGATCTCTTCGCCGTCCAGTACGTGCTCCTGCCAAGCGGGGTAGACCTAGGTGCGCAGCTTCCGGCGTACGCCGACCTTGCGTTGGAGTTCGACACCGTGATGACGTCCGTGCCGACGGCCCGCGGAGGTGTTGCGGACCTGTTGGCTCGCCGGGACCCTGTCGCGTACGCCCGCGTCGTTCCCGGCGCCATCACGAGCCCAGATGAGGAGGCTGTCCCCAACTTTGCAAACCCCCAGTCGCCGTTGCCACTGGACCGCGTAGTCTTACTCGCCCCCGACGCCGGCATCGAACCCGAGCCCCTGCGGGAGGTACCCGCCGCGCTCGAGACCGAGGCGCAGGTAACCGCATGGGCGCCCGGCTCCATGACCATTCGGCTCGACCCCCGTCTCCGGCAGGACGCCTACGCAGTGGTGAGTGAGAACTACTATCCGGGCTGGCGTGCATGGGCCGACGGCGAACCGGTCGCGATCGCCCGGGGCAATGTCACCATGCTCACCGTGCCGGTGCGCGCCGGCACCTCCGAACTCCGGTTCGAATTCGCCAGTGATGCGTATGACCGGGGCCGTCTGATCACGGTCGTCAGTCTTCTCGTTACCATCCTGTTGATTGGTGTTCCCGTGATCCGACAGAGGCGGCACCGTGGCTGACGATCGAGCGCTCGTCATTATCCCGACGTACAACGAGGCGAAGAACCTCCCCGTCATCGTCCCGCAGGTCCTCGCGAAAGACGAGCGCATCGAGGTACTCGTCATCGACGACAACTCGCCGGACGGAACGGGCGAACTGGCTGACGAGCTCGCCGGCGCCAACTCGCGTGTCCATGTTGTCCATCGGTCGGGCAAGCAGGGGCTCGGTACCGCGTATCGGCATGGCTTTCGGTGGGCGCTGGAGCGGGAGTACGAGTACATCTTCGAGATGGATGCGGACTTCTCGCACGATCCAACGCACCTGCCGGAGTTCCTGGCGGCCGTCGCCGACGCCGATCTCGTGCTGGGCTCCCGCTATCTCGACGGACGGGTCACCGTGGTGAATTGGCCGATGCCCCGGCTGGTCTTGAGCTACTGCGCCAACATCTATGCCCGCTTGATCACGGGGCTCAAAGTGTGGGACGCCACAGGAGGCTTCAAGTGCTTCCGTCGCCGCGTGCTCGAAGCGATCAACCTGGACGCCGTCCACTCAAACGGATACTCGTTTCAGATCGAGATGAGCCTGCGCGCCGCCCGCCGCGGCTTTCGGATCAAGGAGATACCGATTGTCTTCGTTGACCGGACCGAAGGGCAGAGCAAGATGTCGGGTGCGATCATTCGTGAGGCCATCTGGATGGTGTGGCGACTTCGCTTGAAAGCCCTGTTCCGGCGCCTGTAGACGCATGGAGAATCCCGTGACCAGCGACGCCCGCACGTTGGCCGGCACAGTGGTCTTCAAAATGTCCGGGTCAGGGAACGACTTCGTCTTCGTCGACGGCCGCACCGCGCCCGTGGACATGTGGCATACCGACCGGATCAGGAAGATATGCCATCGGCAGATGGGGATCGGTGCGGACGGCCTGATCGTGATTGCACCGGGGTCCGCACCCGGCGCGGTGCGATACCACTTTTTCAATCGCGATGGCCTCCGCGCTGGCCTGTGCGGAAACGGCGCTCTCTGCGCGACGCGCCTCGCAGCCTGGCTGGAACTCGCACCTGCCGACGGCTTGATCCTCGAGACGGACGCCGGGCCCGTCCGCGGGCGCTGCCTTGAGGGTCCCGGCGAGCGGGCAGAGATCCAGGTACCGCGCCCGTCCGGGTTGATTTCCCCGCGCGACATCGTGCTCGGCCTGGGCGAAGCAACCGTGCATTTCACCACGGTCGGCGTACCGCACCTCGTTATCCAAGTCGATGACCTCGACCGGTACGACCTCATGGAACGGGGCAGGGAACTCCGATCGCACCCGGCACTCGGACCGGATGGCGCGAACGTCAATTTCGTCGCGGCTGCGGGGGATGCCACTTGGGCTATGCGCACCTTTGAGCGCGGCGTCGAGGCCGAGACGCTCGCGTGCGGCACCGGCGCGGTTGCCACCGCCGCCGCGTTAGTGGCGAGTGGCTCAGGGCACCTTCCAATCACCCTTCGGACCCAATCGGGAGCTATCCTGTCCGTTTCCGACACCGGTCCGGGGAACGGCGAATTCGAGGCTCCCACCCTCACCGGCGAGGGCCGTTTGGTCTACCGGGCCATCCTCGGGCACTTCGAGTAGCTGACGCCCGCTTGTGGCGCTCAAGCATCCTCGGACAACGAACACCGCCTTGCTGTCCCGCCACGACGCGTGGCGCCCCCGAGCAACACCTCACCAGGGATAGCGGAAGCACCTACGCAACAATGGGTTAGATGGGTGGGGGAGACATGCCGTGATGGTATTTCCACATCGTTGTGCATGTGTACTTAACATACCATATCTTATACGACATAGACGTGTGGCAGATGAAACGGCGGGGATCGCGTGCCCGATGCGATCTCCCGCCGTTCTCGTCAACTGCGGGACGCGGCCCAGCCGGGCCTCAACCCTCCAAGCCGGCCTCGATCTCCCCGATACGGACCTGGGCTTCGAGCGCGGCGGGCTCCTCACCGAAATCGCTCACCACACGGCGATACGCAGCCAACGCATTTGTCGTGTCGCCGCCCTCCACATACGCGCGCCCGGCATCGTTCAGATAGGACGCTCGCTGGAAGTCATACCAAGCCGCGGATGACGCGCGCTCATACTCGCGCGCGGCGTCGCTCAAGTTCCCGATGTTCTCCAATGCGGTCCCGAGCAGCGCGTGTGCTCCCGCTTCAAACTGCGGATCGACCCCGGCCGCGATGGCTGCCCGCAACTCGGCCACGGCGAGCGTCGGCTCACTCTGAAGCAACCGCACCTGACCGAGCAGGATCACAGCCTCGCTCGCAGCTGCCGTGCCACGGTAGTTCTCCATCAACCGACTCAAATCCGTCGCTGCCAGAGGGAGATTCCCCGTCCGGGTGGCAAAACGGGCCTGATCCAACGCCTGCTGCGCCGCCGTTTCCTTCCGACCCTGATACTCGAGGAAAAACCACCCACCGGCCGCGACAATCACGACCACCGAGACCAGACCGACCACAAGCCGCTGGTTCTTCCGTACCCAACCGAGCAACCGTTCGGCCGGGTCCTGTGACTCCACGACCTGCTGATTTCTATCCGCGCTCTTGTTCATGCCTCAGATGCCTATCCCTTCACAATGGCGACCGCCCCAGCATACGGCGAATCCACCCGACCCGCCCGTGCCAACATGCCCCTGGGGTGACTCGAACACCCGGCCAACGGTTTAGGAAACCGCTGCTCTATCCACTGAGCTACAGGGGCCCGAGAAACGGCGAAAACTAACCGAGCACAGGCGCTTCTCCAACCTCGTGCGGCGCGCCGCCACAGCGTGAGGCCCAGAGTCCCGCGCTCGTACCAAATAACACTCCTGCCAAGCGCGGCGGCACTCTCCAACGATGGCCTGCGTCCGGCGCGTCACACCGTTGAACCGGCACCGTGATGGCGGTCGAAACTGCATGGCTGTGGAGTCCTACAACTATTTGATATCAAATGACTTACAATTGCTCAGATCATGTGGAGCATCGAATTTTTCCACATTGTCAACACGCGAGATCCGTGGGCCACGCCCGAGCAGCTGCTCCAGCGTCGCCAGAGCAGTTCGATCTCCGCGGGCTACCACCTCTACTCGCCCATCGGCCAGATTTCGCGCCCAGCCAGCTACGCCCACCGCGATCGCCTCCCTGGCCACCCACCATCGAAATCCGACGCCCTGAACCCTCCCCGATACCAGGAATCGCGCTGCCGCCTGCCCCTCCTCTGTCCCTCCACGGGTCACTGTCGTTCGCTCCTCCGTATCCGCACGACGTAGACGGCGACGACAATCGCGAGAATGGGCAAGAGGGCGAGCGCCGCGATTCCCGTGTATCGCCTGATCTCCGGGCTCTCGATCAGGCTGTCGATGCCCGACACCATGCCGGCGTTCCGGCCGACGAGATAGCCGATCGCGGTCAACACGGCACACCAGATCCCCGCCCCGATACTCGTGTACAGCACGAATCGATCGAGCCGCATCCGCGAGATTCCCGCCGGCACGGAGATGAGTTGGCGTATGACCGGAATCAACCGCCCGACGAAGGTCGAGATTTCGCCGTGGCGCCGGAAGTAGGCTTCAGCCTTCTCCAGGGAGGACTCCCGCATCAGGAGGTACCGGTGGTACCGCTGCACCAACCGGTGCAGCAGCGGCCGGCCCAACGCGACGGCGAGGTAGTAGTTGAACAGCGCCCCAATCACGCTCCCGAGCAGCCCGGCTCCGAACGCAAGGAAGGCATTCATCCTGCCCTGGGCCGCCAGATACCCTGCCGGGGGCAGCACGACCTCGCTGGGGAATGGAAAGAACGACGACTCGATCGCCATCAGGGCGACGATACCTGGATACCCGAGTACGAAGATCGTCTCTGTCAGCCAGTGGACCACGGTCGCGAGCACCAGCCCTACCCTTCACTGAATCCGTGTTTGCCGAGCAACGGGACAAACTTCGCGTCGCCCAGAGATTCGCGTTCGAGCCCATCGACACCCCGGACGAGCTTGACCAGTTCCTGCGTGCCGTCCGGCGCCTGCACCGGTAACACGAGTACCCCGCCCACCTTGAGCTGCGCCACGAGCGGCTCCGGGACTGTGGGGCCTGCCGCGGCCACGAGAATCGCATCGTACGGAGCGGACGGGCGCCACCCGAGCGATCCATCGCCGACCGCGACGAGCACGTTTGCCGCGCCCGCTTCCTCGAGCGCCACGGCGGCGCGATCGGCCAGGGCCCGCACGCGCTCCACCGTCACCACATGTTGGACCAGCATCGAGAGCAGCGCGGCCTGATACCCCGATCCCGTCCCCACCTCCAGCACGCGCTCCGTTCCGCGCAGCGCGAGCGCTTCGAGAAACGCCGCCTGCGTGCTCGGCTGCGAGATGGTCTGTCCAAACCCGATCGGGAGCGCGGCATCGTCGTACGCTCGCTGTCGGAGTGCTTCCGGCACGAACAGGTGGCGCGGTGTGTCGCCAAAGGCACGGAGGACCGCGAGATCGCGAACCCCGCGGTCTCGGAGTGTCTCCACCAGCCGGGTACGATAGCCGCCCCAGGTGTCGATCACTCGCCGAGTCCCCACGAGCGCACCGTTTCAAGGAGCTCGTAATTGGTCAGATCGATATGCAGCGGCGTGACCGAGATATACCCGTCACGGACCGTTCGGAAGTCGGAGTCTTCACGGCCCGACCAACTGATCTGGCCGCCGCCGATCCAGTATCCTGGCCGACCCCAGGGATCCTTCGTACGCAGCAGGGAATCCGAGTAGACACGATTACCGAGGGTCGTTACGCGGATCCCTTTGATCTGATCGCCGGGGATTGGGGGCAGGTTGATGTTGAGCAGCGTCTCGCGCGGAAAGCCATCGACCCGGATCACCGTCCGGACCAAGCGCTCGAGCCAATCCCGCTGGGTGTCGAGCAGGTCCAGGTGGTCGCCCGCGAAGGAGAACGCCACCCCCGGCACGCCGAACGGCAGCCCTTCCATGGCAGCCGCAACCGTCCCGGAATAGAGTACGTCCTCACCCATATTGGGTCCGTGATTGATGCCCGAGAACACGAAGTCTGGCCGCTCCGTCAGCAACTCGCCGAGGGCAAGGAGGACACAGTCGGTTGGCGTGCCGTCCACCTGAACCGACCCATCCTGCCGTCGAGTCACGCGCAAGGGGCGGCCGAGGGTCAGGGAGTGGCTCGACCCGCTCTGCTCCCGATCCGGTGCGACGACGGTGACGGAGGCAATGGGACGACAGACATCGGCCAGGACCTCGAGGCCCCGCGCCAAGATGCCGTCGTCGTTACTCAGAAGGAGGTTCAACGGGTGTCTTGCCCTCGAGGAGATCGAGCACGGCCCGCAATTCGGCACGCAGATTCTCGATCGTCTCCCGCTGGAGCGCGAATCGTGCCTCCGTTTTCAGCGTACCCGAACGCCGGTACTGCTCGATCCGTCGCCGGGCGCCCTCGATGGTGTACTTCTCGGTGTACAGGAGGTGCTTGACCAACATGATCAGTTCGATCTCGCGCCGCTGGTACACGCGGTTGCCGGAGCGGTTCTTTGCCGGATTCAGGAAGCGAAACTGACTTTCCCAGTATCGGAGGACGTGCGGCTTCAGCTCGGTCAGCTGACACACGTCGCCGATGGAAAAGAACTCTTGGACAGGCTGGGATGCCGTCATCGCCAGTGCTCCGCTTTCAACTCCCGCTCCATGAGATCGCTGACCGCCTGATCGGGTCGCTTCCCTTCGAACAGGATGTTGGCCACCTCGTGTGCGATCGGCAGCTCTACTCCGGTCGTCGAACTCAACTCCACCGCCACCCGTGCCGTGCGGACACCCTCCGCCACCGTGCGGCGACTCGCCAGGATCTCGTCGAGACTTCGCCCCTCGGCGAGCTCGATGCCCAGCGCGCGGTTCCGCGACAACGCGCCGGTCGCCGTCAGTATCAGGTCGCCCATGCCGGCCAAACCCGCCAGTGTGCGCGGCTTCGCCCCGAGCTCCTGCGACAGCCGCGTCAGTTCCGCGAGCCCGCGCGTCATGAGTGCAGCGAGTCCGTTGTGACCGAGACGCAAGCCGTACAGAAGCCCGGCGGCAATGGCAATCACATTCTTCAGCGCGCCGCCCAGCTGCACCCCCACTGGATCGTCGCTCGTGTAGACACGAAAGCGGTTCGACGAAAACGTCTGCTGCGTCAGGGTCGCCGCCGCAGCCGTTGCCGACGCCGCCACCACGGCTGTCGGCTGCCGGGCGTACACTTCCTGCGCAAAGCTGGGCCCCGACAGCGCCACCACCGGCACGCCCTCGAAGAGCTCGGTGAGGACGTCGGTCATCGTGTTGAGCGTCGTCTCCTCGAATCCCTTGGAGACGCTGACGATCGCCTCGACCTGCGATCCCAATCCCGCCCCCCCGAGCCGCCCCATCACGTCCCGCACGACGTGCGACGGCGCCGCACTTACCAGCATCTCGGCACCGTCAGCCACGAACTCCAGATCGCTGCTCGCCTGCAGCGATTCGGACAACCGCGAATCGGCCAGAAACAACGCGTTCACATGATAGCGGTTGATCGACTCCACCACTTCATGTTCGTGAGCCCAGATCCGAACCTCGTGCCCATTCGTGACCAAGAGGTCAGCAAGGGTCGTACCCCAGCTGCCGGCTCCCACCACCCCGATCCTCATGTCAGGACCCCTCCGAGGGAACCTGACGGCGCTTGCCGAACCGGTTCTCGGTCCCGGCAACGAGACGGCCGACGTTGGCGCGGTGGGTGAACACGATAAACACGCAGAGGGCGACACCTGCCCAGAACACGTGCGTCGCATCCGGCATCAACAGGAAAACGGCGACGGGAAAGGTGATGGCGCCGAGCATCGACGCCAGGGAAACGAAGCCGGTGGTCTTGAGCACCAGCACCCAGACGATCGCCGTGACCCCCAGAGCACCCGGTGCTAGGGCCAACACGACGCCAGCGGCTGTTGCCACCCCCTTGCCCCCCCGGAACTTGAGGAAGAACGAGAACACGTGCCCGGCAACCGCGGCACATCCGACGAGGAGCGGAAACCACTCTGTGACCGACGTCTGCCGCGCGGCAAACACCACGGGCACCGCCCCTTTTGCCACATCGACGATGCCCACCGGGATGGCGTACCGCCATCCGAGCACTCGGTACACGTTCGTGGCGCCGAGATTCTTCGAGCCATGCTGGCGGAGATCGACACCCGCCAGCCTCCCCGCGAGGAAGCTCGTGGGGATCGAACCGGCGAGGTAGCCGATGACCAGCCAGATTGGCACGGTCATCGACGCGTCTGTCTGCGCTTGCGTAGCTTGAGGCGCATCGGTACCCCCTGGAATCCCCAGGCATCACGGAAGCCGTTCTCGAGGTATCGCCGATACCCTTCC
>JBDHJO010000127.1:0-8539 GCA_039586875.1 Gemmatimonadota bacterium | reverse complement strand
CGCCCCGAGACCGTCCCCCGGTGATCCGACCGCGGTCACGACAACCGTGCGCCGCAGCAACTCGTCCGGGAGGTCGAGCACGGACGGCGCGGGACCGGACCCGTAATGGTACGGTCGGTAGGTCTCGTCCGCGATAACCCATACGTCCCGACTGGCGGCCCACTCCAACAGCGCCTTCAGTTCGGATCTGGTGTAGACGGCTCCCGTGGGATTCGCCGGAGAGTGCAGCACCAGTCCTGCCGTCCGCGCATCACTGACCCGTGCAACATCGTCGACGCTGATCTTCAAACTCCATTCGGGGTCGCCGGGCACGGGGACTGCCACCGCGCGGGCGAGCCGAAGGAAGAAGTCCCACGATGACGGCGCCGGCGAGGCAACACCCACATGGTCCCCCGACTCGAAGAGCGCCACGCAGGACGCGAACGCGGTCACCCCGGGACTCGGCGTGAGGATCACGTGGTCGGCGTTGACGGGCCGACCGCCGGACAGCAGTGACAGATGGCGGGCGATGGCCGCACGCACGTCGAGACTGCCCGTGGGGTCCCGGCGCAGGTCGGTTGCGGTCCGCCACTCCCGCATCGCTGCCTCGGCCACGCTCCGCGGAAACGTCCGCGTCGGACCATCGCCACTCAGATCCACCACGGGATCGCCGGCGGTAACCCGGCGGGCCACGTCGGCTCGTACACGGTCCAGCGCCGTCGATGAGGGGTCGGCGACGGCCCGAGAGAGGCGGCCCGGCGCCGTCACTGGATGAGCCCGTGGGTGCGGAGCACCGCCATCGTCTCGTCGAGGGGGAGCGCCTCCCCAACACCGCGGTGCCCCCGAACTGTCGTCGCGAGGAACAGCGAGTTGTAGATCGCCTCTTCCGTTCCCTCGATGACCGCTTGGAAGAGCGGACTCATGTCCTCGTTGGGCACCGGAACCACGGCACGGAGTGCCTCGACCGTAACCGTACTGAAGGCCACCACGTAATCGCCGGAGCCGTTCGTCATCGCGCTGCCGGTGCGTGCCAATCCCGTGAGGGCCCGTGCCGCCAGCCGCTCCAGATTCCGGGCATCGACCGGTGCATCGGTCGCCACCACGATCATGATGGAGCCGTCCCCCGCATCCGTCGCCGGTACGGCCGCCTCGTCCAACTCCTCCCGCAGGTAGTACCGTCCGAGTTCCCGACCAACCGGCGCCCCAGCAACCGTGAGCACCCCGCCGAAGTTGGTCTGCACGAGCACGCCGACCGTCCACCCGCCGAGCGTCGGGGGCAGTTTTCGACTCGACGTCCCGATCCCGCCCTTCCATCCGAACGCGATCGTCCCGCGCCCGGCTCCCACACTCCCCTGTTCCACCACACCGCTCGTCGCTCCGCTGATCGCGTCGAGCACGTGCCGTTCGGTCACCGGCCGGCGTCGGATGTCACTCAGCAGCCCGTCATTGGTCTCACCCACCACAGGATTCACCGAGCGGACGGTGTCGTTACCCGGTAGACCGAGCACGTACGTGAGTACGGCATCCGCGACACGGGGTACGCTCAACGTGCCGGTGAGCACGATCGGTGTCTCCAGCTCACCGAGCTCCTGTACCTGCGAGATGCCGGTGAGCTTGCCATAGCCGTTGCCCACCACGATCGCCGCAGGCACGGTCTCCTGGCGCAGGTTGCCTGCGTGGGGAAGGATCGCGGTGACGCCCGTATTCACGACCGTGTCGTCGACGATCGTGACGTGACCGACCCGCACACCCGCGACGTCCGTGATGGCGTTCAGGTCCCCGGGCGCGAGCACGCCGAGGGGCACACCGAGGTCCCGAGGGCTGACGCGCGATTGGGCGTGGCCCGCGTCGGTGGCACCACCGACCAGCATGCCTGCCACCATTAGATGCCGCCAGCCTCGTCCGCGAGTGCCCACCACGCCTCTCCTGTTGATCACCAAATTGCTGATCACCGTGTCAGCCGCCCACACCGACCGGAGGCGGGTACCGCTCGCGCTTCCATCGGTACGGCAACTCCAGGGTTCCGCCCGGCGCGGTGATATCATCGACGCTCTCGAGGGCTGCGCGCAGCACGGCCTGCTGCTGCGCGACCGCATTCGGTTCTCCGAAGACCTGGCCGAGACGAAACCGCACAAACACGTTCCGCGGCCCCGGCGTCGCGTCAGTCATGCTGCGCACCACCGATACCGTCACCGTCGGAATGCCCCGCGCCTCCACCACCCGTGCAACCAGTCCCACGGACCGGTGACATGTCGTTCATCCCGGTACGGCGAGGACGAGATCGACCTGGTCCTCCACGAATACGTCCGCCATCGCCTCAGCACTGCGGTCGACCAACGTGCCGAGCTGGGTTCCGGAGAGATGGCCCATCATGCCGATATGCCGTGGCCCGACCTCACCGATGATGCCTGCCCTGGCCAACTCCTCGAGACGCGTCAGCGGCAGCACGCAGTTGTAGTCGCGATCGGCTGCCGTGTGATCGTAGTAATCGTGGGTGATCCGCAGCTGTGCCGCGTCCGTGCCGCGCGGCACGACGCGGAACGACGCATCCCCCTCGGGATCGTGCATGTCGAAGGGCTCATCGCTCGCCAGATGAATCCCACCGGCCGTCACCACGGCAACGCGCGCCTGGGCCAGGAGGCACCGGGGTGTCGCCAGCGGTGGGACGGGGATCTCGTCGAACGACCCGATGCGCCGGCCGAACCGTTCCGAGATACGCGGCACGCGTCCGTAGACTTTCGATTGCAACCTGTTCCACCACCGGGGCATCCGACCACCTCGCCAGGCCAAACCCGCGCCCGTTGCGCCGCTTCGGAGTCCAAACTACCATCCTTGCGAAGGCGAAACCACCATTCTTTGACAACCGAGGGTGACGTGTCCTGGACCTTTGCGCCGGAGTTCGACGCGGCGAGCCGTGCTGCGTTGTCGACCGGCAAACCACTACTCTATGTCGCACCCCCAGCTGCCTGGGCGCTGCGTCCATTGCTCGAGCAGCTGCCCGAGCATACCTCGCCGGGTCTGCGGACGGTCATCCTGGTACCCGAGCGCCTCAGCGCGCTCGACCTCCACGCCGAGATCACCGCGGTCCCAGCGCTTGGACCCGCGCGAATTGCCACGGGGATCGATCACACCACTCGCCTGCTCCGCGAACAGCGTGTGCGCACGCTGGTGGCGACGCCGGCAATGGCCACTGGGCTGGCCGGTCGCTCGGCCATCGACCCGACGCAGGTCGCGCACGTCTTCGTGTGTTGGCCCGAGGTGCACTTTGCGCTCGACCGCGCGGCCGATCTCGAGGCGATTCTCGGCGAGCTCCGCACGAGTGCGCGCATCATCGTCACGGGCGACCCCGGCCCGATCACCGACTTCGTGGCACGGTATGCCCACCGAGCGCCTGCGGTGATGGCCGCGCCGGTGCCTGCCAATCGACTGCCCGCGGTCCGAACGGGGATCGCAGCAAGCACCGCACTCGCCGGCATGCTGGAGGCCGCCATCGATGAATTGCGCCCGACATCGACGGTGGTCTGGGATCCGTCCGAGGCGAGGCATCGACGGTGGGAGGGTCGTGACCCGGGCGTCCCCGTCGGCGCCGACATCGAGACGGGGCCGGTCGACTTGGCCGTTGCCGCCGATCTCCCGTCGGCGGAGGCTCTCACCGCATTGCAGCAGTCCGCGGAGCGGGTCCTGGTGCTCCTGCGACCGTATCAACTCGCGTACGCCCAGCACCTCGTCAAGTCCATGTCCGCCATGTCACTGACGGGCGAGGTGCGCCGTGCACGCGATTGGCGGGAGGAGCTGCAGGAGGCGGTGCGTAAGCGCATCACCGCGGAGAGCCTCAATGAGCATCTGCTTGCCTTGAGCCCGTTGTTCGAGGAGTTCGATCCCGCTCTCGTCGCGGCTGCGTTGGTCGACGTGGCCGGCACCGCCGGAACGGCAACCACCCCGACCCCTGACATCGCGCTCTGGGCACACATTCGGCTCGAAGCCGGGCGGCGGGATCAGTTGCGGCCGGGGGACGTCGTCGGGGCACTCTTGAATGCCGTCGGACTGCCGAAGGATCACATCGGTCGGGTGGATCTACGTGACACGTTCTCGCTGGTGGAGGTGCGAGCCGAGTCGGCCGAGAAGGCCGTGCGGGGGCTGACGGGGATCAACCTCAAGGGCCGGGCGGTCGCGGCACGCTTCGATCGCCGGTAAACGAGCGACGACCGCACCGCCACCGTCGGGAGACGTGGCGGTGCGGTCGTCGGGTGTCGGCCTGAACTAGTTCAGTGCGTCCTTCAACGCCTGACCGGCCTTGAACGCCGGGACATTGGCCGCCTTGATCTCGATGGTGCCGCCCGTGCGCGGATCACGGCCCTGCCGCGCTTCGCGCTTGCGCGCGACGAACGTACCGAATCCCGTGATCTGCACCCGATCGCCCTTCCGCAGCGCACCCGCGACGAGGCCGTCGTCGCCGAAGAGCGCCTCGACCGCGCGTCCTGCATCTGCCTTCGACAGGCCAGCCTGTGACGCCAACGCGTCAATGAGTTCCGTCTTGTTCACCCGCTACCCCCTTGTTGCCAATAGGTTTGCAGTTCGTACCGGTCGGTGCCATCACCGTGGTCGATTTCCAGGAATGCCGTCTACTGGGTCTGGCTACTAAGTAAGGAGGCGTGCGCGAATAAGCAAGCGCTTGCCGACCGGCGGCGCGGGCGATAGCCTCCCCTCAACGGGAGAGGATGGATCAGGACCGATGATACACAGCACCCGTCCGGGCTGGGTCGAAGTGATTGCCGGCGTGATGTTCGCCGGAAAGAGTGAAGAACTCATTCGGCGTGTGCGCCGGGCGATCATCGCGAAGAAGCACGTGCAGGTCTTCAAGTCGCATCTCGACGATCGGTACGGTGTGTACAAGGTCACGACGCACGACGGCGTTTCGGTGGAGGCGGAACCGGCCGACTCCAGCACCGAGATCGTGCGGGAGCTTCGCCCCGATGTCGAGGTGGTGGCCATCGACGAGGCGCAGTTTCTCGATCCCGCCATCGTCGAGGTCTGCACCGCTCTCGCAGGACGTGGCCTCCGCGTGATCGTGGCGGGGACGGACACCGACTTTCGCGGCGAGCCGTTCGGCCCGATGCCGCAACTGCTCGCCATTGCGGAGGTGGTGGACAAGCTCCACGCGATCTGCGTGCGCTGCGGCAACCCGGCGAGCCGCAACCAACGCCTCATCGACAACGCACCGGCCCGCTACGACTCGCCCACGATCATGGTCGGCGGCAGCGAGAGTTACGAGGCGCGGTGCCGGCACTGCCATCAAGTACCCCGCAAGGATGAAGACCAGACCCAGCTGCTCTGACGGGTTGCTCGGTTCGGCCCGACCATGCTCTCCGTTGGCCTGACCGGCAACGTCGCCAGCGGCAAGTCGACGGTGGTGCGTCACTTTGCCGCGTGGGGCGCCACGGTGATCGATGCAGATCACCTCGTCCGCGACGTCCAGGCCCCCGGGGGGGCGGTGCTCGCGGCTATCGAGTCCCGTTTCGGCTCGACCGTACTCCTGCCGTCAGGCGAGTTGGATCGGGCGAAGCTCCGCAGGCTCGTGTTCGACGACGATGCGGCCCGTGCCGACCTCAATGCGATCGTGCATCCCGCGGTGCGCGCACGACGCGCTTCGCTCCTCGAAGAGGCGGATCGGCGCGGCGACTTGATCGTTGTCAACGACATCCCACTGCTCTTTGAGGTGCTCGACCCGGACGACTTCGACGTGATCGTGCTCGTGGACGCGCCCGAACCGGTCCGCCGCGAACGCCTGATCCAACAGCGGGGGCTCGCAGCGACGGACGCCGCTCGGATGATCGCTGCTCAGCTCCCGTCCGACGGGAAGCGTGCCCGTAGTCACGTCATACTGGACAACGACGCGAGCCTCGACGACCTGGAGTCGCACGCCCGTGCGGCGTGGTCCGATTTGCGGGGTCGAGCGGCGCGAGCGGAGACGACACCTGATGCGGTCCTCCTCGCCGTTACGGCGCATCCGGACGACGGCCGGCTGATCGCCGGGACGTTGGCGCGATATGTCGACGCAGGTGTTGCCGTACATCTGGTCAGCGCGACCGGGAAGCCGGAGGCACCCGCCGGAGTGACCGCGGTCGCACTGGAACGTCCGGGCTCGATTGCTCCCGACGATCAGCGCGCAATCACCGCCCTGGTCGGCTTCATGCAACGGATTCGCCCGCACGCGATCCTCACGTTCGGACCCGATGGCGGGAACGGCGACCCGGATCACCGTGCAGTCCACACCTGGACTCGTCGGGCAGCTGCAGCGGCGCGGATCACTCCGCCCATCCACTACATCACGACCGCGCCGTCGGACCCCGGCCCCCCTATCGTGGCCGCCCTCGACGTGCGACCCTGGCGCCGCGACCCGGCACGCACCGCCTGCGGCATGGCGTTCGACCCCACCCGCCCGAGTCCCGCGGGACCGGGTCGCGAATGGTACGCCGGAACCCAAGCGAAAGCCCCGCACCTCACGGACCTCTTCCCGCCCGCAAACCGCGGTTGACAGGCTGATGGCGGCCGCATAACCTACCCTCGCCAATCAGTCCTCAACCGGTGGAACCACCTATGTCCGAGCTTCCCGACAACCTGCATTACACTGAGGAACACGAGTACTTGCGCCCCGACGAGGACGCCGGAGTCGTGGTCGTCGGGATCACCGACTACGCCCAGGGTGAACTGGGCGATGTCGTGTACGTCGACCTCCCTGAGGTAGGTGCGAAGTTCAGCCAGATGGACGTGTTCGGCACGATTGAGGCCGTGAAGGCCGTGTCCGAGCTGTTCTGTCCGATCGCCGGCGAGGTGGTGGAGATCAACGAAGGCCTGGAAGCGGACCCAGCCTTGGTGAACCGGGATCCGTACGGCGAAGGCTGGATGATCAAACTCCGGATGCGGAACCCGAATGACCTGGAGCAACTCCTCACGGCAGCCGATTACGCCCAACACATCGGGGAGTAACCGAGCGCCGGCCGGGGCACACGAAACGAACCAGTCGAGACGCCCCGGGGCCCATCCCGGGGCGTTCGCGCACATAGGGTAACGCCCATGACCGCACGACCCGCCAGCGTACCGGGCTTGGATGCCTTCGTACGCCGTCACATCGGCCCGCGCCCCAACGACATCACTGCCATGCTTCGGACCCTCGGGCACGAGTCGCTCGATGAGCTCATCGACGCCGCCGTACCTGAGGACATCCGGTTGGATCGGCCGCTGGCACTGCCCGAGGCCAAGAGCGAACACGAGGCCCTCGCAGCCCTCCGGACGATCGCAGCACGGAATCGGGTCTTCCGTTCCTACTTGGGCATGGGGTACTCCGACTGCATCGTACCCGGCGTCATCCAGCGGAACGTGTTGGAGAATCCGGGTTGGTACACCGCCTACACGCCCTATCAGGCCGAGATCTCGCAGGGCCGACTGGAAGCGCTGCTCAACTTCCAGACGATGATCACCGACATGACCGGGTTCGAGATCGCCAACGCGTCGTTGCTCGACGAAGCGACCGCGGCGGCCGAGGCCATGACGTTTACGATGGCGCTCGTCGGTGCGAAGCGCACCGAGCGGCCCGTCTACCTCGTCGATCGACGGTGCCACCCGCAGACGATCGCCGTCGTGCAGACACGCGCTGCCGTGCAGAACATCACGGTTGAGCTCGGCGACCCGACGACGTTCCAGTTCGGACCTGACACCGTCGGCGCGCTCGTGCAGTACCCCTCGACCGAGGGTAACATCGACGACTTCCGCGCGATGTGCGATCGCGCGCATGCCGAGCAGTCGATCGTGACGGCGGCAGCGGATCTGCTCGGCCTCGCCCTGTTGGTCCCGCCCGCGGAGTGGGGAGCCGACGTCGCCATCGGCAACACGCAGCGGTTTGGCGTTCCGATGGGGTACGGCGGACCGCACGCGGCCTATTTCGCTACCCGCGAGACGTACAAGCGTCACGTGCCAGGCCGCATCATCGGCATGTCGCAGGATCGGGCGGGTCGACCGGCGCTCCGGATGGCCCTGCAGACGCGTGAGCAGCACATCCGTCGTGAGAAGGCGACGAGCAACATTTGCACCGCGCAGGTCCTCCTGGCGGTGATGGCGGGGATGTATGCCGTGTATCACGGGCCCGACGGCATCCGCCGGATCGCCAACCGGGTGCACGCGATGACGGCCACCCTCGCCGCGGCCCTGCGCCGCCTCGGACTCTCGCTGAGCCACGAGACGTTGCTCACGATCGAGATGGACGCCGAGCGTGCGGCCGCAGTACACGAGGCTGCCGTGGCCCACGGGATCAACCTCCGAGCGCTGTCGCCAACGCACATCAGTGTGGCGCTGGACGAGACCACGTCCCTCGAGGACGTCGCGGAACTGGTCCGCGTCTTCAATCTCGACGCAGAGGTTGCGTTCGATGTCGGCGCGCTCGCCGATGAGTCCCCAACCGGAATCCCGGACCAACTGCAGCGCACCTCACCGTATCTGCAGCATGCGTGCTTCAACCGATATCACTCGGAAACGGAGATGCTGCGGTATCTGAAGCGCCTCGAGG
>JBDHJO010000126.1:0-8484 GCA_039586875.1 Gemmatimonadota bacterium | reverse complement strand
AGCCGCCGTTCACAGGCCCGACGGTGGAGAGCGTGGTGCATCAACACCTCGCGGCATCACCGCCGCTGGTGACAGCCATCCGGCCGACGGTGCCCCACGCCGTGGAGGCAGCCATCGTGACCGCCATGGCGAAGGCGCCGGCAGATCGGTTCACGACGGCAGGACAGTTCAGTGAGACGATCACACCGCGCGCCTTGGCGACAGGGCCGATCGAGCGACGAATCGGTGACACACCGCGGCGCTGGCCGTTGTACAGTCTGGTTGCCCTGGCAGCGTTGGCGATCGTCGCTATCGTCTTCGTGCGGGCAACGGCCCGGGGTCCAATCGATGTAACCGCGACGAACGATCGGCAGATCACTCGATCGTTGGGCGTTGAGTGGAATCCCGTGGTTTCCCCGGACGGCAGCGAGGTCGCCTACACGGCTGGGCCTATCGGCGAGACGGAGCTCTTCATTCTGGATCTCGGCGGGGGCCGGCCGTTCGCCCTGACAGAAGACCGCGCTGGCCAACAGCGATGGCCGCGCTGGACGCCGGATGGACGCAGCATCGTGTTCACCGAGGACCCTGTGCGTGGCGGCCGCGCCGCATCGCTGCTCATCCCGCGTCGGGGAGGCCCCGCGAGGACGGTTCACGGTCCCGGCGTTTTCGATATCTCGAGCGAGCATTTGGTCTACCGGCGAGGGGACAGTCTCCTCCTGGGATCGATCGACGGTGGCGGCGAAGTATTGCTTGCACCGGTGGATGACCGCACGCACTCCGCAACGATTTCCCCGGATGGCACTTTGGTCGCCTACGTTCGGGGGAATCTCCATTCCACCAACCGGAGCCTCATGGGCAACGTCGGCCCGAGCTCTGTTTGGGTCGTCGCCGTGAATGACGGAGAACCGGTCCGAGTGGCTGACGACTCCACGTCTTTGAACACGAGCCCAGTTTGGATGCCCGATAGTCGCCATCTCCTGTTCGTCTCAACCCGGGACGGTCCACGGGACATCTACGCTGTTGGCTTGGATGGCTCCGGACGTCCTCGACACAGGCCGGCGCGTGTCACCACCGGTGCAAGCCCGCACTCCATCTCGGTATCAGCCGATGGAAAGGTGCTCGCGTACTCGAGATTCACGGTCCGGCAGAACATCTGGGAGGTTGCGATCCCCGCAGCCGGGAGTGTGTCGATCGCCGAGGCAACACCCGTGACCCAGGGGAACGAAGTCATCGAGTACCACGGAGTGTCCAAGGATGGGCGGTACTTGGCGTTCGATGCGAATTACGAAGGGAATCAGGACATCTACGTAATGTCGTTGTACGAGAGAGAGCCTTGGAGGCTCACCCGCGATCCCGGTGATGACATGGCCCCGGACTTCTCCCCTGACGGTCGCGAGGTCGCATTCTATTCGCACCGCAGGGGCGACCGTGACCTGTTCCTCATCGACACGGATGGCCGCGGCGAGACTCAGCTGACAGACGGTCCCGCCCTTGACTTCCATCCCTCATTCTCACCAGACGGACTACGCATTGCGTTCTCACGACGTGAGCCAAGCGGAGATGCCGTATACCTCATGCGCCGCGACTCATTGGGCGGCGAATGGAGCGATCCGCAGATGGTTCCGACGACCCACGGCGGCTT
Organism: Gemmatimonadota bacterium; assembly: GCA_039586875.1. Taxonomy (GTDB): domain Bacteria; phylum Gemmatimonadota; class Gemmatimonadetes; order Gemmatimonadales; family GWC2-71-9; genus JAOTVV01. The sequence continues at coordinate 6,863 of JBDHJO010000126.1, read as the reverse complement.
CTATGCGCGCTGGTCGCCGGACGGCCGGCGACTGACATACCACGCGCTCAACACTACTGCGCTGTGGATCGTGACCCTCGAAGGGGACAAACGACGACTACTAGGCTGGAGAGATGCCGGCTTGACGGATCTGTTGTGGCCCGATTGGTCAATCGACGGTCGCCTTGTCTACTTCACGGCGGCGGATTCCACTGGCGTACGAGGGCTGTATGCCATTCCCAGCGAAGGCGGCCAACCGCGGGTCGTCGTGCGCTTCGACGATCCGTCTCGGAACGTGGGCCGTCTCTTCGCATACACGATCATTGAGGGAAGGGCGTTGTTCACCCTCAGCGAGTTTGAGAGTGACATCTGGGTTGTGGATCTGGAATGGTGAGGTTGAACCAGCTGAGGGTTGCGCAAGCCCGAGCGTCACGCAGCAATCGGAGTTGCGATCCTTGGGAAGGTGTTGGGAAGGTCTGGCTGCGAACAGAAGCAAAGGAATACAAAGGAAAGCGAAACCTCAGACGCGTATTCGACCCAGCCTGACAACGATCGGCAGAGGATCGCAGGAAGAAGCAGACACTCGGCAGAAACTTGAAAACCGCCGGGCGCAAGCCCTTCGGGGTTCGAATCCCCGGCCCTCCGTTGAACTTACGCGATCCCCTACCCCGGACTTGGGAAGGTTTCGGGAAGGTCTTGCATCACATTGTCGCCGTGGACCGTGTGCTCAACCGCCTCTCAGGCCGCCACCTGCGGCGGCACGGGCACGACCGGAGCGACAGCCTCAGAAGGCCTCGCCAATCCGGAAGTAGATCCCCCAATCCCCGTCGCCCACAGCGGCATCGAGTCCGACGTTCATGTGGTTGTCCGTGAAGGCCGTGAACCGGACACCGACGCCACCGCCGGGGAACAACGTGCCGTCGTCAGCTTCATTGATCGACTCAAGCACGGTGGCGACGCCGACAAAGCCGACGAACCCGAGCCGGCGCCACACATTCCACCGATACTCCGCCTGCGCGGCCACGAGGTAGTTGCCGCGATGCGCGCCCTGAGTGTACCCGCGGATGTCGCTGCGGCGACCGACGATGTACTGCTGATTGAAGCCCAGGTCACCGAGCCCAAACCCGACGAAGGCCCGTGCGGCAATCACATCCGTCTCGCGTCGCAGCGACCAATACTGGTTGTAGTCGAAATCCACAGTGCTGGACGTCACGTCGTTGCCGAACGCCTCGGGGTAGCCAAAGTACTTGACGTTGGTGAAGAACCCCGATCGCGGATAGTAGATGTTGGGCCGTGTGTCCAACGATGCCGACAGGCCAAACCCGTTCAGGGTCGTGGTGAGGGTGGTATCAGGCGCAAGCTCGGAGGTGTTGCGAAAGCGCGTGTAGATGTAGCTGACGCCGCCGTAGAGTTCTCCGACCATCCGGCGCTCGACCTGCGCAAACGCGAAACCGGCGCGCGTGTTATACGGCACCCAACTGTTGATCGGGTTGTCCAGATAGAACTGGAAGTTGACGGACCCGGCACCTCCGGCCCCAGTGAGGCGCCAGTTATCCTCCGCCAGATGCACGCGGGCGAACCCAACGACAAACCAGGTCTTGTTGGTGGAGTACATGGCGAGTGCGCCGCCAATGGAGGACGGAGAGACGGTGTCGCTGCTCACCGGATTGAACATCACCAGGGGCAGCGCGCCGACCGTTCCCCCGATCGAGCGGTTGTAGTTCACGTAGGGGATGGGGACGATCTTGTACCGTCCCTCGATCCGGCCGTTTTCCCCGATGCCCCCGTCGGTCCCGCGTTGCGCCGAGACGCCCGTCGGAATCAAGAGCATGCCCGCCACAACCCACAACGCCCATCCTCGGCACGTCCGATCGACTCCGGTCACAATTCGCTCCTACTTGTCGTGCTCCACTTTGCCCTTTACGAGCAATGGAAGGAGGGCCGCCACGACGGCGACGAGGCTGATCGGGGGAATGCCGGCGTACCAGTCACTCGGCACTCGCCACCCTTCCACGCCGAGGGCGATCAAGTGGACCACGACGAACGCTAGGGCCGCGTACCCGAGTCGCTGATTCCGCTTCCATCGCACCCCCCCGATCGCTTTGGGGAGCATCGGCAGTGTCGTTACGGCCGGCCCCAACAGGCAGAACAGCCCCAGTACGCCGACGCTCATCGCGATCTCGCCGTGGAGGTTGAGCCGCCCTGCCTCGTCGAAGTACTTGCCGTAGTAGGCAGGCGACAGCAGCGCGAGCGAGAAGAACGCGTGCACGCCCGCCAAGAAGAACCCCATCAAACCGCAGAACTTGATCACCACGAGCCGCAGTGCTTTGTCGTGGTCGTGCCAGCGGATCACCTTGCCGATGAGGTACGAGCTGGCGACGAGGATCACGGCCGCCAGCGAGGTGGCCTTGTTCAGAATGAAGAGCGGAAAGTGACGCCACTCGACGGGGCCAGCGAGATGATACCGGACCACGGCGTAGGCGAGTGACAACCCGAAGACCGCGAAGAACCACGTGGCGGTCGTGGGCTGCCACAGCCTGTGCGGCGGCAGTCTCGAGGCTTCGTAGCTCATGCCTGACCCACCGCTGCCTCAAGCCATCACGTTACGGTGTGTACCAGATCGGTGAGGTGTACGCCCGCTCCTGGCCGAACATCTGCACCGTCTCGGGCATCGTGATCCCGTAGAACTTCGCATCGTAGGCTTGCCACGTCGGCGTCGGGATCTCGAGCACTCGGGCGTAGTAGAACGCGCGATGATTTGGGTTGAAATCCGGGTCGGTCCACACCGCACGCAGTTCCGCATCGCCGATGGTATTGAGGTAACTCGCATCCGCAACGTCCACGGTGTTGCCCACAGGGGTTCTGGCGCGCCCGTCACCGTCGACCGTGCGCCCGTCGGAAACCGCCACGTCGTACACGCGCTCCTGGCGCTCGCCGCGGTCGTCGATCCACCCCTTGATGATCTGGATGCGATCGAGGTTGCCGGACCAGGGGTCTTTCAGGGCGCCGACCATGAACACCGGGGCGCGCCGTCCCTCGGGCCTCGCGGGTAAATCACTGCCCATCGGCACGCCCTTGCGGTACCCGATCGACACCGCATCGGGCCGGAAGACCTCCTCTGCACCGTAGTCCCAGCCGCCGAAGAAGCGCACGACGATCCGCGTCCCCGTGGTGGCGTACGCCTCCTTCTTCTGCATCGCGTCGAAGATCCCCTCGCGGGTATTCTCCCGTGCCCACACCGCCGCGAGGCCAGCACCGATCGACTCGTACGAATAACTCGACAGGCTCGGATCGCCGGAAAGCGACCCGATGATGACGTGTTCCCAGCGGTCGGCCGCCGGTTCCAAGTGCGAAGCCTTGCCGAAGAAGTTCTCCTCCCGGGTGGTCGCCAGCGACGTGTGGGCGTCCGTGCTGCCGATCATGCCGAACTTGTAGGGATTCACCCCCAACTGCTCCTCGAGTTGCATGCCGATCTGCAGCGCGGAGCGAGCATACTCGTACGGAAGCATCCAGTCTTCTTTGGGCTTGAAACCGGCAATATCGGACTTGTCCCACGTGCCGTAGTCGGCGAACTCGTCGGTCGGCGACAGTAACGGATGCGCCTCACCATCGCCCTTGATCTGCGTCACCTCGTACAGCGGCTCGAAGCGGCTGCGCATCTCCGCGTACTCTCGATGAATCGGTTCGCCGTTCAACCGCTCGAGGGCGAACATCTGGCCGTTCGAGACGTTGCCGTTGTGGGCAATGGCGAGCGCGCTACCGCCCGTCTCCGACTCGTACCTGGCCATGTACGCCCACAGATCCTCCGGATCGATGGAATCGAACGTGCTGAACGGCAGGACCTGCCCCACCTTGTCCTTCCCGTCCTTGAAGATGACGACCCGGTGGAGGTTTCCCGGTGTCTCCTTCGTGGCGATCGAGGTCCATTCGAACCCGATCAATGCGGTGAACCGACCGGGTTCGTTGTATGCGTCCGCGTAGGCGATCTCGCGCTCCCAGACCGCACGCGACATCCGCGGACTGTTGATCGGATCCGTGCCTGCGGTCACGGCGTCGCGGAGCCAGGTCTGGAACGCTTCCCGGGATTCTCCGGCCTTCACGAGATCGTGGACCATCCGACCCCACTCGCTCTTGAGCAGCTCGGGGTTCGACTCGGCGATGAACGGCGCGAGCCCGAGATTCTCCGCGTGGTCCGCCACGACAAGGAAGTCCAGCGGACGAATCAGGCGCACCCGAGCTCCATGCGATGCCACGACCTCCTCACCCCGGGCGAACCGAAAGGCCTCTTCGGGGCCCAACGTGTTGCCCATCATGCCGGCGTCAGTCGAATACGACGTATGGAGGTGCGTATCGCCCCAGTAGACACCCTCGGCGAAGTCCGCGTCGGCGGCCGCCCGCTCGACGTACGGCGAGTAGATACTCGGCCGCTGGCGCATGCTGTCGGGATAGGTGTACTCCTGGGCCGCCGCCGAGGCCGGCAGCATCACTGCAACGATGCTGAGCGCGAAGGATCGCGACCAGGTCTGTGTCGCCCGCATGGTCAGTCTCGTCCTTCCGTTACGGTGTGTACCAGATCGGTGACGTGTAGGCGCGCTCCTGGTGTACCATCTCCACGTCGTCGGGAACGTCGATACCGAAGTACTTGGCGTCGTAGGCCGTCCAGCGAGGGGTCGGGATCTCGAGCACGCGTACGTAATAGAAGGCGCGATGACGCGGATCGAAGTCGGGATCCTCCCACACCGTGATCAGCTCTGGGTCCCCGATGGTGTTGGACCACGTGGCGTTGGCGACGTCCACGGTATTGCCGACCGGTGTGCGCGCGCGTCCGTCTGCGCCGATCTCGCGACCATCCGATACCGCAACGTCGTAGACCCTCTCCTGCAGTTCGCCGTTGGAGTCCATCCAGCCCTTCACGATCTGGACGCGATCGAGGTTCGCACCGATCGGGTCCTTGAGTGCCGCCACCAGGAAGGATGGTGACGTGCCGGGAGGCGCATTCCGCAGATCGCCGCCCATCGGCACGCCCTTGCTGTAGCCGATCGCTGCCGGTTGACGGGTGGTCGCGTCGGCGGCCTCGAAGTCCCAGCCGCCGAAGAAGCGCACGAAGATCCGCGGGCCCGTGGTGGCATAGGTCTCTTTGCGCTCCATGGCGTCGAACAGCGCTTCACGGGTATTCTCAGCCGCCCACACCGCCTGGTATCCGGATGCCAGCGTCTCCCAGCCCATGATCGATACGTCACCGAAGGTCGCGAACGGATGGCCCAGGCGCTCCGCGCTCGGCTCCATCGCTGCGGTCTTGCCGAAGTAGTTGTCGTCGTCGGCGGTCGCCAAACCGGTGTGGCTGTCGGTCGCCCCCACCATTCCAAATTTGAACGGATTGACCCCGAGCTCCTCCTCCATCCGGAGACCGCGCAAGAGACCGCTGCGGGCATACTCGCCTGCAAGCATCTCGTCTTCCTTGAGCTCGCTCAGGTTGAGGTTGCCCTTGTCCCACGTGCCGAAGTCAGCGAACTCGTCGTTCGGCGACAGGAACGGATGCGCCTCACCGTCACCCTTCATCTGCGTCACTTCGTACAGAGGCTCCCAGCGGGCGCGCGCCTCCGCATACTCGCGCGTGAAGGGCCGGTCATCGACCGGGTTGATGAGCGGGAACATCATGCCGTTCGAGAGATTGCCGTTGTGGGCGATCGCCAGCACGTCGCCACCGGTCCTGTCTTCGTAGCCCTGCAGAAATGCCCAGAGATCCTCCGGATGCCGGCTCCCGGTCGGTGGATAGGTCGTGAACGGCACCCCCTGTAACGCCTTGTCGGCACCGTCGCGATAGACAACCACACGGTGGAGATTGTTGCCCGGCGGCACCTGAGAGGTCCACTCGTAGCCGATGAACGCGGTAAAGCGGCCGGGTTCGTTATACCGCTCCGCAGCGGCAACGGTCTTGGCCCACTGGTCTTTGTAGGGCTTGGTATCCGGGAAGTAGAACAGCGCCTCGGGAAAGGTGCCGCGCGAGAACGCGTCGATGATCTCGAGTGCGGCACTGCCTCCCGAACCGGACTGCACCATATCGTACCAGCGTTTGCCCGTGGGATCCGAGAGCAGATGGGGAGCCCCGGAAAAGAGATCCGGGAAGAAGCCCATGTTGTCGGAGTGATCGGCCACCACCAGGAAATCGAGAGGCCGGGCAAGCCGCACCGATCCTGCGGTAGACGACTCGACTTCCTCGCCGCGTGCGAAGCGATACGCGTCTTCCGGTGTCAGGCGAGCCCCGAACGCCCCCGCATCCATGGAAACGCCCGTATGGAGATGCGTCTCACCCCAGAAGACCCGCGTCGGGATCGCACCTCCCGCGTACGGCGAGTACGGTCGGACGTGAGCGTCGCTGAGAGTTGCGGAGTCTGGCTGTCCTGCGTCCTGTGCCAGGGCCGCGACCGGCAGTATCAGGGCCACACCCAACAGTCCGAAGCGTCTCATGTACTTGGTGCCGTCTCTCATCTCTGTCTCCATTCGGGGGGCAGCTGCACGGACCTGGCGCAGGAATCGGGATCACTGGTGTCGGACTGAATGTTGCTCCTGGACGGCCGCTCCGCAAATCCCCCGACCGTCTGGGAAGGTCCTGGGAAGGTCTGGCTGTGGACAGAAGCAAAGGAAGGCAAAGGAAAGAAAGCGCTCAGGACGGTAATGGCCCAGCCTGACAGTTAATTGCAGAGGTTAACAGCGAGAAGAAGAAACTCGGCAGGAACTTGAAAACCGCCGCGGGCAACCGCATCGGGGTTCACCTGCGGCGACCTGCGGTCGCCTCGGTGTCCTTCGGAGGAGCTGCGGCTGCTACGCAGTCTTGCTCTCCTTCGGATCGAGTCCCCGGCCCTCCGTTGGACTTACGCGATTCC
>JBDHJO010000125.1:0-22407 GCA_039586875.1 Gemmatimonadota bacterium | reverse complement strand
CAGCCGCCAGCACTCCGACGGCAACGCCGACGGGCAGTGTGGCCGGCGACCGATTCGATCATGCTACGCACGGGGCACTCACAGGCGACTGTGCGATGTGTCATGCCGGGATCACAACGGGTGAGTCGGCGTACCCCGAGCCGAGCCTGTGCGCGTCCTGTCACGACGGCGAGCAGATGCGCACCGTCGACTGGTCCCCACCCACGGGGCCGTCGCCGGCCGGGCTCGCGTTCTCGCACACGGCACATCCGGCGCTCGAGTGCGCACAGTGCCACCAGAGCGATGGTGATCTGGTACGGGCCAACACGGAGGGCTGCCTGTCGTGCCACGGCATCGCCGAACACCAGAACACGGCGGTGTCGGACTGCGAGTTGTGTCACGTGCAGATGCCGGCGCCGACGTCCCACGCGTTTGCGTGGCGTGAACAGCACGCGAGTGAGGCCGCAGCGTCACCGGCGGCCTGCGCCAACTGTCACGTCCGCGCCGACTGCCTCGACTGCCACCGTCCGGACGCAGCCTCGCCCGCGGGTGGGTATCACCCGGCGGACTTCCTGGCCGGCCACCCGGCAGCGTCCTACAACCGGCAGACGGAGTGCAGCACCTGTCACAACCCCGGCCAGTTCTGCCAGAGTTGTCACCGGCAGGCTGGGCTGGTGTCCGGCGGGAAAGACATCGGGGCGGGCTATCACGACGGCAACCGGAACTTCATCTCGGGGCACGGCCAGGTCGCGCGACAGAACCTGGAGTCGTGTGTTGCCTGCCATACCGAGAGCGACTGCCTGCGGTGTCACACGCGGTTCAACCCGCACGGCTCGGATTTCGACGCCGAAACGTGGCGGGAGAAGAATCCAACCGTTTGCTTGGCGTGTCACGGGGCAAACATCCCCGGTGATGACGACGGGTGAGGCTATGAATCCGATTCGGGGGTGGCGCGCCCCTGGATCGGAAACCAGTATTGGGGGTAGATGGATCTGGGACGTCGACGGGCGTCCCGGATGTGACCATGGTCGTACCATCAACAGGGGAGGAAGAACGGATGCGCATTGTACGACTGCTACCACTCGCGCTGCTGGCACTCGGTCTCGCGATACCGACGGCCGCGCAGGCGCAGGACGAGGCTGCCAAGCCGCCGGTGATGAGCCATTCACCAGACGGCAAGGACAACTGCCTGATGTGCCATAGTGGTAAGATGGAGGGCATGAAGGCCATCCCGGCGAACCACGCGGACCGGGACAACGGTTCCTGCCTGCTGTGCCATGCGGCGGAGTCACCGCTGCAGACGGCCGAGGCACCCATGATGAAGCACACGGCCGAAGGCAAGGACAACTGCCTGATGTGCCACAGCGGCAAGATGCCGAACATCGCGGCGGCACCACATGAGGGTATCGACAACAAGTACTGCGGGCTCTGCCACAAACCCCAGTCCTGACGGGCTACGGCAGCAGTTCGCATCACGCGGCCCCTGCAGGAATGCGGGGGCCGTTGTGGTTTCGGGCGGTAGGGTGGTAGGAGAGTAGGGGACAGGGTGCGGGCTGGTGTGTCGACCCCTTGCGCCTGGTACCTCGCACGTTGCACGCCGCCTTCGCGGGCACCACGGTTCGAGTCGCTCTGTTTGGAGGGGACGGGATGGCCACACTCGAGCAGATAGTAGACGACTTCCTGGCACAACGCCGGATCGCGGTCGCAGGGGTGTCGAGCACAGAGCCGAACGCACCGGCAAATCTCATTCTTCGCAAACTCCGCGACGCCGGGCACGAGGTGTTCGCGGTCAATCCCAAGGTCGACACCGTCGAAGGCGGACCGTGCCACCCGAGTCTGGCGGCAATTCCGGGAGGTGTCGACGCGGTCGTGGCGGCCACCCCGCCCGCCGGCACCGATGCCGTGGTGCGCGAGTGCATCGAGCTCGGCGTGTCCCGCGTGTGGATGCATCGGTCGTTCGGTGAGGGTAGCGTATCGTCCGACGCCGTTCAGCTCGCACGCGAGCACGGCATCCAGGTCATCGACGGCGCCTGCCCGATGATGTACTGCGCACCGGTCGACTTCGCGCACCGTTGCATGCGGTGGGTGCTCGGAGTGACGGGAGGGCTTCCGAAGGGGCGGTAGTACAGCGACGGGAAGGACGGGACGGGCGTACCTTGCACCGTACACTTTGTACCTTGCGCCGCAACGACGTTGCACGTAGTACCTTGCACGCTGCAATCGTGCAGGCCACGATCCATCGATTCTCAACTCAAGGAGCACCGCGTGGTAGTCTTCGAAACGAGCAAGGGGAACTTCACGATCGAGCTGTATCCGAACGAGGCCCCGGTGACCGTCGAGAACTTCCTGCAGTACGTGGATGACGGGCACTTCGACAACACGATCTTCCACCGGGTGATTCCGGGTTTCGTGATTCAGGGTGGGGGCTTCACGCCGGACATGTCGCAGAAGCCGACGCGGCCACCGATCAAGAACGAGGCGGACAACGGTCTCAAGAACCTGCACGGCACGCTGTCGATGGCGCGGACATCGGACGTCAACAGTGCCACGTCACAGTTCTTCATCAACATTGCCGACAACGACTTTCTCGATCACGGGAGCCGGGATTTCGGATACGCGGTGTTCGGGAAGATCGTCGAGGGGTTGGATGTGATCGATGCCATCGCGGTGGTGGAGACCGGCAACAAGGGCGGGCACCAGGACGTGCCGGTCGAGCAGATCGTCGTGACTGCAGCCCGGCGGAAGTGACCAAGCCCGATCTCGAGCCGCTCTCCGGTTACCGGTCGTATCCGGAGGACGAGATGCGGCGACGGGCACGCGAGTTCTACGAGGAGCTCCGCCGCCGCCGTACGGTCCGTCACTTCTCACCCAACCCCGTGCCACGGGCAGTGATCGAGGACTGCCTGCGCACGGCCGGATCGGCACCGAGCGGCGCGAACCGGCAACCATGGCACTTCGTGGTGGTGGAGGATGTCGACGTCAAGCGCCGGATTCGGCAGGCGGCCGAGGCCGAGGAGGCGGCGTTCTACGGTGGGCGGGCGCCCGACGCGTGGCTCGAGGCGCTCGCCCCGCTGGGCACGGACGCCGAGAAGCCGTTCCTGGAAACCGCCCCAGTACTCATTGCCGTCTTCGCCGAGCGGTACGGGGTGAACGCACAGGGCGAACGGCAGGACAACTACTACGTCTCCGAATCGGTGGGGCTGGCAACGGGGTTCCTCATTGCCGCGCTGCACCATGCTGGGCTCGCCACGCTCACCCACACCCCGAGCCCCATGGGGTTCCTGAGCGAGATCCTCGAGCGGCCGACGAACGAGCGCCCCTTCCTCCTGCTCGTGGTCGGATATCCGGCCGAGGGTGCCGAGGTCCCGAGAATCTCTAAGAAGTCCTTGGATTCCATCGCGACGTTCCGGTCGCAATCACCGTAAGTAACTGTTAATAAAGCACTTGTCTTCTTAAGAACCCTTCAGGAATTTATTATAACATATAAATAACTAGATATTACATTGTCTCGTGAGGATGGAAGGGTTGGGTCGGGGGATCGCAGATCGGTTTTGGTCTTACGACATGGGGGGCATCGTGAAGCGCGTGGTAATCCTCGGCGCGGGCACGGCCGGCACGATCATGGCCAACCGCCTCCGCAAGGTCCATAAGAAAGAAGTTCGCAGCGGCGACTTTTCCATTACTGTCGTCGACCAGGACAACCGGCACATCTATCAGCCGGGCCTGCTCTTTGTCCCGTTCGGGACCTACAAGCCGTCCGACACCGTGGCGCCGCGTGACCGGCAGCTTGGCTCGGGCATCGACTACGTCCAGACCGGCATCGATCGGGTGGAGGCGGAGGAGAACCGTGTCTACCTGGACAACGGTTCCTCGCTGCCGTACGACGTTCTGATCATCGCGACGGGAACGCGGATCGCGCCGGAAGAGACCGACGGTCTGATGGGCGAGGGCTGGAACGAGACGATGTTCGAGTTCTACACCCTGGAAGGTGCCACGGCACTTGGGGAGGCGTTGAAGACCTGGGAGGGCGGCAAGCTCGTCCTCAACGTGGTCGAGATGCCGATCAAGTGCCCGATCGCGCCACTGGAGTTCGTGTTCCTGGCCGACGACTTCTTCCGCAAGAAGGGTATGCGGGACAAGGTCGAGATCACGCTGGCAACCCCGCTCGACGGCGCGTTCACGCGACCGGTCGCCGCCAAGGCGCTCGGCGATCTGTTGAGCGAGAAGAACATCAAGCTCGAGCCCGAGTTCAACGTGGGCGAGGTGGACGGTCCCAACGGCAAGCTCATCTCGTGGGACGAGCGGGTCGTCGACTTCGACCTGCTGGTGAGCGTGCCGGTGCACGTCGGGCAGAACTACGTCGAGCGCTCGCCCGGACTCGGCGACGACATGCACTTCGTCCGCACCGATCCGAAGACGCTCCAGACGGAGCGCAGTCCGAACATCTTCGCGCTGGGCGACGCGACGAACATCCCGACCTCCAAGGCCGGTTCGGTGGCACATTTCGAGGCCGAGGTGCTGGAGGAAAACATCGAGCGGTTCCTGAGGGGTGAGGAGCTCGCGCCGGCCTTCGACGGCCATGCCAACTGCTTCATCGAAACCGGTGACGGCAAGGCCGTCCTCATCGACTTCAACTACGATGTCGAGCCGCTGCCCGGGAAGTTCCCGTTCACGGTGGGACCGATGCCGCTCCTGAAGGAGGCACGCATCAACCACTGGGGCAAGATGGCATTCAAGTGGGTCTACTGGAACATGCTGCTGCCGGGTCACGACATCCCCGGCGTGCCGCCGCAGATGCAGATGCGCGGCAAGCAGCGTGGTGATCTACCGAAGCTCGGTCCGCAGTACGTCCAGGGGGGCGCACGGGAGGCCGAACGAGAGACTGACGAAGCGACGCACGTCGCTTGAGACTTGGGGGAAACGATCATGACTGCCACAGCGACAGCCATCTTCGCCGGCCACTCCGTGGACGTGGACCATGAGGGCTACATGCAGGACCCGGAGCAGTGGAACCGGGACATCGCGTTGGCGATTGCCGAGGAAGTCGGCATCGACGAGCTGAACGACCGCCACTGGCAGGTGGTCGACTACATGCGGGAGCGGTACCAGACGGACGGGACCGCGCCGTCCATCCGCGCGTTGGGCAAGGAGTCCGGGGTACCCGTGAAGGAGCTGTACAAGCTCTTCCCGAAGGGGCCGGCGAAACTCGCTGCACGCATTGCGGGCATCCCGAAGCCCCGCGGCTGCATCTGACCCGCGTGGATTGGACGAGAGGAGATTGATCATGACGACGACCATGCCCGAAGCAACCCTGAGCACGATCGAGCAGCCCGCGACGATCGAGAAGGTATCGATCATCATCTCGAAGGGTTCGCTCGAGGGGATCTATCCGGGACTGATCATGGCGAACGGTGCGCGGATGGAAGGCATCGAGGCCAATGTGTTCTTCACCTTCTTCGGGATGGACGCCATCACGAAGCGGCGCATGCACAACATCAAAGTGGCGACGGTCGGGAACCCCGGCCTGCACATGCCGACGCTGATGGGGGCGCTGCCCGGCGTGTCGAGTTTCGTCACGCACATGATGCAGCGGGAGATGGAGAAGCTCGACATCCCGCCGATCCCGGAGTTCGTGGAGATGATCGCGGATACGGGGGCGGGTATCTACGCCTGCAAGGCGTCGGTGGACATGTTCAAGCTGAAGCAGACCGACTTCATCGACCAGATCACCGACATCATCACCGTGGGCGAGTTCTACGAGATGGCGGCAGGAGGGCAGATCGTCTTCACCTGAGCCGGCCCACATCGGTCCGACCGCGGCCCGGTCGGTGCTTCGTTGTTCAACGCCTTTCAGCCCCCCAAGCGAACGTTGACTCAGCGGAGTGCCGCCGGGCCGTAGTCGTAGGCAATTCCGGTTTTCTCCCTACCTCCGTTTGACGCGTGCAAGGTGCAACGTGCAAGGTGCAAGGGGTTGGGTGCAGAGTGCAGAGTGCAGGGTGCGGGGTACGCGGTCCGTAGTCTGCTCTAGCTCACAGCTCACCGCTTTCACTTTTCACCTTTCACGTTTCACGACGTTCGCATCTCGCGGCAGCCCGCTCCCGGGGGTAACTTCCCGCCAATTCCCCGTCTCCCGGAGTGCCTGCATGCCCCCGTCGATCCGCCGGCCGCAGAGCAGTGAGTACAGTCCATACTTCAATCGCTATCTCAACCACGTGCCGGACGGCGACGTGCTCGAGATGCTGGGGACACAAATCGAGGAAACGGCGGCACTCCTCGAGGGCCTCGCGCCGGACAAGGGTGAGCACCGGTACGCCCCCGACAAGTGGAGCATCAAGGAAGTCCTGACGCACATGATCGATGTGGAGCGGGTGTTCGCGTACCGCGCCCTCCGCTTCAGCCGGAACGACACCACGCCGCTCCCGGGGTTCGATCAGGATCCGTACATCGACGCCTGCAACGCGGCAGAACGGACGCTGGCGGATCTCGTCGCGGAATTCCGATCGGTGCGCGAAGCCAGCCTCACCCTGTTCCGCGGGATGAGCGAAGCCATGCTCGCGCACCGCGGTGTGGCGAGTGGCGCCGACCTCAGCGTGCGCGCCGTGCCGTGGATTCTCCTTGGGCACGAGCGGCATCATCTGATCATCCTGCGGGAGCGGTACCTGTCCTGACGGTGTGCAAGGTGCTGGCCTGACGGTGTGCAAGGGGCAAGGTGCAAGGGGCAAGGGGGAGGTAGGAAGCAGGGAGCAGGGTAGCCTTCGTGTGGCTCGACGTTCGGGCATTGCATGACATCGTCGCGCGTGAGCCGAACCTGGCGCTGGAGTACTTCACCATCGTCTTGAGCGGGCTTGCCTTCGGAGGGGTGGCCGGGTACTGGGTGCGCGAGTGGCGGAAAGGCAGAATGTCCGACAGGCAACACTGAATCATGAATGTCCAAGTGTCAGGTGCGCGGCGTCTGCGCGGGCCACGCTTCACATTTCTCCATTGACCATTCCCCCCATTAAAGATCCGCTATTCCCTTGTTTGTCGGTCACCTCGCCCCCGCCTTCGTCGCCAAGACCATCGATCGTGAGATCCCGCTCTGGGTGCTCGTGTTCGCCGCACTCCTGCTCGACGTCATCTGGTCCGGCTTCGTGCTGCTCGGCATCGAGCGGATCGCGATCGAGCCGGGGATTACGGCGGCCAATCCGCTCGACCTGCAGTACGTCCCGTTCTCGCACTCGCTCGTGGCGGCCGGGATCTGGTCGCTCGTCGCGGCGATGGGGTACGCCAACTTCGTGCAGTGGGGCCGCGTGCGCGGGCTGGCGCTGGTGGTCGGCGGTACGGTGCTGGCACACTGGTTCCTCGATCTCCTCGTGCACCGGCCCGACTTGCCGATCATCGGCACCAGCATGAAGGTCGGGCTCGGTCTCTGGGCGTTTCCGCTCCCGTCGCTCGTGCTCGAACTCGCCCTGTTCCTTGGGGCACTGTGGTGGCTGCTGGCGCGTGGACATCTCGATGCGCGCCGCGTCCGCATTGGCCTCCCCGTGCTCACCGTGGTTCTGATCACGCTGCAGGTCAGTGCGGCACTCGGCCCACTGCCGCCAAGCGTGACCGTTGTCGGCGTGTCCGGACTCGTGACGCCGCTGGTGATCACGGCCACGGTGTATTGGCTCGAGCGCACCACCGATCGCAGGCGTGGCATGGCCGTGCGTTAGTGGACAGGTCCCTGCCCGTCGGGAATATTCCCGCATGACCTATTCCCCGATCGACTGGTCGCCCGGCGGCGTTCGCGTGCTCGACCAGACACTGCTCCCCGACGAGGAGCGTTACCTCGATCTCTCGACGATCGACGAGATGGTCGAGGCCATTCGCATGCTCCGCGTGCGCGGTGCTCCGCTGATCGGCGTCTCGGCAGCGATGGGATTGGCGGCCGCCGCAGCCCGTGCGCACGACAACGGCGACCTCTCCCCCGAGTGGGCCATCGCCGCGGCCGACACGCTGGAGGGCTCCCGCCCGACCGCGGTCGACCTCCGGTGGGCGCTCGACCGGATGCGGCGGAAGACGCGGGATGCTGCGGGGCACGGGAGCGACGGCAGCACGCTCGTCGACGTACTACGTGACGAAGCGCAGCGCATCTGGGACATCGAAGTCGGGATGTGTCGGTCGATCGGCGAGCACGCCGCCACGTTGATTCAGCCCGGCTTCACGGTCATGACGCACTGCAACGCCGGTGCGCTCGCCACGGGCGCGCTCGGCACCGCGCTCGCCGGCATCTACGTCGCGCACGAAAAGGGGAAGGGCATCGACGTGGTCGCCAACGAGACGCGGCCGCTCCGTCAGGGTGCCCGGCTCACGGCCTGGGAACTCACGAAGGCGGGCATCGCCACGCGCG
Organism: Gemmatimonadota bacterium; assembly: GCA_039586875.1. Taxonomy (GTDB): domain Bacteria; phylum Gemmatimonadota; class Gemmatimonadetes; order Gemmatimonadales; family GWC2-71-9; genus JAOTVV01. Next base: position 14,057 of record JBDHJO010000125.1, on the reverse strand, counting down.
TGATCGTCGACGGTGCCGCCGGGTCGCTCATGGCCAAGGGAGAGATCGACATGGTGATTACCGGCGCCGACCGCATCGTGATGAACGGCGACGCCGCGAACAAGATCGGGACCTACCAGCTCGCCGTGCTCGCGCGCGCGCACGGGATTCCGTTCTACATCGCCGCGCCCCGCAGCACGTTCGACTTCCGGCTCGACACCGGCTCCGAGATTCCGATCGAGGAACGTTCCGCCGACGAACTGCCGACCGCCCCCGGCGCGCAGGTCTACAATCCGGCATTCGATGTCACACCGGCCGAGTTGATCACGGCGATCGTCACAGACGACGGAATTCTCCGGCCACCGCTGGACGAAGCCATTCGGGAGTTTGCCGACCGGTAAGACCCACAGGAGGTGCCGGGATGCGAAGCACGAGCCGTGTCGCCGCGATCGCCACGTTGTGCACGTTGGCACTCGCCGCCTGCGAGCCGCCGGAATCCGATGGCTGGATGGGCACCGTCACGGACAGTGCCGGCGTCACCGTCGTCACCAACCCCGAGGTGGGACTCTGGACGGCGACGAACGGGTGGGCTGTCGACGAGGATCTCTCGATCGGCGAAGTCGAGGGCAATCCCGACTACCTCTTCGGTGTCGTCGCCGGCGTGTGCGTCGGCTCATCGGGCGAGGTCGTGGTCGTCGATCAGCAGATGGGGTCGGTGCGGGTCTTCGATGCCGATGGCAACCTGCAACACATCTTCGGGGGCCTCGGCGAAGGACCCGGAGAGTTCGGCAGCACGCTCGCCGGTTGCTATGTCGGACCGGGCGACACCATCGCAATCCCCGACTTGCAGCTCTATCGCGTCAGCCGTTTCCTCATCGACGGCACCGAGTTGGGTGCGGTGCCGTTCGACCTCGGCGACGGCGTACCGATCCGGTGGGCCATGCGGCACGACGGCCGGCTCGCCGTCCACATGCGTCTCGGCCTGCTGGACCCATCGGCAGCCGGCACATCGGATGCGCTCGTCCTCGAGGAGCCCGACGGCCGCATTCGTCGGCGATTCGTCAGATTGCCGTCCAGCGAGGTAATCCGGCGCGCCGACGGCCGCGCGCGCTTCACGCTGCTCGCACCGCAACCGGTGTGGACCCTCGCCCCGGACGGCGGCGCGTGGGTGTTCGGTGCGGACGAGTATCGGCTGATGCGGTACGATGCGAACGGCGTGCACACGATGACCGTCGCGCGACCTGCCGCTGCACAGCCGGTTACCGACGGCGATCGCACGGTTATCGCCGACGCGATCGCGGAGACCCTCCCGCCGGGACTCGTCACCAATGTGCTGGGCGGCGTCAACGTGGCAGAGACGTTCCCGTTTGTGTACGACCTGGCGATCGGGCCGGACGAGACGCTGTGGGCGCGGCGCTATCGCGCACCGAGCACTCCCTCAGCCGACCCGAACGCTTGGGTAGACGCGGGACCGGTCGACGCTGAGGTCTTCCTCGCAGACCCAACCCTCCGCCTCGGGTCACCGGATTGGGACGTGTTCGATGCGACCGGCCGTTACCTCGGTGTCGTCACCCTTCCCGAAGGTTTCGAACCGCACACGTTCGCGGGGGACGCGATCTATGGAATCTGGCGGGACGCGATGGGAGTGGAGTACGTCAAACGGCTGGCAATATCCAAGGTCCGATAGCGAACGCTCAATGACCAAGAGGTCAACGGCGGAGTGCCGTCGACCTCTTGGTCATTGAAGATTCCCCCCCTGAGTATTGGACCTTCCCTACCGCCGTGACATCGTCTCCAGAAATTCCGAAAGGTTCGCGACATCCGCCGCTGCGAGCGTCGGCCACGAGCCGTCTGACGGGATACCGCCCTCGACGGTTCCGTGATTCCAGAGTGCTGCGATGACCGCGGCGGGGCTGTCGAGACGCCGCACGCCGGCGAGGTCCGGTGCGTCCGATCCTCCCTGTCCGTCAAGCGCGTGGCAACCCGTGCATCCCTTTGCCTGCAGGAGGTTTCGGCCCTGGCGCGTCGACCCCGGATCCGTGAAGTAGCGCACGGAGTACAGGTACGCGATGATATCCGCCATCTCCCGAGCCTCGAGCTGGGGAGGTGTCAGCCCCCGAGCGCGCATCGCAGCCGTCATCGAGGGCGCCTTGTTCCACATGGCGGCAGCGAATCCAAGCATGCTCGAAGACACCCCGCGGCCGGCGAGATCGGGTGCCTCGTGGCCACCAGCTCCGTGCGCGGCGTGGCATTCCACGCACCCCTTCTCGGTGAACAAACGGGCGCCGTTGCCGAACAGTCCAGGCAGGACGTGCACGGGTTCGGACGATATCGCCGCCTTCTGGACCTCGATGTAGGCGATCAGGTCGTTCAGTTCCGCAGGGCTGAAACGCGGTCGCGCGATGCCTCGCTCCTCCATCATGGCACTCATGGACGGGCCATGGTTCCACATCGCCGTGGCGACCTGGATCGGCGCCACTGAACGTCCTGTCGTGCCGAGGTCCGGTCCGACCACACCGCCGACACCGCCGATCTGATGGCAGGAGACGCAGCCTTTCGTTGCGAACACCTCTTTCCCGTTGTCCGGATCTCCCACGGGGTCGAAGAACCCCAACGAATGCAGAAACGCGATCAGGTCCCCTGATTCCCGCTCGTTGAGGGTCGGGTGCTTCATGCTGCGTTCGTCCATCCGCTCGATCATCGCCGGCAGGTGATTCCACATGGCGGCGGCGAGATCGTAGAAGGTGCGTGCGCTCGCACCCTGGGCCAGGTCGGGCGCCTCCGTACCGCCGAGCCCGCGGAGGGCGTGGCACTGGTTGCACCCCTTGTCACCGAACACTTGAGCGCCTGCCATTGCGTTCTGTGCCGGTACGAGGTCTTGCTGCGCGATGGCCGTGCTCGCAACGGCGATGGTGACGGCGCACACGGTCGCGGCGATGCGCAAACGATCCACGGTCGTGGAGAGAGCGGTGCAGATACTCATGGTGGGGTCCTCCCGTTGCCGTCGGGGGGGACTCCCCCGACAGCTGCAGCGTTTGTCCTACATCCCTCAGTTGTCCCCGTCAGCCGTCCCCTGTGACAAAGCCTGAAGCCGAAGGTAGGTCGCGAGGTCCCGCATCTCATCGTCCTGGCCAATCGGCATCGGCCACTTGGATCTGGTCGTACATCGCGGGTGCGTGGTCCCACATCGCCGTCGCGAGCGCAAGTGGGGTCAACACGACGTCTGAGTGCGCGAGGTCGGGGCCAACCGGATTCCCGCCCTCGGCTTGGTGGCAAGCAGCGCATCCCTTGTCCAGGTAGAGTTGCTCGCCGACGGCGGCGTTACCGCCGGTCTCGTTGAATCGGAGGTAGTAAAGGAAGGCGATCACATCCGCCATTTCGGATCCGCGGAACTGCGGGAAGCGAATGTTGCGGGCGTCCATCGCGGCGGCCATCGCCGAGGAGTGATTCCACAGTTGCCCCGCGATCTCCGAGACCCGTAGCTGTTCGGTCGCGGTGCGGAGGTCGGGTCCCCAAGCGGTGCCGCGCCCGCTGCGGCCGTGGCACTCGGCGCACTGGCGCTCGGCGAAGAGGCGAGCGCCGTTCGTGGGATCCGGTGGCAGGAGAAACCGTACCTTGCGGCCCCGCATGCTCGAGTTCGACCGGATATAGGCTTGGATGTCGGCGATCTCCCGGCCGAGGAACATGAGGGCTCGGCCCTGCTGTTGCATTTGGCGCTGCTGCATGAGCGGCCCGTGGTTCCACAGTCCCTCTGCGAGCATGATGGGCGAGATATACTCTGCATAGGAATCGAGCGGTGGAGCACTCGTCCCCCCGTTCCCGCCGACCGCGTGGCACTCCATGCACCGTTTCTCGGCAAACCATCGTCGGCCGAGTGCAGAGTCACCGGGTTCGTCGAACAGCTTGACGTAGTAGATGTAGCTGATGATGTCGGCGAGCTCCTCCTCGGAGAACGTCGGCCACGAAAACCCGCGTTCGCGCACGGTCTCGATCATGCGGGGCGTATGGTTCCAGAACATGCCGGCCAACTGCTGGAGGCTCCGTCCGCCACCGACGGTGGCGAAGTCGGGGCCGAGATTGCCGCCGTTGCCCCAGATCGCGTGACACCGTACGCATCGCCCTTCCACGAAGATCCGTCGACCGTCGATCGGGTTGCCGGGGATCGTCTGTGGACTCTGGGCAAACACGCCAACCCCGGCGATGCCCTCGAGGCAGCACCACGCCAGCACGATCGGGATCCATCGACGGGGCATCATCCGTGCACCCCGCCCGCCGGGACCGGCGTATCGGGGAGGTACGTCGCGACGCGCTCGGAGACCTCGCGGACAGATTCCTCGCGCCCCTCCTTGAGCTCCCAGATGGACACGATGGGAATGAACTTCGTGGCGACCATGTAGAGGAGCGTGAACCCCGCAAACGCACCGAGCATGATGGACATCTCCACCCACGACGGTAGGTAATATCCGACCGACTCGAGCTCCCACCGCGGGTTGAGCGACGTGGGTACCACGATGTTGTATCGCTCGAGCCACATCCCGATCATCACCGCAATGCCGGCGTACAACGTGCCCTTCGGCGTTCGCGTCGACGCGCGCGCCATCAGAATGAAGGGGACGAAGAAGCAGCCGGCCACCATGGTCCAGAACGGCACGGCGAACGGCCCGGTCACCTTAGCCCAGAACGTCCGCATCTCCGCCGGCTCACCGCCGTAGAAGGCGGTGAGGTATTCGGCGAATGTGAAGTAGAACCACAGCAGGCTGAAGAGCAGCAGCATGCGGCCGAGGTAGTCGAAGTGAATGTCTTTGAAGTACTGCTCGAGTCCGAACGCCTTGCGGAGCACCACCATCGCGACGAGGATCGCGGCGATCCCCGAGTAGATGGCGCCCATGACGAAGTACGGCCCGAAGATCGTGCTGTGCCACATCGGGCGCAGCGTCATGGCGAAGATCCAGCCGATGATGGTATGCACCGAGACGGCGATCGGGATCACGGCAATCGACAACACGCCGATGATCTTCTCCAACCGCGCCCGCTGCTCCGGGGTGTCCCGATATCCCACCGCCACGATACGGTAGAGCCACGGCATCTTGATCCCGGAGTCACGGATCAGCGCGAGATCGGGGATCATCGGGATGTACAAGTAGATGGTGCACGACGCGAAGTATGTGCCGATGCTGATCACGTCCCAGAGAAGCGGAGAGCGCATCTGCGCGTGAAAGATGACGTTGAAGAGCCGGTCGGGGCGTCCGAGGTCGATGATCGGTTGGATCGCCCCGAAGCCGATCACGAGTACGGTGATGAGCTCCGCCGATCGCGTAATGGACCGGCGCCACTCCGCCTTGCTCACGCGCAGGATCGCGGAGATGAGGGTGCCGGCGTGGCTGATCCCGATGAAGAAGGCGAAGCAGATGATGTAGATGCCCCAATACTCCGGGCGGTTCAGCCCGGTGGTTCCGAGCCCGAAGCGTACCTGGGTGTAGTAGGCGAAGAGCCCCCACAGCACCACGACGACCATGAGCGCCGCCATGACGTAATAGGTGCGCGACGTTTCCACCAGCGGTCGGAGGAGCACCTGCTCGTCGGGGCCCATGTGCGGGCGAGCTTCTCGCGAATCTCGGGTCGCATGGTCACTCCCTCGGCCGGAGGTAATAGACCTTCGGCTGCGTGCCGAGATCTTCCATGAGCCGCATCGCGCGGGACTCCTCTTTGAGTTCGGCCACGTGATGCGTCGGGTTGTCGAGGTCGCCGAAGATGATGGCCTTGGTGGGACAGGCGTCGGCACAGGCGGGCTGGTAGTCCTCCTCGCGCAACTCCCGTCCTTCGACACGCGCCTGCTCCTTCGCCCGCTGGAGGCGGTGGTGGCAGAAGGTGCACTTCTCGATGACGCCCTTCGGCCGCACCGACACGTCCGGATTGAGATGCTCGCGTTCGCTGTCCGACCATTCCGGGTCGTACCAGTTGAAGTACTTCACCGTGTAGGGGCAGGCATTGGCGCAGTACCGGCAGCCGATGCAGCGCGGGTAGATCTGGCCGACGATGCCCTCGTCGTCGATGTACGTCGCGCGCACCGGGCAGACCTTGATGCACGGCGGGTTGTCGCAGTGCATGCACGGCCGGGGGTAGAAGTGCATCGTGTTGTTGGGGAATTCGCCTTCGACTTCGGCCATCACCCTCATCCAGCTCATCGCTCGGCCGCCATCGGCTTCGGATGGCGACACCGTTGCGAGGTTGTTCTCCGACTTGCACGCGACCTCGCACGCGGCGCACCCCGTACAGTGTGCAAGATCGATCACCATGCCCCATCGTGTCATCTCGCCACCTCGCCTACGCCGGCTCGAGCCGCACGAACGTCGTGGACCACGACGGCAGGCCGGTGAGGGGATCGACCCGGCCGTCGAGAAGGGTGTACGGGTTTGCCCCGGTGCCATCGGGATGACGTGGCCCGTACGGGGAGGCTACGGTCTCGTGTGCGATCCCGTGCGAGATCTTGAGCCGGGCGCGGAACCGGCCCTGCTCCGACACGATCCACACCGCCTGACCGTCCCCCACATGGGTGTGCTCGGCGGTCTCCGGTGCAACCTCCACCCAGGGGACCCAGTGCACGTCGTGCAGCGCGGGTTGCTCGGCTATCCAGGGTTGGAGACCCAGCGTGCCCGACGCGAGCGTCGAGACGCGGTAGGGGATGAGCCGCAACGGGAATTCGTCGCCGTGCTCGGCGGCACCCAGGCCCACGTCCGTGTAGGGTTCGCGGGTCAGCCCGACGGTGCGCAGCGCCTCCGCCGCGGCGGGCGGCAACAGCTCGATTCGGCGGCTGGCCGTGCGCGCGACTCCCGCAGGATCGGTCTCGTCGTGAAAGAGGTCGGTCCATCCGCCGCGGGTCACGAGATCGTTCCAGAACGATCGGAACTCACCGTGCTCGGGCAGCCACCACCCGCGCTCCTCCATCGCGCGATGGTGGGCACGCTCGAACGCATCGCCGAACAGGGTGCCACGCTGTGCGCGGAAGAGGCCTTCCGCACGCGCCCGGAGCAGCGATTCGAAATCCTCGTACGGCAGCGCCCCGGCCATTGGGTCGCCAAGCATCGAACTGAGCGTCAGCAGGACGTCACCCGTCTGCCGCGTCGTGGGGGGCACCTCGACGATCGGGTGCGCCAAAGCCCACACGGGATGGGGGTATGAGGAAGGCGACGGGGCGTCCTGCCAACGCTCGTATGGGAGCAGGTCGGGAATGATGAGGTCCGCCTGCGCAGTCGTGTCATCCAGAAACGGTGAGAAGCTGACGACGAACGGGATGCGCTCGAGCGCGCGCTGCCAGGTGTCCGGCCGCGCGCTCGACGCGAGTGGGTTCGCATAGTAGAGCAGCAGCGTGTCGATCGGTGACGGGTCGGCTGCCGCCACGGCGTTTGCCAGGCGCATCGCGGGATCGCCGTTGCCCATGGGGCCGGCTGCCGGCAGCACGGCGTCGGAGGCCAGTCCCGCACGGGTCGTGGGATCCGGTGCGATGCGCGGGAGACTCGCCAGGGGCGGTGGGTCGCCGAACACCACGCCACCGGGTCGGTTGATACGACCCATGAGGACGTTCAAGCTGTGGACGGCAAGCCCCGCAAGCATCCCGTCGGGATCGTGCAGGACGTCGGAGCCGAGCACCGCCACCGGCGCAGCGCTATCGGCAAAGGCACGGGCGAGGGCCGTGACGCGCGCGACCGGCACGCCGGTCGCAGCCGACACGTCCTCGGTGCGGTAGTGCCGCATGATCCGCGAGCGGTATCCCGGCCGCCGTCGGCCCTGCCGGTCGATGGTGTCGTCGAACCCCGCGACGTTGTTGTCGACGAACGTGGTGTCGTACAGCTCGTCGCGAATCAGGACGTAAGCGATGCCGAGGGCCAGGGCGGCGTGGCTGCCCGGGCGGATACCGTACCAATCATGCGCGCGTGCGGCGGTTCTGGAGAACCGCGTGTCCACCTGGATGAAGCGAGGCTGTCCGTTGCGGCCGACCTCGCGGTGAGCGTACGCCGCAAAGGCCTGCAGCGGGGACCACCACGCCTCGAAGAGGGGAGCGCCGAAGGAGAGGATGAAGTCGGCGCGTTCGAGGTCGTATCCCGGTGGCTGACTGATCCCGTGCATGGCGTGCATCACCGCCGCCGTGCCGTCGTCGTAGGCATCACGCACGAGGTTCGGCGAACCGAACGCGGACAGGAACTGGCGCCACACATCGTCCATCGTGCCCGCGGCGTATCCCGTCAATGCGGCGAGCGCTTGGGGCCGGCCCTCCGCGCGGAGGGTCGTGAGCCGATCGCCGAGCTGCGCGATCGCCTCGTCGATCGCGATCTCCCGCCACTCGCCAGAGCCGCGGGCGCCCGTACGCACCATCGGCACGCGGACGCGATCGGGATGATAGAGCACCTGCACGCCGCCGATGCCGCGCGGGCAGATCCCGCCCTGGTTCACGGGGTGCAGCGAGCTGCCGGCGATGCTCACCAGCCGCCCGTCGACGACCCGGCCGCGGATGCCGCACCGACCCGGGCAGATCAGGCACGCCGAGTTGATGTGCTCCTCGATACCCGGCGCCCAACCGGGGTCGGCGAAGTCGTTGTCCGCGAACACCGCCCGCGCCTGCCATCCCAACCCGACGGTGGTGGCGGCAGCGCCGATCGTCCACAGGAACTCGCGTCGATTCGGCTTCATCGAGTCGCTCCCATCACCGGTGGCACGCGTTGCATTCCAGGGACGCCTCCTGCTCGCGGTGACAGTCCATGCAGAAGTCCATGTCCACCCGCACCAAGGCACGGGCAGGCGGCGCTTCCGTATTGGCGATGTCGCCGTGGCAGGTCTCGCACGGCAGATCGGCGACGCCGACATGCCGGCGGTGGGTGTAGAAGACGTGATCCGGCATCCGGAAGAGCTTGTTGAACCGCAGTGGATCGCCCGCTTCCAGGAGTTCCGTCACGCGCGCTGCCTCAGCCGACTCCCCTTGCGGGGTGCTGTGACACATGGAGCAGGTTTCGGCATCCGGCAGGCCCGAGTGGGCGCCGGTCTCCGCGTACGGATGGCAGAAGGTGCAGGCGAGGCCCAACTCCGTGGTGTGCTTCAGGTGGTTGAACTGGACGGGCTGCGGGATCGCCGATCCATTCCATGCGATCGCGATCGCCGGGATGCCAACGACGATCACGACACCGGCGACGACCGCCGCCGTGACCGTTCGCCGTGTGGCTCCGCCCACGGCCAGGCGGAGACGATCCACGAGTGGCCCGATGCCGCGTCGCGGCATGCGCGCCTCTATTCGCTACCGAGGGTGCGGATGTAGGCGACGAGTCCGTCAATCGCCTCGGCCGACAGCTTCTCCCCGTAGGCTGGCATCATGCCCTTGCCGGTCTTGATCGCCTCGGCGATCTCCTCGTCGCTCCGACTTTCCTGGTATTCTGCGGCGGTGAAGTCGGGGGGCTTCGGGTTCATCGCTGCGGAGGCGGCACCGTCACCGGCGCCCGCCTTACCGTGGCACATCGCGCACTTGCCCGCGAACTCTGCGGCCGCGTCGTCCTGCAGCGCCTCACTCGCCGGAGTGCCCGCCACCGCCAGGATGCACAGCACCACCACCAAGGACCCAATGATCCGCATGTCGTCCCCCAAGGCATTGTCGATTGTGGTGAGGTCCGTCATGAAGCTGCGGACGGACCAATCCCTTCCATCCGCCCTTCCATAGGGCAGGGCTTGTGCCAAGCGGTTCATCTGCAGTTAACCGTATGGTGAGGAAGAACTTGGGTGAATTCGCACCGTCAACTGCGGCTCGATGATATCAGCCATATCCCCCATCAGTGGTGGGGGATTTCACCCGAAATGCTTGACAAGACATGTCCCGATGGCCCAAGAATAGGGGTGTAGGCGCCTCTTATGCGGGGGTACCGATCTTGCGACAGCTGATCTCGGGCAAATGCCCCACGACATCCGTCAATGCACCGGTTTATGTGCCGATGCATTCACCGCGTGAGGGACCGCAGACCCGATGGTCACACACGGGACCGTTCTGGTGGTGGACGACGATCGCCTCATCCTCGCAAGTGTCGCCGCGGCACTTGAAGGTGTCGGTTTCCGCGTGTGGACGACCGACTCCGGCGAAAAGGCGGTGGAGCTCGCCGGACGCATCCGGCCCGACGTGGTGGTCACCGACCTCCGCATGCCCGGCATGGACGGCCTGGCCTTGCTCGACCGACTCGCGCACGAGTCGGTGCCGAGTGCCCGAACCGCCATCATTTATAGTGCAACGCCCCCGGATGCCGATGCCCAGCCCGCCGGGGCGCAGTGGATTCCCAAGGCGTCGGGCCATGCGGCACTGATCGATGCCCTCGTCGCCCTCGGATCGAAGACGCCACACCGTCAGTAGCGTCTGGCGAGCATTGTGGGGTGCGCCCCGTCCCGGAGGGCTGCGCCGCCGTATCCTCGTGTGGTTCCTCGTGTTGTCGCTGCTCCCGCTGTTCCTCTCGAACACCATCGGCTATCAGGTCACGCGACGCATCATCGAACGACAGGCGCAGCGGTACCTGATCGCGCTGGCGACGGCCGAAGCCGGGCACGTGGCCGCGGAGATCGAGCGCCATCAGCAGAACCTCGATGCCGAGGTCGAGGGCAACACGGCGCTGGCCGGGATGCTGGTCCTCCTCGCGGATTCCGAGCGACGGGCCGCCGACGCCGCCGATCTCGATCGGCTGCGGGTGCACCTCGAGCGGAAACTCGAGGAACTCCCCGCGTTTTCCGAGCTCATCGCGCTGAACGCCGACGGGGTGGCGGTCGCGGCGACGGCCGCGCAACGGACGGGGTCGGATTGGTCGGCGACGGACGTGTTCCAGGCGGGCCGGCTCGGTCGGTATTTCACTGAAGACGTCGAGTCGCACGGGGGACTGCTCACGCCGGTGTTCCGGTTGGCGACCCCGGTGCGGGCCTCGGCCGGCACCGCGGTCGGGGTCGTCGTAGCCACCGTCGGCTTCGATCGCATTCCGATGTTCTTCCGCATGGCCGATCACGTGGTCGGCGACGTGCACTCGTATCTCCTGGACGACACCGGGAATCTCCTGCAGGCGTCGCACGTGCACCCATTGGTCGAGCACGGGCGCCCGATGCGGTCGCCCGCAACCGACGGCGTGGTCGACGTGGTGCAGCGCTACGCGAACTACGAGGGCGTCCGCGTGCTCGCGGCGGCGGCGCCCCTCGCCGCAGGATCGAGGGATTGGTGGTACGTCGCCGAAGCGCCCGAGCGCACGATTCTCGGCCAGCTGCGGGGCTTGGGGCTGCTCGCCGGCGTGCTCGAGGCCGGGTTCGCGCTGTTGCTCGTCGCCATCGTGTGGCTGGTGGCGCGCTCCATCGTGACGCCGCTCCGGCGTCTCGTGGGGGCCGCCGAGCGGATCCGGGCGGGCGAGTTGGGCGTGGCGGTGCGGGTGGACCGTGCGGACGAGTTGGGCGACCTCGGCCGCACGTTCAACCAGATGTCGCAGGAGCTCCGTACGTCGACGGAGCAGATCCAGGAACTCCACGACCAGGAAATGCGTCGCGCGGCGCAGTTGGCATCGGTCGGTGAGTTGGCCTCGGGCATTGCGCACGAGATCAAGAACCCGCTGATCGGTGTCTCGAGCGGGCTCGACTTGTTGGGCAAGCGCGGTGCGGTGGATGGGCAGACGACCACACTGGTCGAGCAGATGCGCGAGCAGGTCCAACGGATCGAAGTGGCCATTCGCGATCTGTTGAGTTATGCGCGGCCCAAGGAGCCGCGCGTCATCGCGACCGATCTCAACCGGCTGGCCGATCGCGTGGTGCGCCTCGTAGCGCCCCAGGCGGAGCGAGCGGGCGTGCGGGTCGAGACGCGCCTCTCGACGGTGGTGTCGAAGGTGCCGGTCGACCCCGAGCTCATGACGCAGACGTTGGTGAACCTTGCGCTGAACGGCATTCAGGCGATGGAACCGGGGGGGATTCTCACCCTCGCGACGTCCCGCAACGGCGACGACGTGCAGCTCGACATCAGTGACACGGGATCCGGGATACCGCAGGACAAGATCGAGAAGATCTTTCGGCCCTTCTTCACGACCAAACATCGCGGCACGGGCCTGGGCCTCGCGATTTCCCGCGGCATCGTCGAGCGCCACGGCGGCCGGCTCGACGTGCGGAGCACGCCGGGGGAGGGCACGACCTTCACGTTGACATTTACCCCCGCTGACGCGGGAGAGGCGCTGCCATGAGCACCGGTCCGGTGATCGCGGTCGTCGACGACGACGACCTCACGTGCGAGTGGCTCACCGAGCATCTGAAGGGTGCCGGGTACGACGTGCACTCGGCGTCGACGGGTGCCGGGGCGCTCGGGCTCATCCAGGAAGTCGCACCGGCGCTCATGCTGCTGGATCTCCGGTTGCCGGACGCCGACGGCCTCTCGCTGCTGGAGCAGTTCGGCAAGCTCGATCGCGACCTCATGATCGTGATGGTTTCGGCGTACGGGGAGATCGAGACGGCCGTCCAGGCGGTGAAGGCCGGCGCCTACGATTTCGTGGAGAAGCCCCCCGATCTCGACGATCTCCTGATAACGATCGAGAAGGGCCTGGAGGCGAGGCGGCTCCGGCAGCGCGTTGCGGGATTCGAGGAACAGCAGAGCTGGCAGTTCGCCGACGTCGAGATCGTCGGCCGATCGGATTCGATCCGCGAGCTCGTCGTCACCGTCGAGAAGGTTGCCCGGGCGGGACCCGTCACCGTGCTCTTGCGCGGCGAAAGCGGGGCGGGGAAGGACGTTGTGGCGCGGGCGATCCATGCGCGCAGCGAGCGGCGGGATCACCCGTTTCTGCAGATCAACTGTACGGCACTGCCGGAGCACCTCGTCGAATCCGAGCTGTTCGGCCACGAGCGCGGGGCGTTCACCGACGCCCGCGAGCGCAAGAAGGGTTTGGCCGAGTTGGCCGACGGCGGCACGCTATTCCTCGACGAGATCGGGGACATGCCGCCCGCCGCGCAGGCGAAGCTGCTGCGCTTTCTGGAAGACTCGAAGTTCAAGCGGGTGGGCGGCACCGCCGACATCACGGTCGATGTGCGGCTCGTCGCCGCGACGAACCGCGATCTCGAGGCCGCGATCGCCGACCGCAGCTTCCGGAGCGATCTGTTCTACCGGCTGAACGTGGTGCCGATCGTCGTGCCGCCGCTCAGGGAGCGCACCGAGGACGTCGCGCCGCTGGCGGAGTTCTTCGTCCGGCGGCTCGCCCGCGATTTGCGGCGGGACACACCGACCATCACGCCGGACGCCATGCGTGTGCTCGAGTGCTACGCCTGGCCCGGCAATGTGCGTGAGCTCCGGAACGTGCTCGAGCGGGCGCTCATTCTGGAGGAGACCACCGAGTTGCGGGCCGAGCACCTGCCCGCGGAGCTGTGCGGCGATGGGTCCCGGATGGACGGTGAGCTCGCTGAGACGGTTGAGCTGCCCTCCGATGGCCTCGTGCTGGCGGATGTCGAGGCGGACCTGCTGCGGCAGGCGCTGGCGCGCACGAATCACAACGTGTCGAAGGCGGCCAAGCTCCTTGGACTCACGCGCGATACCCTGCGGTACCGCATGGAGAAGTACGGCCTATGAACACGCGGACGGTCCTCCAACGCATTGCCCGATTGACCTGGTTGGGCACCATGGCACTAGTGGGATGCGGAGACGGCGGAGGTTCCGACGTCGGGTCGGTATCGCCGCCCGTTCGTGATGTCGACGCGCTCTTGCTCGCCGCCGCGCGCGTGGCCCTCCCCCCGCCGGTCGATCCGGCGGCAGCACTTCCCGAGCCCGAGTCCGAAGGAGCGCAGCTCGTCCAGCGTTACTGCACCGCCTGCCACGCGGCCCCGACCCCGGCGATTCACTCGGCGACGGACTGGCCGCGGGTCGCGCGGCGCATGTGGCTTCGGATGGACGGACTCCCTGCGGGCTTCGCGATCGAACGACCCACGAGCGCGGAACGGACGGTCGTCCTGCGCTACCTCTCCCGGCACGCGCTCCGAACGAGCGGAGCGGCCCTTCCCGAGGGCGAGGGCCGCAATGCCTTCGTCGAGGTGTGCGGCCGATGCCACGAGCTTCCCGA
>JBDHJO010000124.1:0-8538 GCA_039586875.1 Gemmatimonadota bacterium | reverse complement strand
GTTCGACCTCGACGAGGATGCCCTGCCCATCGCGGTCGAGTTGCTGAGCCGTGGCGCCGTGCAGATCCTCGCGGCCGGCTGACCCGTGACACCTCTCTACCACCCCGCACACTGAGATCCAATGGCCCACAGACTCGCCGACGCGCACTCCGCCTACCTTCGCTCCGCGCACGATCAGCCCGTGGACTGGTATCCGTGGGGGCCAGACGCATTTCTGCGGGCGCAGGACGAGGACAAACCCATTCTGCTCGATATCGGCGCCGTGTGGTGTCACTGGTGTCACGTCATGGACCACGAATCGTACGAAGATCCCACGATCGCCGAGTTGCTGAACGAGGAGTGGGTCTGCATCAAGGTGGATCGCGACGAGCGGCCGGACGTGGACGCACGGTACCAACGCGCTGTCCAAGCCCTCACCGGGCAGGGAGGTTGGCCTCTCACGGCCTTCCTCACACCCGACGGCGAGGTGTTCTATGCCGGCACGTATTTTCCGCCCGACGGTCGGATGGGACGCCCGGGGTTCCGCACCGTGCTCATCAGCCTCGCGCGCGCATTCAGAGAACAGCGAGGCCACCTGCAGGATCAAGCAGCGGAGATCACCAAGCATCTGACACACGCGGTACCCGAGGCAACCCCCGGCGAGCCATCGGTCGATCTTCTCACAACCGCGACCGAGAAAATCAGCCGTCTCTTCGACCCCCGTCACGGCGGGTTCGGGGACCAACCCAAGTTCCCGCATCCCGGTGCCTGTGAGTTGCTGCTTGCCCGGTGGTTCGATACGGGCGATGCCGCGACCCTCGAAATGGTGGAGCGCACGCTCGCAGGGATGGCCCGCGGAGGTATGTACGACCAGTTGGGCGGCGGCTTTCATCGGTACTCGGTGGACGCTCGATGGATCGTGCCGCACTTCGAGAAGATGCTCTACGACAATGCCGAATTGCTCAAGGCGTATGCCAGTGCAGCGGCAAGCGGCGCCTGGTCCGGTGAGACGCAAGCACTCTTCCGCGGCGTCGTTGAGGGCATTGCGCAGTGGACCATGCTGGTCATGGCCGATCCCGACGGCGGCTACTTCGCGTCCCAGGACGCCGATGTCGAGCCGGGAGACGACGGGAACTACTTCACGTGGACGATGGACGAAGCTCGTGCGGCGCTCGCCGACGACGAGTTCGACGTGGTATCGCGCCGCTACGACATCGGCGCACGGGGTGAGATGCATCACGACCCGAGTCGGAACGTCCTCTGGGTGTCGAGCTCGGTTGCCGATATCGCCGTAGCTGTCGAGCAGGACCATGCTGAGGTCACCGGTATCCTCGAGCGCGCACGTGCAAAACTCCTCGCCGTCCGAGAGAATCGGCCAACCCCGTTCGTCGATCCCACGCTGTACGCGGCATGGAACGGCATGATGGCGTCGGCCATGCTGCGCGCTGCTGCTGTTCTCGAGCAACCCGAGTTGGAAGCCCATGCCCTCGTGACCCTCGAACGCTTCTTCGAGAACGCCGAGCCGGCGAAGGACGAGCTGCAAGTCCCTCATGCGATCGGCAGCGCGGTGACCGGCATCCTGGACGATCAGGTGCAGTTGGCGGCGGCTGCGTTGGACGCGTTCGAAACGGCCGGTGAACGTCGGTGGCTCGAACGCGCAGTCTCGATCATGAACTCGGTTTGGCGTCACTACCGTGCGGACAGCGGCGGACTCCGCGACGTCCGTAGCACTCAGGGCGTCGAGGGATTCCTCTCGCAGGAGCTCGTACCGGTACAGGACACCCCCACGCCATCCCCGAACGGCACCGCGGCGATAGTGCTGGCGCGTCTCGCAGAGCTCCTGCCCGACTCCGCGTGGCCCGCGCGGCGTGCGGAGTTGCTGTCTCAGTTGGCCGGGGCTGCGCCCGACCTTTCAATCCATGGGGCCGCACTGTTGCGTGCCATTGACTGGGCGGTGTCCCCCGTCACCCACGTTGTAGTTGTCGAAGCTGACGAGGACGTCGCGCGACGCTTGCTGCGGACGGCCCGGGCATCGTATCGACCGCGCATGGTCGTGCGTCTACTCCAACCGAGCGCCGACACGGATGAGCTCCCTCCCGCGCTGGCGGCAATGCTCGACGGCACTTCCCCTCGGGCCTACGTTTGTGCGGGGATGCAGTGCGCCCCGCCCGTTGAGACGCCCGAGGACCTCGCCGAGATTCTCCGCTCGTTCGGGCGGTAACGGCGCCCGCGGGCCCCTCCATCTGGGAGCCATCCACATGAAGATCGATCTCGCCACCGTCTGCGACTACGCCGTGATCGACCAGTTCGGCAAGGTCTCGATCCTCGGCATCTTCTCGCACATCTGGGTCGCGAAATTCCCGGCGGTCCATCCGCGCCTCCACCTGGTCTTGCACCTCAAGGGGCGTCGGACAGAGATCGGGGAGCATAAGGTGAAGATCCGTATGGTCGATGAACACGGGGCCGAACTGATCAGTGGCGACGGCAAGGTCACCTTCAACGAGCCACCCGCCGGTGTCCTCGAGATCTCGGCGGGCACCGTCCTCGTCCTGGACGCTCCGTTCCCGCACGCCGGGAAGTACATGTTCAAGGTGCAGGTGGACGAGGAGATCGAATCCGAGATTCCCATCACAGTGGCACAGAACCCTCATCCACAGCAATCCACTCCGTCGAGTTGACCGCGTTCTTGCTCCGCCGGCGACCATCCTGGGGCGTCATCGCGGCCAGCACCATACTCGCCGGCGCCTTTCTTTATCAGATCGACGGGTACGCGCTGCTCGATCCGGACGAGGGGCGCAACGCGGAGGTCGCGCGGGAGATGGCAGCAACCGGCGACTTTGTGCTGCCGCACCTCAACGGTGTCCCGTATCTCGACAAGCCGCTCGTGTTCTTTGCCACCGCAGCCGCGTTCACAAAGGCATTCGGCCCGACGCCGCTCGCCGCGCGCCTCGCGCCACTCCTGTTCACGGTACTGGCGCTCGGCGTCCTGGCGTACTTTGCCCGACGACTGTGGGGACGGGGTTCGGCCGGCACGGCCGTCGTGGCCGCGGCATCTACACCCTTTGTCTTGGCATATTCTCGAACCGTCATCTTCGACAGCGCCGTCATGCTCTGGGTCATGCTGGCGCTCCTCGGGTTCTACCTCGCGGTTGAGACGCGGGTGGATCTCCGCAAGGGGCACGGCGGAGTGGCGGACCTCAAGCGCGAAGCGGTGGGATGGTGGTGGTGCGTCGGTGCCTGGGGTGCCATCGGGCTCGGTCTCCTCACGAAGGGACCTGTGGCGCTCGTCTTTCCGTTGCTCATTGCCGCGCCATACGCGGTCTGGCGACGGGCGGCGACGGCGCTCGTTCCTCCTGCCGGCGTCCTGTTGGCCGCCGCCATCATTCTTCCGTGGGTGTTCGCCGTTTCCGATGCCGTCCCCGGGTTCATCGAGTACGTCGTCTTCACTGAAACCGTGCACCGCCTGACCACCGACGCGTTGGGCCGTACCGGACCATGGTGGTACTTCCTGCTGATCTTCCCCGCCGCTGCCCTGCCCTGGTCCATCGTGCTCGTCGGCACGTTATGGGCGGAGCGGCGGTCGATCCGAGCGCAGATCGATCACCGCACCGTCTTCCTGGCACTCTGGATACTGGCACCGCTGGTGTTCTTCTCCCTCTCCCAGTCGAAACGCCCGCAGTACGTGCTGCCGATGGTCCCGGCCCTGGCCCTGGCAGTGGCCGGTTTATGGCAGCGGGATGCACGGCTGATTGGCGTGCGGGTGGCGGCGGCGATGCTCGTCCTCTTCGGCGCGACAGTGGTGTTGCTGCGAGGGTCGATCGCCGGTTGGATTCCCGCGGCTCAGGCCGACGTCGCCGCTGCCATCCCCAGAACGGGGATCATGCTGGGACTCGTGTGCGTCGTTGCCGGTGTGGCCGCGTGGGTGGCCGGCCGCCGATCATCGATCGCCCTCCTCGCCCTCGCCCTTCCCGTGGCCTCGATACCGGTTGTCAGCCTCCAGTTGATGGCAGCCATCGGCGAGGACCGCTCGGCGCGAGCGCTGGCTGACGCAATCGATGGCGCCACCGGGGGGCACGCTGAGGTGGTCGGGATCGCGGCATTCCCGCCCTCGCTGCCGTTCTACCTCAGGCGAACAATCACGATCGCGACGAACGACGGAACGGAGCTGACGAGCAACTACGTCACCGAGCACCTCGCACACCTTCGGGGCCGCCCGGGCACGACGCTGCGCGAGGGTGATTGGTGGCGAGGCGCACTCCTGGAGTGCCGGACGGGCACCGTCTTCGTCGTACGGACGGCGGACGCCGCGTCCACCCGTCGGCTCCAGGCACGACTGCCGCTCCTCGTCACAACCCGGAAGTACTCGGCGTACGGGCCCTGTCGAGCGGGCACGCTGCTCGGCGCACTCGGCGGGCGTTAGGGCGTTCACGTGTGCGGGATCTACGGCATGGTGAGCTTCGCCGGAAATCTCCGGCATCCCGATCGAATTGCAGCCATGGCGGAGCGGCTACGGCACCGCGGACCGGACGACTCGGGAACGCTGACCTCACCCAAATGCATCCTGGGCGCGGAGCGGTTGCGTATCACGGATCTCCGGTCGGAAGGAAGGCAACCGTTCGCCGATCGAGCGGACAAAGCGTGGCTCGCCGCCAACGGCGCCATCTACAACGCCGGGCAGCTCAGAAGCCGGTACGCTGATTACCCATACAGATCCGGATCGGATATCGAACCGCTCGTGCCGCTGTACCTCGATCGCGGCACCGACGGGATCACTGCGATCGACGGTATGTTCGCGCTCGCAATCTGGGATGCACCGAACCGCACACTCGTGCTGGCCCGCGATCGCGCCGGCGAAAAGCCGCTCTTCTGGATCCAGGCCGACTCCGAGATCTGGTTCGCGTCCGAAATCCAAGCGCTTCTCGGGCGTGAGCGCCGTCGGGTCGATTCCAGCGCGCTCATCGACTACACCACGCTCGGATACGTGCGGGAGCCCCGGACCATCTTCGCAGGGATCAACAAGGTTCCCGCGGGGACCGCCTTGATCTTCTCGGGCCCCGAGCCGGTCGTGCATCGCTTCTGGCATCCCGAGCAGATACCGACATCGGACGCCGACATCGACACGGCGACCGCCGCGTTGGATACCGCGCTCAGCACCGCCGTCGCGCGACAGGTCATCGCGGACGTGCCGGTCGGCGTACTCACAAGCGGCGGCGTGGACTCGTCGCTCCTCGCCGTGATGGCCGCGCGCGCCGTAGCTCCGAATCGGCTCCGGACATTCTCCGTCGGATTCACCGACCGGCGATTCGACGAACGCACCCCCGCGGCCGATCTTGCACGGCTTTGCGGAAGTATCCATTCGGCGATTGCCGTCGACGACGACGCGCTGTGCACGGCATTCGACCGCGCCACCGCGCGGATTGCCGAACCGTTGAGTGATCCTGCACTCCTTCCGACCATCCTTCTGGCCGAACACGCGCGACAGACCGCGGGCGTCGTCATGAGTGGCGAAGGTGCGGACGAGTTGTTCGGCGGGTACCCCACCTACGTCGGCCATCGTATCGCGCGTGCCTACCGAGCCGTGCCCACGGCCGCGCGGCGCGCGCTCCAATCTCTGCTCGAGCGTGTGCCGGCTTCGCACGGCAAGGTCACGTGGGACTTCCTGCTCCGGCGGTTCGTGCGCCATGCGGGGACGGGACTGCTCGCGCGGCACGTCGCCTGGTTCGGGACGGGACTGTCACCATCCGTGCTCACCGCGCGGGGTTCGGCGGACCTCGCCATCGAGTCAGAGGATCTCGCCGACGAACTGGCGCGGGTCATGTTCCTGGACTATCGGACGTATCTTCCTGACGGTCTGCTGACGAAGATCGACCGGGCCACCATGCTGGTCGGCCTCGAGGCGCGGGCACCGTTTCTCGACCGCGAGGTCATGACCCTCGCTCTCGGCTTGCCGACGGCGTTCAAGGTCCGCGGGATCGGTACGAAGTGGTTGCTCAAACGGGTCGCGCAGCGCTATCTGCCGGACGGGTTGGTGCTGCGCCGCAAGCGTGGATTGAGCGTGCCCATCGCCTCGTGGATCAATGGCGGTTTGCGGCAGGAGGTCAACCGACTCCTGGACCGGGAGCGACTGGAGGCCGGAGAGACCTTCGACGCCGGCCAGGTGATCGAGTTGCTTGCCGCCCACCGTGACGGGCGTGCGAACCACGCGCGCGAGCTGTGGCCCCTGATTGTGTTCGAACGCTGGAAGGAACGTTGGATGGGAGGCACCTGATGAACCGAGACGAAGCCTTGACCCTCATGCACGAGTACACCGAGTCCGACGCGCTGCGGAAACACATGTACGCGGTCGAAGCGGCGATGCGGGGTTATGCCCAACGGCTCGGCGAGGATGAAGAGACTTGGGGGCTCGTGGGGCTCCTGCACGACTTCGACTATGAGCGTTACCCGAATCCGGACCACAGGGCCGATGCCGAGCACCCCTCCTACGGGGTCGGTGTGCTCCGGGACCGGGGCCTGCCCGAGCCTCTGCTGGAGGCCATTCTCGGGCACGCGTCGTACACGGGTGTCCCCCGCACGTCCCTGCTTGCCAAGGCGCTCTTCGCCGTGGACGAACTGTGTGGGTTCCTTGTCGCCTGTGCACTGGTCCGACCATCCAAGAGTCTCCAGGACCTGTCGGTCAAGAGCGTCAAGAAGAAGCTCAAGGACAAGGCGTTCGCCCGTGGCGTGAACCGGGACGAAGTGCGGCAGGGCGCCGAAGAACTCGGCGTGCCGCTCGAGGAGCACATTGCAACCGTGATCGAGATCCTGCGTCCCGTCGAGCACGACCTCGGCCTCGGCAGCCCCTGACGTCTCAGTCCACCGCCGGTCGGTCCACACCGATCTCAACGACCGGGCCCACCCGTGCGTAATCCTCATATGCAGGACGCTGAACTGGCTGCGCTCGCGCAAGCAGGTGATCGGGAGGCGTTCGGCGAGCTGGTACAGCGGTACGCTGGGCAGGCACGGCGCGTGGCGCGCGCCGTGATCGGCGACCCAAACGACGCCGACGACGCGGCACAGGACGGATTCCTGGCCGCACTACGGCACCTGGGACGGTTCGATCCCAGCAGGCCGTTCGGGCCATGGCTGCTCAGGATCGTCGCCAATGCGGCGGCTGACCGACGGCGGAGACAGCGGGTGCGAGCAACGGAGCCACTGGCACCGCAGCTCGCCGAGTCGGGTCCCGCGCCAGACAAGGCCGCGGATGTCGCCGCCTTGCACACGGCGCTCCGACAGGCCCTGCAGGCTCTGCCGGAGCGGCAACGACTGGCGATTGTCTTGTTCGATGTCGAGGGTTACTCGCATCGCGAGATTGCGGAGATTCTCGATGTCCCCGAAGGAACCGTCCGATCCGACGTCTTTCACGGTCGGCGGACGCTGCGGGAGCGGTTGGGAACCTGGAACGACTGGAAGAACGAGGATTGATGTCCGACACATCTCCTTTCGATCATCGGCCCGACGCCGAGTTGGGACGGCACTTGCGTGATGCCCTCGCCGCCCCGGACGGGGGAGCCTTCGTGCGACGGGTCATGGCGTCCGCCGATCGAGCGTATGGTGAGACCCTGCCCGGTCAGTGGTTGGGTGTACTGACCAGCTGGGCCCGCCCGGGGCTCGTCGCGGCGATGCTCGTCGTAGCAGCGCTGGCCTTCTGGGCAGGTCTGGAGGTCGGCCGGAGTGAGCCTGTGGCCGGTTTTGCGACGTTGGCGGACCCGTTGAGCGACGACAGCAGCAGGGCCGACGTGCCCGCGTTGCTCGCCGAGCGGGAGGCGCCGAACGTGGACATCATCCTCGCCGCGGCGATGCGTGACTGAGGCAAACGGAGAGACACTGCTACCGGCGGATTCATGCCGGTGGAACGAGAAGACACGATGATCAATCGCTCCAAGACACTCGCGGCGAGCCTACTCGGCGCCACGTTCCTACTGGGCGTGGCAGCCGGAGGATTCGGCTTTGCCGCGTTGGCAAATGACGACGCTGAACGGCCGGTACGGCGTGACCGCCCCAGCTATTCAGAGATCCTCACGCGAGAGTTGGCGCTCACGCCGGCACAGCAAGAATCTGTTCGGGTCATTCTCGATCGTCGTGAAGAAGCGATGCATCGACTCTGGAAAGACATCAGCCCCCGGTTCGATACCCTTCGGGCGCAGATCCGGAACGAGATTCGGGCGCAGCTAGATTCCAGTCAGACCGGTACATACGAGGAGATGATTCGCCGCAGCGAAGAACGCCGGCGAGAGGACGGGGAGCGAGGCAGTCATGGGAGGTAGGAGCATGTTGAAAGCAGTGCTCGCACTGGCTGGCTTGGCGTGCATGGCTGGCACATTGCGGGCGCAGAGCACACCGGTGGTCGTGACGCTCGATCAGGCCATCGATGACGCGTTACGGGCGAATCCGACCGTCGTGCAGGCACGAGGGCAGGTCGCGAACGCCGAGGCCGGAAGGCGACAAGCCTTCGGCAACTGGTTGCCGTCGATCAACGGCAGCACCGGTTACAGCACGAACTCGACGGAGCGTTTCGACGAA
>JBDHJO010000330.1:0-2056 GCA_039586875.1 Gemmatimonadota bacterium | reverse complement strand
GACGCCCGCGACAAGAGATGCGTGTACACGTCACCAATCACCTGCCACGGCCAGGCCCAGGTAGAGTCCAGCGCGATCGCCCGTCCCAATCGCCCGACTGCCGAGTCCGCATTACCGACCAGGTAATGGCTGAGCCCCCGCGCGTATTCGTCGTACCGCGGGCTGGACCACGTCGCGCGCTCGAGCACGGGCAGGAACGCCTGCTCGCCCCACTCGGGCCAGTGCGCCCAGATGGTGGCCTCCGCTCCCCGGAGGGCCGCGATCGTGAGCAGGGTGTCCTCGCGCAACGCGTCTTCAAAGTGCTCGGCCGCAGAATCGTACTCCGCCCGGCGGAAGTGGGCTTCCCCTTCGAAGAAGTGGCCAACCGCGGTCAGGTCGCGATCGGCAATGGCGGAGAAGTCCACCGGGCCGCCGGTCGGGATCAGATACGGCACCAGTTCCGACGCGGCCCGCACCCCGGCGCGCCAGATCTCGCCCGCGGCGACCGAGCGCGCCGGCGTCCGCTCGACGACGGAGTCTCCCCGCACGTCGAACAGGGTCAGCATCACTTCGGCGGAATCACCGTGCGGTACCACACTGCCGCCGATGAAGAAGCCGGCGCCGCGGGTGCGGGCGTGCTCGCGACCGGCATCCAGAACCGATCCCTCGACCGGCGGCGGTACCCCGCCCTCCACGACACGCAGTCCGCCCAACCCGTCGAGCGCGTAGACGATCATGACGGACGCGTTGGTCGCCGGCCCGGCCTCATTCCCGCCGTCGGCAAGCGCATAGACCATCACCCGCCGTGGGTCGAGGTCCTCGGTCGCGAACACGCCCAGTCGCCACACGCTCGCGACCGCGATCACGAGGACCAGCGCCGCCAGGATCAGGCCCCGCCTCTTTGGTCGCCGCCGAATCGGGACGACCTCACCAGTCTCACAGCGCCGGATGGCATCGCGAAGCTCGTCGGCCGTGGCGAACCGATCGGCCGGCACCTTGGCGAGACAACTCCGCACCACGTGCACCACGGCGTCCGGCAGCTCCGGCCGGACGATCTCGATCGACGGCAGCCGCTCCTGCGCCTGGCGCGCCAGCACCGCCTGCGGCGTCGGCCCGCTGAACGGCGGCCCCCCGGACAGCATCTCGTACAACACGCACCCCAGCGAGTAGAGGTCGGTGCGCTCATCCACCGTCCGCATGCCGCTCGCCTGTTCCGGACTCATGTACTCGGGCGTCCCGATCGCAAACCCCGTCTCGCTCAACCGCTCGCCACCCGCGCCCTCCAGCGCGCGCGCGATGCCGAAGTCCACCACCATCGCGTGCTCGCTCGTGAGGAGAATGTTGCCGGGCTTGATGTCGCGGTGGACCACACCACGGGCGTGCGCGTAGGCCAGCGCCTCACCCACATCCCCGGCAATCTTGCAGGCGTCCCGCACCGAGAGCGGCGACTCGCGCTTGAGCCGCGCCTGCAGCGACTCGCCCTCGATGAACGGCATCACGTAGTAGAGGAGCCCATCGGCCTGTCCGGAATCGAACAGCGGCACGATGTGCGGGTGCTGGAACCGCGCGGCGATCGCGATCTCCTGCAGGAACCGCTCGGCGCCGATGGCCACCGCCAACTCGGGTCTGAGCACCTTGATCGCCACGTGCCGGTCGTACCGAAGGTCCCGCGCACCGTACACCACCGCCATGCCGCCATGCCCGATCTCACGATCGACGTCGTAGCGTTCGGCCAACAGGGTGCGGAGACGGTCGAGTGTGTCCATCACGTCACTCGTGCGGTGCCGGGAGATGCTACGTTACGGGTTCCCGGGCGCGGTGGCAATGTTCGGCCTTAGCGTCACGCCACGCGGGGCGGCGTGCGACGTGCGACGGGTGCAAGGTGCAAAGTGCAAGGTGCAAGGTCGAGCAGGGTGCAGGGTGCAGGGTACAGGGAGTGAAAGTGAGAAGTGAAAAGTGAAACGAACGTGAGCTGGTGGCGGTGAGCAGGGGCCGACGGGGACACCGAGGCCTCGGTTCGTTTCACGTATCACGTTTCACACATCACGGCAGTGCTCAGCCACCGTCTCCCCACTCC
>JBDHJO010000006.1:0-34850 GCA_039586875.1 Gemmatimonadota bacterium | reverse complement strand
GACCGTGACCGGCGGGTCCATCTCCGTCGGTGAAGGTGTCGCGACCATCCTGCAGATCGAGCCCCCTGAGCTGCAGCTCTTTCCATTCGAGGAATGGCAGTTGGATCTGCGGTTTCTCAAGGACGACGGCAGTCTCGCCGGGTACAGTCCCCTCACGTGGGAGTCGAATCGTCCGTCCGTCGCCGACGTGGATCAGTCGGGAGTGGTGACAGCGATGACGCCAGGTGTGGTGGTGGTCGAAGCGCGGACGGAATCGGGCTTGCGAGATCGTGTGCGCGTCGAGGTCGTCGAAGCCAATTGGACGTTTGCGCAAGCTCGTTATTCGCTTGCCCCGCTCGAGTCGGACACGTTGCATGTGGTTGTTCCCTCGCAGGACGATCGGCGGCTCGATCCCCGGCAGTTCGACCAATGGCGCTCGTCGAATCCGAACATCGTCACCGTGACTCCGCTCGGCGTGGTGACGGCGGCGTCGCCGGGAACGACGGAGATCGTGGCGTCCGGGTACGGTCGTGAGCAGCGCGTGAGCATCACGGTGCATCCCCAGGTCGAAGAGATTCGCTTGAACCCGACCCAGGACCGGGAGGTACAGGTTCCCCTCGGTGGGGTGGTGGCATTTCGCGCCAGCGCGCTCGACGCTGCCGGGCAGGCGATTCCCGAGGCGGTGTTCCTCTGGGACGTCGCCGACACGACGATCGCGACGTTCGACGCCGATTCGCTGCTCCTCGTGGGTCAGAACGTTGGGATGACGACACTGACCATGCGGTCGCGGGGGTTTCCGGAAGCGCGGTGGACGGTCAGCGTCGCTGCAGCGGGACTCATCGTCGACCGGTCAAGGCTCGGTTTGGGCCTCTCCGCGACCGACACGCTGACGGCGTCCTTTGCCGACAGTCTGGGAGTGCCGTTGGGGGTGGCCCGGAACGTCACGTGGACGTCCCTCAATCCGGGTGTCGCAGCCGTGTCGGCGGAGGGCGTGCTCCAGCCACGGGCGTTCGGCAAGGCGCTCATCGAGGCCTCCACCCCATGGGGCGTGGCCGACACAGCTGTCGTCTTCATCCAGGGTGAAGTGCTCGTGACGTCGACGCGCGGAGGAGGGGCGGCGCTGTACGCCTTCGACCGCGCGGATCCCAGCACGTTGCAGCAAGTCACCCGAGGGCCCGGCAACGATATGGCTGGGTCGTATTCCCCTGACGGTTCGCGAATCGTGTTCGCGTCGACACGAGGCGGGAACTTCGACTTGTACGTCGCGCATGCCGACGGTGGCGATGTCGTGCAGGTCACGGCGACGCCGGCCACGGAGGCAGAGCCGGTCTGGACCACCGATGCCAGCCAGATCGTCTATCAGTCGGATGCAACCGGCTCCGTGCAAGTGTGGATCGTCAACGCAGACGGGACGAACGCCCGGGCCCTCACGTCTGGTGAACCGCATCTCGAGCCCGCGGTGTCGCCGAACGGGTCGCGCATTGCCTTTGCCTCGACCCGTGACGGCACGTCTCGACCCGTGACGGCACGTACGACGTCTACGTCATGGACATCGATGGCGGGCAGATCGAGAACGTCACCCGAACCAGCACCGCCATGCACGAACGCGTACCCGCGTGGCTCGACGACGATACGCTCGTGTACGTGCGAGAGGCCCGCGACGGTCGGAATATCTCCTGGACCGTTGTGCAGCATGCGCTGGGTGGCAGTCCCGTGTCGCTGACTGATGGATCCCAGGTGGTAAGTGATTTTGCCATAGCGTCCGATGGGATGCTCGCGCTCGCGGTTTCGGAGCAACTCGGCTCGGGTGGGACGTCACGGCGGCTGTATCTCCTCGGCCCGCAGGACCGGACACCGGTGCTGGTGCCGCCGGCGGGTGACGACGACCAAATGGCGCGGCCGGCTATCCGACGCTGAGACATAGGCTTCCCCGAAACTCAGAGCACGCGCATGCAAGCAATCGTGATGCGAGAGCATGGTGACCTCTCGCAGTTGGAGCTCAGCGAGGTCCCGACGCCGGCCGTCGCTCACGCGGGTGACGTTCGGGTGCGGCTCAGGGCCGCCGCACTGAACCATCTGGACCTCTGGACGCTGCGCGGCCTGCCCGGCCTGCAGCTCGCTTTCCCGCATATCCTCGGTGGTGATGGCGCGGGCACCGTTGACGCGATCGGGAGCGAGGTGACGCGGGTCCAGCCCGGCGATCGCGTGATGATCAATCCGGGTGTTTCGTGTTACCACTGTGCGTATTGCCTCCGCGGTGATCATTCGCTCTGTGAAACGTACGGCCTCCTCGGCGAGCACCTTCCCGGCACGCTGGCGGAGTACGTGGTGGTGCCGGAGCAGAACCTCGAGCGCATCCCGGAACGCCCGAACGGCGAACCGGCGGTGTCGTGGGCTGAGGCAGCGGCGTATTCCCTCGTGTCGCTTACCGCGTGGCGCATGCTCGTGTCACGCGCCCAGGTGAGGCCCGGGGAGACCGTGCTGATTTGGGGAATCGGTGGCGGTGTGTCGCTGATGGCACTGCAGATTGCCAAGCGCAGCGGAGCACGGGTCGTCGTGACGTCGTCGAGTGATGCCAAGCTCGAACGTGCCCGCGAACTCGGCGCCGACATCGCGATCAACCACGGGACGGAGAACGTGGTGAAGGAATTCCGCCGACGAACCGGGGCCCGCGGCGCCGAAGTCGTCGTCGATAGTGTCGGTGATGCCACGTGGGAGCGGTCGCTGCGCCTACTACTGCCGTCCGGACGGCTTGTCACGTGCGGGGCGACGACGGGACCGAAGGTCGAGATCGACATCCGGCGGCTCTTTTGGTATCAGTGGTCCGTGCTCGGATCGACGATGGGCGGAGCGGAGGACTATCGGGAGGTAATCCGGCTCCTGGCCCAGGGGCAATTGCGACCCGTCGTCGACTCGGTCGTTCCCCTCGACCGTGCCGCTGAGCAGTTCGAGCGACTCAGTCAAGCCGAGCAGTTCGGCAAGCTCGTCGTGGAGATTCCCGCCTAACGCTGCTGGAAGAACAGACACCCCCCGCGGCCCTGAGCCGTGAGGGGTGTGAGGCGGAACGTCCGGTGGGCTGGCGTTGGGACGTCGATCAGAACCCGTCGTTCCGCCGAAGGAACACGGTGTCCGCGCCGGGCCCGAACCGAGACTGGCGGTCCAAGCCGGCAATGACGCCGATGTAGCGTCCAACGTCATCGAAGAGTACGAACCCATCCGTCGTGCGGACGGCGCGGGCACCGGAATCGCGAGACGCGGCTGTCCGGCGCGGCAGCGACACGGCACGGGTTCCCGTCATGCTCCACGGAAGAATCACTGCTGGGTGTGCCATGGCGATCATTGCCCCTTTCCTCGCTTTCTGGGCAAGTCCGACCCAGCGTCTTCCGCACGCCGGTTTCGGCCGGATCCTGCGTCTCACCCTGTTAGATGCGCGCTGTCAGACGATGGTTGCATCGGGGGCAGTGGGCGCGCCGTTCGAGGGGGAGAATCCAGCGTTATGTGTTGCGCTAATTGGTTGTGCAACAACGTTTTACGTGAATGTCCCCGCGTTGCGTCGATGCTCAAAACCGGGTATATTTAGCGGACCTCAAAACGGGGTCGCTCCGCGGCCCCGTTCTTCGTACCACGTATCGGGACTTTCATGACTGCACCGAATCAGCGCGAGCGCATCCTGCCGCGTCTTATCGAAGACGAAATGAAGGAATCGTTCATCGACTACTCGATGAGCGTGATCGTGCAACGGGCTCTCCCGGACGTCCGGGATGGCCTCAAGCCGGTCCACCGTCGGATTCTCTACTCGATGCACGAGCTCGGCCTGCAGCCGAACCGGGCGCACAAGAAGTGTGCGACGGTCGTCGGTGACGTGCTCGGCAAGTATCACCCACACGGTGACAACGCGGTGTACGACGCCCTCGTGCGCATGGTGCAGGACTTCTCGCTCCGATACCCGCTCGTCGACGGACAAGGCAACTTCGGGTCGGTCGACGGCGACAGCGCGGCGGCGTACCGGTACACCGAAGCGCGTCTGACACGCGCGGCGGTGTCGCTCCTCGAGGACATCGAGAAGGACACGGTCACGTTCGCGCCGAACTTCGACGACCGGCTGGAAGAACCGACCCTGCTGCCCGCGCGGCTCCCCAATCTCCTCATCAACGGGTCGTCAGGCATCGCGGTCGGCATGGCCACCAACATCCCGCCGCACAACCTCGGCGAGGTGGTGGAGGCCATCAAGCACCTGGTCGCCAATCCCGACTGCGAAGTCGTGGATCTGCGAAAGCTCGTGCTCGGACCCGATTTCCCGACCGGCGGGTTCATCTACGGCCGGGGAGGTATTCGCGATTGCTACGAAACGGGGCGCGGCCGGATCGTCATGCGGGCCCGGGCCCGGGTCGAGGAGCGGGAATCCTCGGGGAAGGCGCAGATCGTCCTGACCGAGATCCCCTTCATGGTGAACAAGGCCCGGCTCATCGAGCAGATCGCGGACCTGGTGCGCCAGAAGAAGGTCACGGACATCTCTGGTCTGCGTGACGAGTCCGACCGGGATGGCATGCGCGTGGTCATCGAGCTCAAGCGGGACGCAAACCCGTCGGTGCTGCTGAACCAGCTGTACAAGCACACCCAGATGCAGACCACCTTCGGCGCCATCATGCTCGCGCTGGTCGACGGCCAGCCGAAGGTGATGAACCTGAAGGAGATTCTCCAGCATTTCATCGATCACCGTCACACGATCATCACGCGGCGTGCGGAGTTCGAACTTGCCCAAGCACAGGCCCGGGAGCACATCCTCGAAGGCCTCAAGATCGCGGTCGACAATATCGACGAGGTCGTCAAGATCATCCGAGGTGCCAAGGATGTGCCGGCGGCCGACGCGGCGCTGCGGAAGCAGTTCGGGCTGTCGGAGAAGCAGAGTGAGGCGATCCTCAACATGCGCCTCGCCCGGCTCACTGGGCTCGAGATCGACAAGCTGGAAGCGGAGCTCAAAGAGGTCCGCAAGCTCATCAAGGAGCTCAAGAGCATCCTCGGATCGCAGGCCAAGCGCATGCAGATCCTGAAGGACGAGCTCGACGAGATGGTGCAGAAGTTCGGCGACGGACGCCGGACGGAGATCGTCGACGACGAGGGCGAGTTCTCGGTGGAGGACCTCATCGCCGAGGAGGACATGGTCGTGACGATTTCCCACACGGGGTACATCAAGCGGATTCCCGTCACCACCTACCGCAGGCAGCGCCGCGGCGGTCGTGGCCTCAACGGCATGGGTACCAAGGAAGACGATTGGGTCGAACACCTGTTCGTGGCATCGACGCACGATTACGTGCTCTTCTTCACGGACAGAGGTCGTGTGTATTGGCTGAAGGTGTACGACATCCCGCAGGGCGGTCGCGCCGCCCGCGGCAAGCCGGTCATCAACTTGATCCAGATCCAGCAGGGTGAGCGCATCGCGGCGTTTGTCTCCGTCCGCGACTTCTCCGACGACCGATCGCTGATGTTCGCGACGCAGAACGGGATCGTGAAGAAGACCGTGCTGTCCGCCTACGGCAATCCGCGCGCGTCCGGGATCAATGCCATCAACATCGAAGAGGGCGACGCGTTGATCGAGGTCCAGGTCACCGACGGGACCAGTGACGTGGTGCTGGCGACACGAAACGGCATGAGCATCCGCTTCAGCGAGAAGGATGTGCGGCCCATGGGCCGGACCACCACTGGCGTGCGCGGTGTGCAGCTCGGCAAGGACGATCGCGTCATCGGCATGGTCATCATTCGGCGTGACGCGACGTTGCTCGTGGTGTCGGAGCGCGGACTCGGCAAGCGATCACAGTTGGGTGACTACCGAGTGCAGAAGCGCGGTGGGAAGGGGATCATCACGCTCAAGCGGAACGCGAAGACAGGGGCCGTCGTCGCGCTGCGGGAGGTGTTGCTGGACGACGAGCTCATGATCGTCACTCGGCACGGCGTGATCATCCGCCTGCCGGTGGACGGCATACGGGTCATCGGACGGAACACCCAGGGCGTGAAGGTGATGAACCTCGATGCCGGCGATACGGTGGTGGATGTGGCTCGAGTGGTGCGCGAGGAGGAGGCGGAGGTCGACGGCGAGGAAGACGGCCCGCAGGTCGTCGTGCAGGGCAAGGACCAGCGGGAAATAGAGCTGTAGCTGTCCGTTGTCGAAGAGTGACCGTTCGGTCGACTGCGTAACGCTCGACGACATCCAGAGCGCCGCGCGCGATCTCGAGGATGTTGCCACACGGACCGCACTGCAGGAATGTCCGGGACTCTCCGACGCTGCGGGGGTCCCGGTCTTTCTCAAGCTCGAGAACCAGCAGCCGACCGGTGCTTTCAAGCTACGTGGAGCGTGGACCTTCATCCACCGACTTGGCGCCGAGGGCCGTCACCGCGGCGTGATCACGTACTCCAGCGGCAACCACGGTCAGGCCGTCGCCTTCGTGGCTCAGCAAGTGGGGATTCGTGCCGTCATCGTCATGCCGGAACACGTGCCCCGCGCGAAGCTGGAGGGAGTCCGGCGGTGGGGCGGCGAGGTGGTCTATGCCGGTCGAACATCGGAAGACCGGTACCACCGTGCGCTCGAGCTCGCCGAAGCCGAGGGGCTGGCGGTCGTGCCGCCCTACGACCATTCTGATATTATCGCGGGACAGGGCACGGTCGGTCTGGAGATCGTCGAAGATCTCCCAGAGGTGGCGCACGTGGTGGTGCCGGTGGGCGGTGGTGGGCTGATAGCCGGTATTACGACGGCACTCCATGGCCTGGGTACCGGAGCGAGTGTAGTCGGCGTCGAGCCGACGGGAGCGGCCGCCCTGGCTGCGGCGCTGGCGGCAGGGGCTCCGGTGCGGTTGGACCGGACGGAGAGTGTGGCAGACGGATTGCTCCCGTTATCCGTTGGGACGCTGACGTTCGCGCACCTGCGCGGCCGCGTGCTGGCGATGCAGGTGAGCGACGCCGCCATTCGCGAGGCGACCGTCTGGCTGCACCGGGTGGCAGGCGTACAGGCTGAGCCCTCGGGCGCGGCGACCACTGCCGCCTTGCGCTCCGGGATGGTGGTACACGGCCCGACCGTGCTGGTGGTGAGCGGCGGTAACGTGGACGCGGCAACGATTGCGACTTTCGCAGCCGAGATGGAGTGATGAAAAAGGAAGCGAAGGGTACGGTCGTGATCGTCGATGACGATCGAACGCAGCTCACCGCGCTCCAGCTCACCCTGGAGGGTCAGGGGTATGACGTCGTTCCCGTCGAGCGAGGAGAGGACGTCCTCACCACGCTCGAGCGGGAAACGCCTGACCTGCTGATGCTCGACATCCTGATGCCGCACATCAACGGGCTGGAGCTGCTCTCGCAGATCAAGAGCGACGAGCGATGGCAGGACCTGCCGATCCTGATGGTTTCGATCCTGGCGCCCGAGGAGGCGTCGGTAGAGTCGTTGGGGCTCGGCGCGGCAGACTTCGTGGCGAAGCCGTTCCGCGCCAAAGAACTCGGCGCGCGGGTCGATGCCCAGTTGCGGGCCGGTCGTGCGCTCCGCACGGCGCGTCGGGAAGCGAAGCAGGCCGTTGCCGAGTCTGCTATCCGCTCGGAGATGCTCGACATCCTGCGCGAGGTGACGTCTCAGCTCGCGCCGGACGAGATTTACCGCGTGTTGGCGAGCCGGGTCATGCACGCCCTCAATATCTCCCGATGCTCAATTGTCCTGTGTTCACCCGACCACAGTGTCGGCACGGTCGTGGCGGCTGCGGATCGACCGGGTGCGGACCCGTTCGACATCGATCTCACCGGGTATCCGGAGATCCAACGATCGTTGGAGAGCAACAAATCGGTGCTCGTCAGGGACGTCGCGACCGACCCTCTCCTGAAGGACGTGCGCGTTGGATGGGAGGCCAAGGGGTACGCCATCGACACACAGTCGATGCTGGCGATCCCGTTCGAGATGCGCGGCAAGATCCACGGTGTGTTCTACCTCCGGACGTTTGCCGGGGATGCGGCGTTGGACGAAGAGGATCGCTCGTTTGCCGAGTCGGTGATCAAGACCGCCGTAGGCGTGATCGAAACGGCCTACGATCTGGAGGAAATCCAGTCCGCCAAGGAGCGGTACGAGTTCCTGGCCGCGATCGATCCGCTGACGGGGTGCCTGAACCGCCGATCCCTGCTGGATCAGTTGGATGCGGAGTTTGCACGGGCAAAGCGATACGGATTGGCGCTCAGCATTCTCATGGTAGATTTAGATCACTTCAAGGAGATCAACGACACGCGCGGTCACCTGGTAGGAGACGACGTGCTCCGCAAGGTGGGATCGCTCCTGCGCGCGCAGGTTCGTAATGTCGATGCCGTGGCACGGTACGGCGGTGAGGAGTTCGTTGCCATTCTCCCTGAAACGACGTTCGATGGTGCTCATGTCCTGGCCGACCGTATCCGTGAACGCATTGCGGAATTTCCGTTCCTCGACGACGGTGCGGAGTTTCACGTCACGGCCTCCATTGGGTTGGCAACCGTCGATATCGATGACATGCAAGCGTCCGGTGATGCGCTCGCGCGCGCAGACGCCGCGCTGTACCGGGCGAAGAACAGTGGGCGAAACCAGGTGTGCTCATGAGTAGACGCTGTCCCAGATGCAAGTCCGTATACGCAGGCGAAGCCCGCTTCTGTCCGAAGGACGGTAGCCCACTCGTCGACGTCGGCGGCTCCGGTGCGGCACCCGCCGCGCCGAAGCCGAAGTCTCCCGGTCAGGGAGGCACGATGGTCCGAAAGGCGTTCAAGCCCGGAGCGTCGAACCTGAACCGTGCCGGCTCGCTGAACGGGGAAGTCCTGGATGGCCGGTATGAGGTACAGCGGAAGTTGGGCGAGGGCGGCATGGCCTTCGTGTACGAGGCGAAGGATCGCTCCAACGGCGAATCCGTGGCGATCAAAGTGCTGAGTCCCAAGCTCGGGCGCGACGAGAGTTCGGTGGAGCGCCTGCGGCGAGAGGCAGGCCTCGCCATGCGGCTCGAGCACCCGAATGCCCTCAAGATTCTCCGGTTGGGGGAAACCGAAGACGGACTCATCTACCTCGTGATGCCGTACCTCAGGGGAGAGCTGCTCTCGGACCGGGAGGTGGCGATCGGGCCGATGGACATCATGACCGGGGTCCAGATCCTCGTCGAGTGCTGCGCCGGACTCCACCATGCTCACGATTTGAATATCGTGCACCGGGATCTCAAGCCCGAGAACATCATGCTGGTCAAGAATCCCGACGGATCGGAGACGGCCGTCGTCATGGACTTTGGCCTCGCTAAGGAACAACGTGCCAGCCCGGGGGTCGCCAAGCTCACAGCGACCGGGATCATCCTCGGCACGCCCGAGTTCATGAGCCCGGAGCAGATCCGTGGCAAGACACTCGACCGCCGCAGCGACGTCTATGCGCTTGGCATCGTGGGCTACGAGATGTTCAGCACGCAGTTACCGTTCCAGGGTCGCACACCGCAGGAGATGATGATCGCGCGCCTGCGCGGCAAGCCGGTGCCCCTGCGCTCGTCCCGCAAGGACACGCCGAAGGAGATCGAAGCCGTCATCATGAAGTCCCTGGAAACCGAGCCGGACGACCGCTATGCCACCACGTGGGAGTTCGGTCAGGCACTCGTGGACTCGGTGGACGGACCTGCCCGCGACGAACTGCGCACCTTTCTGCGCTAGATCGTCCATGACGTCACCATGCGCGGGCGGTCCGACGGCATGAGCGCGCCGTCAGGGCGGTAGGGCCACGATCCGGTGCAGCGCTTTCCTGCATACGACCCGCCCGAGTACGTCGATTGGCAACCCGATACGGCCGTGGTTGCGGCGTTCACTACGGCGTGGCACCACGATCCGGAGCGCACCCGCCTCATCGACGCGCTGTCCCACGAGATGAAGCTGGACCTCTACCGTGGCATGCTCCGCACCCGGTTGCATGACGTCATGCTCAAACGGTGGGTGCGTCAGGGGGTGATCTCCAAGGCGTGGCTCGGCACCGGCGAGGAAGCGGCGACCGTCGGCCCGGTGCATGCGCTCGACCGATCACGCGACGTCGTTGCCCCCATGATCCGCAACGCCGGTGCCTGCTGCGAGATGGGCATGGCCATCGCCGACATGTTGCGCGGCTACCTGGGTACCTACGACTCGCCGTCGAAAGGACGCGACGGACACGTCGGGAGCTTCGCGCACCGCGTGCTGCAGCCGATATCCAACATTGGGAACATGCCGGCCGTGACTGTCGGTGTCGCACTCGCCTTCCAACTCCGCGAGGAGCCCGGCGTCGCGCTGACATGGGTAGGCGACGGCTCGGTCAAGTCGGGTGCGACGCACGAGGCCTTCAGCTTTGCCGCCGCGCAGCGACTGCCGGTCGTGTTCATCATCCAGAACAACCAGATCGCGCTTGGAACCCGTGTCGAAGCACACCATCGAGCGCTCGGTTTCGGTGAGGTCCACCGCGCGTACGGCTGTGACGGATGGTCGTTCGACGGCAACAACGTGTTGGATGCCTATGCCGCCACGCAGCTGGCCGCTCAGCGCTGCCGCGCCGGAAACGGTCCGATCATCCTGGATGCGGAGACGTTTCGCATGGGTGGGCATGCCACGCACGACGAGCAGGAGGCCCGGGAGCTCATACCGTCAGACGTCTTCGAGTTCTGGGGAAAGCGCGATCCGATTGGGGTGTACGAGGAGTATCTCAAGGGTGCCGGCGTCGCTGAACCCGATCTCGCGGCAATCGAGACGGAGGTGACGGCAGCGGTCGACCAGGCCGCCGAGGAAGCGCTGGCGAGCCGACAGTCGCATATGCCTCCGCCGGCCT
This sequence comes from Gemmatimonadota bacterium, assembly GCA_039586875.1. GTDB lineage: Bacteria > Gemmatimonadota > Gemmatimonadetes > Gemmatimonadales > GWC2-71-9 > JAOTVV01. The sequence continues at coordinate 24,067 of JBDHJO010000006.1, read as the reverse complement.
CGGCGCTCGAGGACGTCTACGCCGACGGATGAGGACCTGGCACCGCGCCCCGGTCCTAGTCGATCAGAAGTAGTTGCCGGTCCAGACGATATAGGTGATGATCGTCGCCACGGCGACCGGACATAGGAAGCGCAACAGGAACGCCCAAAGCGGGCGCAGCCCGAATCGAACGCCTTCCGTTTCGATCTCGGCGGCCGCAGCCGACACTCCCCATCGATACCCGACGAAGACCGCGAGCAGGAACGACCCCACCGACAACGAGTAGTTGCCGAAGATGATGTTCATGAGCGTCAGGAAGTCGACACCGACGCCCGGGATCGACGAGAAGAACCCAACCGCCCCGAACGCCAACGCTGAGGGCAGCCCCAGCATCAGGGTCCCCAGGGTGGTGACGAACGTGGCCTTGCCGCGGGTCCAACCCCATTCGTCGATGAGGTAGGACACGGGCACTTCGAGCAGCGAGATCGTCGACGTCAGGGCCGCGATGGTGAGCAGAAGGAAGAACGCGGCGCCGAACAACTGGCCGGCTGGAAGCGTCGCGAACAGCGGCGGCAGCACCTGAAAGACGAGACCGACGCCCGATGCCGGATCGAGGCCGGCGTGGAACAGCGCGGGGAAGATGATGAGACCGGCCAAGAACGCGATCATCGTGTCGAACAGGCACACGATGCCGGCCGATGCGACGAGGTCCTCCCGCTTCCGTATGTAGCTCCCGTAGGTGATCATCGTGCCCATACCGAGGCTCAGCGAGAAGAAAGCCTGGCCGAGAGCGGTCGGAATGGTCTGCGGGCTGAGCTTCGAGAAGTCGGGAGCCAGGTAGAAACGCAGTCCCTCCGTCGCGCCCGAAAGGGAAACGGATCGAACGGCGAGCACAACGAGGAGGAAGAACAACACCGGCATCAGCACTTTCGACATGAGCTCGATGCCGTCAGAGACCCCGCGCCACACGATGATCGCGGTGAGACACAGGAACGTCAGCAGCAGGCCGCAGGCCACGACCCAGTTCGACACGAACTCGCCGAAGATGGCCTCGGATTGTTCGGCAGTCATGGCCGAACTGAAGGTGCCGGACACCGTCTTCAAGAAGTACCCGAAGGTCCATCCCGCAATCACGCCGTAGAAGGACAGAATGCCGATCCCGGTCACCACGCCAAGGAGCCCCACGAACTGCCAGAGGCTGCCCGGCGCGATGGCACTGAACGCGCCCACCGGATTGCGCTGTGTCTTGCGTCCCAACGACAGCTCGGCGAGCATGACCGGGGCACCGATCAGAAACACAAACCCGAGGTAGACCAGCACGAACGCGGCTCCGCCGTTCTCGCCGACGACGTACGGAAACCGCCAGATGTTACCGAGCCCGATCGCGGAACCGGCAGCGGCGAGGATGAAGCCGAAGCGGGACTTCCAGAGACCGCGTGCGGCGGCGGGCGTACCGGTCATGGGGAGGTGTCCTTGATCCGAAGGTCGTGAAAGGATATGGCCTCCCTCCGCATTGTCCAGAGGGAGGCCATGCCCTAGGCCCCACTGCCCGGAGGGCGATGGACGCTAGAGCCCCTGCAGCACCTCACGCAGAACGCCGATCCCACGATCCACATCCGCAGTGCTGAACACCAAGGAGGGTCGGAACCGCACCGAACGAGGACCGCAGGCGAGGGTTGCGAATCCCGCCGTCCACGACTGCTGCCGTACGGCGTCACGGGTTGCCGTATCCGGCAGGTCGAACGCGAGCAGGAGACCGCGTCCCCGCGCATTGGTCACCATCGCAAACTCGTCCTGCAGCTTCTCCAGTTCCTGCATGAAGTACTGGCCGACCGTCGCGGCGTTCTCGATGAGTTTGTCTTCGGCGATGATCTCGAGGTATCGGGCGCACCGAACCATGTCCACGAGGTTACCTCCCCACGTCGAGTTGATGCGCGAGGAAACGTGGAACACGTTGGATTCCACTTCGTCGATGCGGGAGCCGGCCATCACGCCGCAGACCTGTGTCTTCTTGCCGAAGGCGATGAGGTCCGGTACGACGCCGAGTTGCTGATAGGCCCACATCGTGCCGGTCACGCCCATGCCCGTCTGCACCTCGTCGAAGATCAGCAGCGCCTCGCGTTCATCCGCGATGCGTCGGAGCGCCGCAAAGAACTCCGGTCGGAAGTGGCTGTCCCCGCCTTCACACTGAATGGGCTCGATGAGGATCGCCGCAATGCCGTGCGGATCGCGTTCGAAGGCGTCTTCGATCTCGGCGATCGACTGGCGCTCGGCAGCCGCCACCGCGTCCACATCCACGGGGAAGGTCATCTTGGGGTTGCTGACACGGGGCCACGGGAGCTTGGGGAAGTCCGCAATCTTCAAACGCTCCGTGTTGGTCACGGACAGGGTGTACCCGCTGCGGCCGTGGAAGGCCTCTTTGAAGTGCAGGATCTTGTCGGCCCCGCCCTCGACCCCTTTCGCCCTATTGCGCTGCGCCTTCCAGTCGAATGCAGCCTTCATTGCGTTCTCGACGGCGAGCGCACCCCCCGCAATGAAGAAGAGGTGCTCGAAGTCGTCGCCGACGGCGAGTTGCTTGAACGTCTTGACGAATCCGGCGTACTCGCGGGAATACACGTCGCTGTTTGCCGGATTGGCCAGGGCCGCCGTCATCAGTGACTCGCGAAACTCGGGATCGTTCAGCTTGGGATGGTTGTGGCCGATCGGGAGCGTGGCGAAGTACGTGTAACAGTCGAGGTATTCCTTGCCCTCGAGGGCGTCGACCATGACGGTCCCGTGTGACCGCTGCAGATCGATGACGATGTGGAATCCGTCGACGAGGATGTTTCGCTCGAGGATCGGGAAGACCTGATCGGACGGGACGCTGATGGTGGCCATGGCTGTACTCCTGAGAAACTCCGCAACTGGACGGCATCGTGGGTGCCGTCATCGAAGACCTGGGGGGCGCGGGAGCCGATACCGTCGGGTGCAACCGACGGCGTGCCGGTTACCGCGCCGCCGGATTTGGCGGAGCGAAGATCCCAGGACGGGCGTTTCGGGGCAGGAGGTGCCCGCAACGGAAGGCTACGAACATGGCGAAATCTAACGTAAAAGAGTCCCTGACCGCCTGACCGGCCCCGGAACAGCTAGAATGGCCACCAGGTGTGAAAGCCCCAGACCACGCCGTCGGGCCCGAGACCGGCTGTGGTGCCGAGGATGCCGGTCCGGAAGAACTGGACCATCAGGCCAAGCCCTCCGCCCACGGACAGGTCCTCGGTGCCTAGCTCGAACTCACCGGCAGGGAAGACGCGTGCGGCGTCCACGAACGCGACGCCCGTGGCGCGGAACAGCGTCGGTACGGCGAATAGGTCATAGCGTAAGTCTATATTCCCCAACAGCTTGTCAGCGTCGAGCAGCCGGCGCTGCGGGATCGCTCGGTGGGAGTCCGGCCCGCCGACACCTCGAAACGGACGGTCGCTGGCCTCGATGCGGTAATAGCTCCCGAGCTGGGGTGTCCCGGACATCGTTTCCCCGAGCAGGCGGGCCGCGACCCGCAAGCGTTGTGTGACCGGCAGGTATCCCGACGCCGAGAACGTCGCCTTGGTGTAGCTCACGTTGCCGAGAACACCTGAGTCTGCAGCGCTCAGGATGGCCTCGAGCAGCAGGCCCCGGGCGGGGGCCGGCTCGTCGTTGCGGGTGTCGAAGACCAGGCCAATCCGTCCAACCATCTCGGCAGTTCCGATCCCGATGGCGGGATCCACGCCGGCGGCCAGGTCCTCGGCCAGCTGGCTCGGGCCGGACAGCGTGTCGATCGTCCAGTGCTCGGCGTGGATGCCGGCGAGGATGCGCAGTCCCCCGACGATGCGACGCTGCACCTCGCCGCGACCGATCCAGCGCGTGTTCTTCGACTCGTAGAAGTGCGGAGCCGCATCAGTCACGCGATCCTTGTCGAAGACACTGTTGTTCCCGATCCCGAAGTACCCCTCCCGTGCGTCGCGCCGTCCCTCGAGACTGACGACGAAGCGCCAGCCGTCCACCCATTTGGGGGCACGGAGGGCGAGCTCGAGTCGCTTGGTCCCGGAGGTGGTGAGGTTGGCGTCGAGTGAGACCATCGCCTGGAACGGCTGGGGTGCGTCCCAATCCTCGAATCCGAGCTGGTTGATCTGGGCGTAGTAGAGCCCGACGCCGAATCCGTCCTTTCCGTAGTAGACCTTCGGGAACGCCAGATCGGTCCAATCCTCCCCGAACGTGGGGAGGTTGGGGATCTGCGCTCCTGCTGGCGCGGTCATGAGCAGGAGCGCGGCGGCGGCAACGGCGACTCGCTTCACCCGTCGAACAGTGTCGCCGCGTCGTAGAGACGCGCTTCGGATCCGTCCCACGCTGCGTATTGGGCCGGCTCGCCGTCGTCCGGCAGTTTCATGACCGCCGCTCCGAACTGCCCACGCTTGTTCACGGCATAGAAGCTGAGCCCGAAGGTCGGGCGTCCGCGCTCATCGAGCAAGCGTGCTTCAGTCGTGGCCACGACCCGCCGCAACGTCTCGAGACAGGCATCGGTCGGGGCCAAGCCGCGGCGCATGAACTCGACGGTGAGAAACGCCCCGCAGGCCTTGATGCATGCCTCGCCTCGCCCCGTCGATCCAGCCGCACCTACGGCATTGTCCGTGTACTGCCCGGCGCCGATGATCGGGGAATCCCCGACTCGACCGGGGATCTTCCAGGAGAGTCCACTGGTGGTCGTGACGGACGACACGTCGCCACGGCCATTGACGATGTTCACGTTGATCGTGCCGTGTTCCTCCCGCGCGAGCCTCTCGTCGCCCGGCGATTCGAGCCAGTTGTCGTCCGGTCCGCGTTCCGCACGCCACTTGAGCCACTCCTCGCGGGAGGCATCCGTCAGCAGGTCCTCCTCCTTGAAGCCGTAGGAAAGGGCGAAGCGCTTGGCGCCCGGCCCCACCAGCAGGACGTGGTTGGTGTACATGAGCACGTACTTGGCGACGACACTGGGGGTCTTGATCCCTTCCAGCGAAGCGACGGCACCGGCGCGGTTGGTAGGTCCATGCATGCAGGAGGCGTCGAGCTGCACGATGCCCTCCTCGTTGGGTAACCCGCCGTAGCCGACCGACTGATCCTCGGGATCGAGCTCCTGGATCTTCACTCCCTCAATGGCAGCATCCAGCGTATCCATCCCGTCGGCCATGAGCTGGCCGGCGCGCTCGACGCCGCGAATCCCATTGGCCGATGCAATCGCTGCAAACGCGCCCTGCGGCCGGCGATGGAAGGCCGGGGCTCCCGGGATCGGCACGACGCCGGCACCGAGGGTGGCGCCGGCCGCGAGTCCCGATGCTGCGCCCAAGAAATCGCGGCGATTGATTGATGCAGGCACCTGATACCTCCGACGGTGAACTGGTCCTCCGAGCACGCGAAATAACCGCGCAGCGAGAGCCGCTGTCAACTTGCCAGGTTCACGGTCCGAACATACGTTCCCGCTCGGGTCGCGGCCTGCCGGAACGGTTGGTCGGCGACGTGGGTGAGCGTGGCCCTGAGATGGTGAGTATCTGTGGTTTCCGTCGTCCTGCCGATCCTCAACGAGCGAGCGAATCTGGCTCCGCTATTGGCGGAAGTCGCCGCGGTCTTGCGCGCTGTTCCTCATGAGACAATTGCGGTCGACGACGGCTCGACGGATGGGTCGCTGGAGGAATTGCAGCGGCTCCGTGCAGAGTATCGCGAACTGCGGATCGTCCCCCTCGTGACGACGTCCGGGCAGAGTGCGGCGCTGAGCGCCGGGTTTGGCGTGGCGCGGGGCGACATCGTGGTGACGCTGGACGCCGACGGGCAGAACGATCCCCGCGACATCACGGCTCTGCTCGCCGCGCTCGAGACCGACGCGACGCTGACGGCGGCCGTTGGGTACAGGACACGTCGGGTGGACTCGGCGTGGAAGCGTCTACAGAGCCGGATCGCCAATGCCGTGCGGAATTGGATCACACGGGACGGCATGCGTGACACCGGGTGCTCGCTCAAAGCCATACGACGGGAATCGCTCGACCGCATACCGCGATTCGACGGGATGCACCGATTCCTGCCCGCCCTGATCCAGGCGGGCGGCGGCCAGGTACGCGAGTTCCCGGTCACCCATCGACCACGATATTCAGGCGTGTCGAAATACGGCATGTGGGATCGCGCCCTGCGCGGTCTTCCCGACGCGTTCGCCGTGCGGTGGTATCGGCGGCGCGCCCTGCGGTATGCCATCAAGGAAGAGGTTTGCTGACATGACCCGTCGCCCGCGCCTCGATCCCTCCATCTTTCATCTTCCGGTCGACAAGATGCAGGCCGGATACTACACCGATAAGTACTTCGTGCGGGCGCGGGAAGTGGTGCTTGCCGATGGCCACCGCCCCGACGTCCTCATGCAGGTGTTCACGAAGAGTCACGCCTTTGTCGGTGGCATCGACGAGGCGATCGCCATCCTGAAGCTCTGCGCGCACAGGTGGGAGGACCTGACGGTCCGCGCGCTCTACGACGGGGACGAAGTCGCGCCGTGGGAAACGGTGATGACGATCGAGGGACCGTACGACGCCTTTGCGCACCTCGAGACCCTCTATGTCGGTGTTCTGGCTCGGCGCACGCGGGTGGGCTCGAACACGCGACTCGTGGTCGAGGCCGCAAAACCCAAAGACGTGATGTTCTTTCCGGCTCGGCACGATCACTGGCTCGTGCAGACCGGGGACGGGTACGCGGCCCATATTGCCGGGGCCATCGGCGTATCGACGGATGCGCAGGCGTCGTGGTGGGGTAGTGCCGGTATCGGCACGGTTCCCCATGCCATGATTGCTGCGTACGGCGGCGACACGGTCCTCGCGGCCACCAAGTTCGCGGAGTACATGACGCCCGACGTCAAGTTGATCTGTTTGGTGGATTTCGAGAACGATAGTGTCAGGACCGCACTCCAGGTCGCCCGCGCCCTCCGCGGAAAGCTGTACGGTGTTCGCCTGGACACGTCCGGAACGCTCGTAGATCGGTCGGTTGCCGACCAGATGGGTGACTTCGATCCTCGTGGGGTCAACCCGCGCCTGGTGCACAACGTGCGCGACGCTCTCGATGCCGAGGGCTTCACCGACGTGAAGATCGTCGTGTCCGGCGGGTTCACCGTCGAGAAGATCCGTGCGTTCGAGAACGCGGGGGTGCCGGTCGACATGTACGGTGTCGGATCGTCCCTGTTTCGCGACGGCGGGAAATACGACTTTACCGCGGACGTGGTGCAGGTGAACGGCAAGCGGTGCGCCAAGGTCGGGCGGTGGTATCGCCCGAACGACCGGCTCGAGTTGGTGGAATAGCCGACGGTGCCACAGACCGACCAACCCTCACGCGCCGGCTTACCGGTGCCGCCGCACTTCGATTCCGCATCGGTGGAGTCGGTGTGGCGGGTCGACTACGCCGCCCGAGCAGCCGACGCCGTCGCGTGGTCGACTACACACGGGATTCCGCCGGCGCGTACCGATGTCCAGCGGACCTGCCTCGTGCTCGTCGACTGTCAGAATACGTTCTGCCTGCCTGAGCATGAGTTGTTCGTCGGCGGTCGATCGGGTCGCGGTGCCATCGACGACAACCGGCGGCTGTGTGAGTTCCTCTACCGGCACCTGGGCAGCGTCACGGAGATCGTCGCGACGCTGGACACCCACACCAGCGTGCAGATCTTCCACCCCGTCTTCTGGGTAGATGCCGACGGTCGGCATCCAGCGGGTGCGGTGACGGTGATCACGCCCGAGGACGTCGCGCAGGGAACATGGCGGGTGAACCCCGGGATTGCCGGAGTGAGGAGCGGTGTCGACTACGAGTGGCTGCAAGCACATGCGCTGCACTACGTGCGCGCGTTGGCTGAGGGCCGGTACCCGCTCACGGTGTGGCCATACCACGCGATGCTCGGGGGTATCGGGCATGCGCTCGTGTCCGCCGTCGAGGAAGCGGCGTTTTTCCACTCTATCTGCCGACAGACGGCCGTGCGGTTCGAATCCAAGGGCAGCAATCCGCTGACGGAGAACTACTCCGTGTTGAGTCCCGAGGTGGTAACAGGGCCGGACGGTTCCGCGGTCGCCGTGCGCAATCAGGCGCTCATTGATCATCTCCTGGAGTTCGATGCGATCGTCATCGCCGGGCAGGCAAAGAGCCACTGCGTTGCGTGGTCCGTTCACGACCTCCTCACCGAGATCCAGGCCCGGGATTCGGGGCTTGCGCATCGCGTGTCACTCCTGGAGGATTGCACGTCTCCGGTGGTCGTTCCCGGAGTCGTTGATTTCACTGACGACGCAGACGACGCGTTCCGCCGTTTTGCGACCGCGGGTATGCGCATTGTCCGATCGACCGAACCGGTCGCGATCTAGACGAGGCTCGAGATTCATCCATGACTTCATCGATACCACCAGCCATCGCCGCCGAGACCTTCGGCCATTTCTTCCTTCCGGGACCGACGGAAGTGCACCCGGACGTGCTCCGGGCCATGCAGCGTCCCATGGTGCCACACCGAACGAGCGAGATGGTGCACTTGCTGGAGGGCCTCGAGGGACCGCTGCAGGCGATGTGGCGGACGTCGCGCCGCCCGTACATCGGCACGTGCTCCGCGACCGGGTTTATGGAGATGGCGGTGCGGTCCGGCGTGCGACAGCGCGCACTGTCCGTGGTCGGGGGCGCCTTTGGCGAGCGCTTTGCCGGCATCGTGGCAGCGACGGGGCGCGAGGTGGTCCGGGTCGACGTACAGCCCGGTGCGACGGTCGAGCCCGACATGTTGCGCGACGCACTGCGCCGATCAGACGTCGACGCGGTCACGATCGTGCATTCCGAAACGTCGACCGGTGCGTTGGCGCCACTGGAAGAACTTGCGGCGGTGGTCCGTGAGTTCGACGACGTGCTGCTGCTCGTCGATGCGGTGACGTCATTCGCGGGGAGTCCGGTCCTCACGGACGCGTGGAAGCTGGACTTCGCATTGACCGGATCGCAGAAGGCGCTCGCCCTACCACCGGGGCTCGCCTTGGGTGTCGCGTCGGAACGGATGGTGGCGCGAGCCAAGACCGTTCCCGAACGGGGCGCCTACCTGGACCTGCTCGCCTACGAACAGGCGAGCGCAGACCACCAACCCACGAACACGCCGGCGATCTCGCTGCTGTACGCACTCGAGGCGCAGGTGGCACGCATCAATGCCGACGGTGGCATCGAGCACCGGTGGGAGCGCCATGCACAGATGCGGGAGATGGTGGAGGCGTGGATCGACGGTAAGGGCGGCGCGCTGGGCTTCTCGTATCTCCCGGCTCCCGGGCGGCGCTCGTGGACGGTGTCGTGCCTCAATGTGCCTGACGGAACAAAGGGGCGCAGCATTGCCCAGGCCATGAAGCGCGAAGGGTGGGTCATTGGGTCGGGGTACGGCCCGCTCAAGCAATCCACGATCCGCATCGGGCACATGGGCGACCACACGCCCGATCGACTGCAGGAGCTGCTCGAGACCCTGGAGCGTGTTGTCGCATGACCTACGTCGTCGTCGTAGCGGATCGGGTTGCCGATGCAGGCGTTGCCCTGCTCAGGAACGAACCATCGTTCGAGGTCGTGGTCACCGCCGGCGAGCCCGAACGGCTCGAAAGCGAACTCTCCCGAGCACACGCGCTCGTCGTGCGATCGGACACCAAGGTCACGGCTGAGCGGATCGACAACGCGCCACACGTGACGGTGATCGGTCGCGCCGGCACGGGTGTAGACAACATCGACGTCGACGCGGCGACGCGCCGCGGCATTGCGGTGCTGACGGCGCCCGGTGCCAACACCGTCAGCACGGCTGAGCATACCGTTGCCCTGCTGCTCGCGCTGGTCCGGCGGATTCCGTGGGCGGCCGAGAGCATGCAGCAGGGACGCTGGGACCGGAAACTCTATGCCGGCAGTGAGTTGGCGGGAAAGCGGATCGGCGTCATCGGACTGGGACGCATCGGCGCGCGTGTCGGACGGATCGCCACGGCCTTCGGCATGCAGGTGGCGGCGTACGATCCCTTCCTGACGATCCAGCGCGCGGAAGAGCTGGGAGTGGAATCGTTGGCGCTGGAGGAGCTGCTGCAGGTCGCGGATGTCGTCACGCTGCACCTCCCGCTGACGGACGACACCAGGCACATGATGAACCGTGACCGTCTGGCGATGATGAAGCCCGGCGCGGTGCTGATCAATGCGGCGCGCGGCGGATTGATTGACCATCATGCGTTGGTGGAGGCCGTCGAGTCCGGTGCCCTCGCCGGCGCGGCGCTCGATGTCTTCGATCCCGAGCCGCTCGCGGCCGACTCGCCACTCCGTGGTTCCGATCGCATTCTGCTGACCCCCCACTTGGCGGCGTCGACGTCGGAGGCGCAGGACCGGGTGGCGACCGAGATCTGCCGCTACGTTCGGGACGCGTTGATCACCGGAGCGCTGCGCGGTGCCGTGAATCTCCCGGGCCTGCCGGCCGACGTCCTCGCCCGTCTGGCGGGTGTCCTCGACCTGTCACGCAGACTCGGGCGCTTGGCAGCTGGCATCGCTCCCGGGCCGATCGCTTCAGTCGAGGTCGTGTTTGGCGGTCGGGACGATGCGGCCCCGCGGCCGGTAATGCTCGCGGCCATGGAAGGCGTTCTCTCGGGGATGGGCGTGCGCCAGGTGAGTCTGGTCAATGCTGCGGGACAAGCCAAGCAGCGTGGTCTTGCGTGCTCGCGGCGGGTCGGTGCACCGCTGGCCGGGTTTCAGACGACGGTTGGGCTCACCATCACGACCGCCGACGGGGAGCTCACCGTGACCGGTGCGATGCTCGGCGAGGAGATTGGCCGCGTGATCCAGATCGACGGCTACACGGTCGACGTGCCGGCCGAAGGGTGTGTGGTCGTGCTCCGCAACAGCGATGTTCCCGGCGTGGTCGGCAAGGTGGGGCAAGTCCTGGGTGGGGAACAGGTCAATGTCACGTCGTACCACCAGTCGCGGGGCCGAAACGGCAACGCGCTAGCGGCGATTGTCGTGGATCAGGTTCCGCCCCGGTCCGTGCTCGGGGCCCTCGCGGAAATACCGGAGGTCGCCGACGTTCGCGTCGCCAATCTCGGCGTGTGAGGGAGCGGCGACCCTCTGGCCTCGGCACCTCCACGATTACATTCCGTTCGCCATGACCGAATCCACAAAGATGACCGACCGCTACGATCCAGACGCGATCGAGACGAAGTGGGAACAGCGCTGGGACGAGCGCCGGACCAACGTCGCCGATATGGATGGGGCCGCCCGCCCGTATTTCAACTTGATGATGTTCCCCTATCCGTCGGCGGAGGGCCTCCACGTCGGCAATGTCTTTGCCTTCGTCGGCAGCGATGTGCACGGCCGCTTCCGACGCCTGCAAGGATGGAACGTCTTCGAGCCGATCGGTTTCGACGCTTTCGGCATCCACTCGGAGAACTACGCCCTCAAGGTCAACATGCATCCGGCCGAGCTGATCCCCCGGAACATCGAGCGGTTCCGCGAACAGCTCAAGCGGGTCGGCCTCATGTTCGATTGGAATCACGAGGTCCAGACGACGGATCCGCGCTACTACAAGTGGACGCAGTGGATCTTCCTGAAACTGTTCGAAGCGGGACTGGCGGTGAAGAAGAAGGCGCCGGTCAACTGGTGCCCGGAGTGCAAGACCGTGCTCGCGAACGAGCAGGTCATCAATGGGATGTGCGAGCGTCATCCCGACAGTGCGGTGGAGCAACGCTTTCTGGAGCAGTGGTTCTTTCGCATTACCGAATTTGCAGAGCGCTTGCTCACGAACCTCGAGACGATCGACTGGTCGGACTCCACGCGATTGATGCAGACCAACTGGATCGGCCGCTCGATCGGGGCCGACCTGATCTTCCGCACGGACGACGGCACCGAGATCCGCGTGTTCACGACGCGGCCCGATACCATCTTCGGGGCCACCTACATGGTTCTGTCCCCGGAACATCCACTCGTGGAACCGCTCACCACGGACGAGCAGCGCGAGGCCGTCGAAACCTACCGGGCCAAGGCGGCGGCGATGGACATCGTGTCGCGCCGGATCGGTGAGAAGGAAAAGACCGGTGCCTTCACCGGGGCCTACTGCCGAAACCCCGCTACCGGCGAGGCGATCCCGATCTGGATCGCCGATTACGTGCTGATGGAGTACGGCACCGGGGCCATCATGGCCGTGCCGGGGCACGACGAGCGGGATTGGCAGTTCGCGACGACGTTCGGGTTGGACATCCGGCCCGTGGTCGAACCGGACGCCGCCGCCGACGTCACGGCGAGCGAGGATCCGGACGTGCCGCCTTTGTTTACCGGCTGGAACGGCACGATGATCAACTCGGGGCAGTTCGACGGACTGTCCTGCCGCGATGCCGTCACGGCGATCACCGCGTGGTTGCAGGAGCGGGATGCCGGGGAGCCCAAGACCCAGTACCGGCTGCACGACTGGTGTATCTCTCGCCAGCGCTACTGGGGACCGCCGATCCCGATCATCTACTGCGACGACTGTGGGACCGTGCCCGTACCGGAAGCGGAGCTTCCGGTGATCCTGCCGCCGCTCGACGATTTCCGCCCCGATGAGAGCGGGGTCTCACCGCTGGCGCGCAATGAGGAGTGGCATCGCGTGCCGTGTCCCACGTGCGGCAGGGACGCACGTCGTGAGACCGACGTGTCCGACACGTTCCTCGACTCCGCGTGGTACTTCCTCCGATATCCCTCGACCGAATTCGACGACCGGGCCTTCGACGCGGACCGAACCCGCGGGTGGCTTCCGGTCCGGTCGTACATCGGCGGGAACGAGCACGCCGTGCTGCACCTGATGTACTCTCGGTTCATCACCATGGTGCTGCACGATCTCGGTCACCTCGAGTTCGAGGAGCCGTTCACGCAGTTCCGGGCTCACGGGATGATCGTCAAGGACGGTGCCAAGATGTCGAAGTCGCGGGGCAACGTCGTCATCCCCGACGAGTACATCGCCAAGTGGGGTGCGGACACGTTCCGCATGTATCTGATGTTCCTGGGACCCTACCAGGAGGGCGGGGATTTCCGGGACGAGGGAATCTCCGGCATTCGCCGATTCCTCGACAAGGTATGGGGCCTGGTCAACGCTGCGACGTTCGAGGGCGGCGAGATCACGGCACCCACCATGCGGAAACTCCACCAGACGATCCGCGGCGTGGCCGATGATCTCGAGGAACTCCGGTACAACACAGCGATCTCGAAGTTGATGGAGTACGTCAACGTGCTCCGCGGCAAAGGCGCCGACGACGCGATGGTACCCGATGTGTGCCGTGAACTTCTCGAGCCGCTGATCGTCATGCTCGCGCCCTTGGCACCGCACTTCGCCGAGGAGTGCTGGGAGCGACTGCACCACGAGACGAGCGTGTTCGAGGCGTCGTGGCCGGCGTTCGATTCATCGCTCGCGGAAGAAGATCAGATCGAACTGGTGGTGCAGGTGAACGGCAAGGTGCGGGGGCGGGTCTCCGTCCCGGCCGGCATCGGGGAAGCCGATGCCGTCGAGCGTGCGGTCCAAGTCGATTCCGTACGGCGGTTTCTGGAAGGCAAGACGCTTCGGAAGACCATCTACGTGGAGAATCGCCTGGTCAATCTGGTGGTCTGAACCCGCTTCAATCACTGTACGAGCGCCGTATTCCGTATGGCGGACAAGACAGGCGGAGACGAAGGGGCAGAGCCGCCTCACCCGAGGCGCTCTGCCCTTGCGCACTCTGTCCGGTCCGAACCGCCGCACGGTCGACTTCCCGACCGTGCGGCGCTGTCGTGGATTGGATGAGGTATTCCGAGAGGGTATGTATGGATAAGTGTATGTCTGACAACAGTTTAATAGTTCAAAAACAACAGTTCCCGGGCGTGCGACCCTCTGCGGAGTCGGAGCATCTATACAATCGGGCATGGCAGAGATGACGGCGGTTCTGGACGACCTCGCGGTCCAGCGAGCGAAGACGGGTGACCTCGAGGCGCTCGAGCAGGTGTACCGCGCCTACGAAGGCACCGTGTACACCATGGCGCGGCGGATCGTCCGAACGCCGGAAGACGCAGAAGAGGTGCTCCAGGAGACGTTCCTGGAGGTGTGCCGCTCGATCAAGCGGTTCCGGGGAACGGTAGGTGGTAGCCTGACCGCGTGGATCAAGCGGGTGACGGCAAGCAAGGCCCTGATCCGGATTCGGTACGAGAAGTACCGCGAAGTGGATCAACTCGAGGAAGAGGGCGGCTGGGCAGGTCGGCGAGATGGCGACGTTGGACTACAAATGGACCTGGAGGCGGCATTGTCGCAGTTGTCGGAGACCGCACGAGCCGTCGTCTGGTTGCACGATGTCGAAGGATACAAGCATGAGGAGATTGCCGAGCTCATGGGGAAGACGGTGAGCTTTTCCAAGTCCCAGCTGTCACGAGCGCATGCGCGGCTGCGGACGATGCTCGGAGAGGAGGACCGATGCTGAGACATGTGACGATTGGGGAGCTTTTGGCGCTGCGGGACGGGGAGGGAAGCGCAGCGGCGCGTGCACATGTCGAGACATGCGATGATTGCCGCCGCGAGCTGGACGGTCTCTATCAGCGCGCGGCAGCGCTCAAGGCTCTGCCAAGCCTCACGCCATCGCGTGACCGGTGGCCCGTGATCCGCGAGCAGCTCGCTGCCGCGCGCCGACGGCAGCGCATGGCGCGTGTTCGGTGGGCCGGGCTTGCTGTTGCTGCACTCGTGGTCGGCATCCTCGGTGTCCAAGCAGTTCCCGATCGAATGCCTGCGGTGGACCTGGCCGCTCGTGAGGTCGACGCGCTGGTGCAGGAGTCACAGGAGCTGGAGGCGGTGTTGGCCTCGTTCCAACGTCCCGGCCGGGTCGTAAACGGTGCCACGGCGGCGACCATTGCGGAGCTTGAGGATCGCATTGCTGCGATCGATGTCGGGATCGGGCGCGGGCAAGACGTCGCCGTTCCCGCTGTTGCCATGGCCGATCTCTGGCGTGAGCGCGTGGTGTTGATGGACCAACTGGTGACCACCCATGTCCGACAGGTGCGGTACGTCGGTCATTGATCAACCATCGGGCGTCGGTTTCCCCGACGGCCGGTATCGCGGTGATGGATAGTGAGAGGAGTACGACAATGCGACGCCAACGATTGATGCCCTGGGCCCTGATTCTGGCACTGATGGTGCCGGCAATGGCCGCAGCTCAGGAAAAGGACGAGGTCGACTACGAGGCCGCCGAGCATGCCGTGCAGGAGGCTGTGGAAGCGCTCCAGGATGCCCTCGCCGATCTGCAGGAGGCCAAGGGTGATGACGCAAACCGCGCGCTTCGCGAGGCGATGGAGCGACTTCGCACGGCGCAGCGCGACCTCCGCGCGGACGAGCGTGAGATGCTCCTCCGACGCCTAATGGTCGGTGAGCCCGGGAACGTGAGCGTGTTCGTGTCGGAGGGTCGGCCGAAGATGGGTGTGGTCATCGCCGAGAGCAACCGGCGTTCCGAGTGGGACTCCGTCGGTGCCAGGTTGAGCGCCGTCACGCCGGGTGGCCCGGCGGACGAAGCCGGGCTCGAAGCCGGCGACGTGATCGTCACGGCCAACGGGGTGACGCTCGCCCGGATCGAGCGCCGGGGTGAAGCGCCGGGGCAGAAGCTGGTGCAGGAAATCCAGAAGCTGGACGAGGGCGACGATCTCGTGGTCGAATACCTGCGCGATGGCGACCGGAACACCGCGACGGTCGTGGTCCGCCCCATCGAGTCCTCGGCATACTCGTACTCGTGGTCCACTGACGAGCCCAACGTCGCGCTCCGTATGGAAGCGCCGGATCTCGAACGTGCCTACGAGCTCGAAGGGCCGAGCCGAGTGCGCATCCGGTCCGGTGCTCCCACCGTGTTCAGTTCGCTCATGCCACTCGCGTGGCTCGACATGGAACTGGTGGAGATCGACGAGGATCTCGGCGGCTATTTCGGAGCGACGAACGGCCTTTTGGTCGTTCGCGCCCCGGACAGCGACGAGGTTCCGCTCAAGAGTGGTGACGTCATCCTGACCGTCGGGGGACGTGAGCCGACGAGCCCGTCGCACGCCATCCGCATCATGCGCTCGTACGAGCCTGGGGAGACGATGACGATCGACATCATGCGGGACCGTCGGCAGCAGACGGTCACGGTCACCGTGCCGGCTCGGGACAGCGGGTTCCTCTGGTCTCCCGACGGCCCGTAGCAGATCGAAGGTAGTGAAGGACGCACGGGGAGCCGAGGTCCAAAGCCTCGGCTCCCCGATTTGCGTACGGTCAGCGACCGCTCCCGAACAGGATTGCGTTCGTGAGCAACCGCGCGGGGCCGCGCCAAAACGCCCGGTAGAGTGGGTCGTCGGCAAACACGACCACGTGGCCTCGGCCGACCCGATCGCTGCCCGCCCAGATGGTCTTCTGCAGTGCCTTCTCGGTGTTTGCCGGCCACGTGAATCCTGCGAGGTGAAGCGAATCACCGACAAACACCACCGGGTTGTCGCCGCGCTCGGATGGCGCGAGCCGGCGGGATCCACGCACCATCACGGGCAGCTCTTTCTCCCGGTATCCCATGGTCAGCCAGTGCGTCATATCCAGCGTGGCCCTGAAAATCGATCCCGGCACCCATGCCGGCCGGTTCGGATCGGCAGCTGGTGACGCGAGGGGCGGCGAAAGCTCCGGCGCCGAGGGCAGCGAGTCGTTGGCATCCTTCGTTTCGTCCTCGGCGGGCTCGAAGGCCTTTACCGACCCGAGTCCCACGTCATCGTGTCCGGGAAAGAGTGCGGCACCGTCGTACGCGATGAGTACCCCGCCATCCCGTACCCACTGCTTCAGACGCTGGACGCCATCTTCACCGAGTGCTCTGCGGATACCGCTCGCACTGCCGCTCGGGACGATGAACACGTTGTAGTCGACCATCGTGTGCATCCGTCCAACCGCATCGAGCGGGACGGGAACGAACGGGTATCGCAGTTCCTGGTCCAGGTAGTGCCAGAGGGCACCGTAGCTCGTGACGGAAATCGCGTCGCCGGCCGCGACCAGGATCTTCGGCTGAAAGACCGGGTCGACGGCGTTCGCACCGATGCCGATTTGGCCGGAGTCCGGGAAGGCGGATTGGACCGCCTTGACCGGGACCCCAGTGGTGCGCGCCAGCGCCGCGATCTGATCGTGAATGGTTTCCGGATTGCGCGACGTCCGGATGACGAAGGTCCCCCGGGGGAACGTCAGTCCGTCCGCGCTCACCGGTACGCCGCTCACGTTGAGCACGAACCCCTTGGCGAGCAACGCCAGGGCGAGCTCGGTTGCCGCCTGGCGGTCGTTGGCGAAGAGGTAGGCGGAGCGCGCGCGTCCGTCGACGCCTCCCGGCGGTGCGATTGCACGCACGCCGTCTCCCTCGTCGGGCATGCGCACTGCCGACGTTGTGATGGCACCGCCGTCCACGGTGCCAAAGGTCTCCAACCCGAGGGTGAGCGGGAGAGACCATGCCGTGATGTCGTAGAACTCATAACGATCGCTGGAGGCGCCAGGGGCACGGCGACGGTTCCGCTCGAACTTCGCGATCTGCCGGCGCACGAATGCCGAATCGAACTCCGCGTGCCGTTCGAGCAAGGCGCGAGCGAGGCGGCCCTGCGGTTGCTCGAGATCGACCACGTACGTGCCGACGGGAAACGTGCGCGTTGTGGCGGGTGCGTGTGGCCCTTCGATGTAACTCGATGCTCGCGCAGTGTAGGGCTCGGTCAATCGTGCGACTTCGATCTCCTGCTGGAGCAACAGCGTGGCCAGGCGTGCAGCATGTGTCGGGTTGGCCTCAGAGGTGATCAGCACGCGGCGGAGCCCGTTGCGCGACGCGTCGTCCATCGCCGACTTTCGGAACTGGTGGTAGTCCGAGAGCAGGGCCTCGCGGTGCTGCGCGGCGGTGCGCACGGTCGCCAGGGATGCCGCATAGTGGTGGGCGATGCCCTCCTCGAACGTGATGACCGTGCCGTCATCACGTCGGCGCTTCAGGGCTTTGCCGCCGTCGGACTCGTACGTCATGCCGATGGCACCGTGGAGCGACGGGCCGGCATCGAAGTATCCGGTGTAGAACAGGTCGAAGATATCGCGCGTGAAGTACTGCCACCCGTAGCGGTCGAAGGTTTCCGCGTTGCCGCGACCGAAAATCGAAAACCACTTCACCGTCGCCGGCGGCAGATTGGCGTTCACCGGGTCGGCGACGGGCGGAAAGAAGTACTGCTCGGTGGTGCTGTGGAGGTCCACGAAGACCTGCGGATGCCACCGCACGATCGCGCCCACCATCGCGCGGGTCGGTGCCTGCGACAGTGCCATGAAGTCGCGGTTCATGTCGAAGCGGTAGTGGCCGTATCGCCCCCAGATGCTCCATGGCTCGTCCCACTCGAGGGTGTACGGTTCGTCGGTCCCGACCGCAACCGAGTTCGACCACACGGCGAACCGCTCGTGCCCGTCGGGATTCGCCGAGGGGTTCAGAATTACGACGGTGTTACGGAGCACGTCGACTGTGGCGGGGTCGTCCGACGCCAGCAGTTCGTACGCCACCCACATGACTGATTCGAACCCTGCCGGTTCGTTGCCGTGGATCGAATACGAGAGCATGACCGCGGCCGGCGTGCGGGCGATGACGGCGTCGCGTTGATCATCGGCGAGCGTACGTGGGTCGGCCAAGCGAGCGAGGTCGGCACGGATGTCGTCTAGCCGTGCGATGTTCTCCGGCGCCGACACGATGAACACGCGCATGACGCGTCCCTCTTCGGTCACGCCGATCTCTTCGATGCGCACACGATCCGGCGCGGCCGTGGCCATGGCGTCGAGGACCGCCTGCTGGGATGTGTATTGCGTGTGCCGTGCGCCCGGGCCGTACCCGAGCAGGGCCTCAGGCTGCGGCACCTGTTCACGGTAGGGACCACCGGCATGGAATGCGAAGGGTTCCTGTGCGGTCGCCAACGCGGTCGTCGACAGCAGGAGATACCAGGCTAGGACGCACGAGCGTGCCATGATGTGGATTCCTTTGGATTTCGCGGAGCAGGACTGCGTCATCGGGCGGTAAGCTACGGGAGGGGAGGGGCGCGCGTCGAGGGCCACCGTGGGCGGGGGGGTGCCTTGACATGTGCGATATATCGTACGTAATTACGTCAAGTAACAACGCACGATATGTCTTACGTCGGAGGTCATGATGGGCAAGTCATCCTGGGATTTCGGATTTGGCCCGGATTTCTGGGGCTTTCGGGCGCAGACGGGCAAGCGCCGCCGCCGCGTGTGGTTCGAGCCGGGCGACATGAAGTACGTCATCCTCAAGCTCCTCAAGGACAAGCCGATGCACGGCTACGAGGTGATGAAGGCCTTGGAGGAGCACACCCACGGCTGCTACAAGCCATCACCCGGGACGGTGTATCCGACCCTCCAGTGGCTCGAGGACGAGGGGCTCGTGCGTGCGGAAGAGCACGAAGGTAAGAAGGTCTATCACATCACGGACGAGGGGAAAGCGTTCCTCGACGAGCACAAGTCGACGGTCGAGGACATCTTCGACCGCGTCGAGGAAATGATCGACGGTCTGCTCAGCGACCCAATGCCGGAGATCACGCGGCTCGTGGGGCGGCTCGTGACGCAGTCGTACCGCGCGACGTGGAAGCTCCGTGAAGACGAGGAGAGGCAGAAACAGGTGAAGGACGTGCTCGAGCGGAGCATCAAGGAGATCGAGGAACTGGTGAGTTGAGGTACGGCTCGCAGGGGAGGACATTCTCCCCTGCGAGCTCGTGTTCACCGGGTGCGTTCGCCCTGACCCTCGATCTCGTCGGAGGCCGAGAGCATCAGGAAGCGTTGTGCTACCCCGTGCTCGTCGAACTCGAACTCCCACACGCCGTCTGACGCGGCCCACAACTCACCGTCGCTGAGCCACCCCGTCACGAAGAACCCGGCGCTCTTCGGCATCAGTACCTGTGTCCAGGTCACCGCCGTCGGATCGTCGCCTTCGGGTACCTCCCCGTCATCCTCGGCGGCTGCGCTTTCGTCCCGGGTTTGCAGAAGCAAGGATGACGACGTCGAGTCGTAGATGACGTCCACGACCGTGGGAGACAGCCACTCGGTCAACCACTCGTTGAAGCCGACCAAACGCTCCTCCGACATCCCGTCGGTCCACTCCGCGATCACGCTGTCCGCCGGTCGCTCGTGGGTCCGCATCCAGGCACCCACGTACGGGGCGGCCTCCGCCGCCGTCAGCGTCAACGCGAATCCCGGATCGACGCCCAGGGCGACGGTGGCGGCGGTCGTCCCCCACCGCATCACCAACGCACCTCCGGTCGCGCGAACGTGCTGAATGTCGAACGTCAGTGTTTCGTAGTTCTCGGCGGTTTGGGTCACGGTGATCGGGAAGGTGAGTAGGCCCTCGTCGAGCGTCGGATGCGGCACGTGGAACAGCGTGGTGTCCTCGTGGAGCATGAACGTCCACTCGCCTCCCTCCAGTACCTGCATCCACACGCTGTACTTCCCAGCAGCCACGGTGTGACCGTTGAGCGTCACGTCCTTCGACACCGCGAGCGTCGTCGCATCGTTCGCGCCCGGTGTCCAGACCTCCTCCCAGTGGACTTGGCTTCCGAAAATCGAATCCCGGCCGCGCAGCGAGGGGCGGGCGTAGTCGATGACAATCTCGGTGCCGGCGATGATCTGTGTGAAGGTGGCCCGCTCGCTGCCGCGCACCTGTGCGTCGAGCCCCGTGGAACCGGTAGACGCGACCAGGGTGATGACTATCGGGCAGATACGGTGGAGAGGAAGCCTGCCAAGCATCATGGGACGAAGAGCTCCGCAATGGAGGGGAATCGGGATCCTGACTACCCTGCAACGATCAGCGAAGTGTACGGTCGTCGGGTCCGGGCGCAAGCGACGGTCAGCGGCTACCCGTCGTCAGTCTGCTCGGAGGTCAACTCCGGATTCTCCTGTGCCCGGCCCACCTGCTGCAGCGCCCGGCGAAGGAGGAACTCGATCTGCCCGTTGAGCGAGCGCAGATCGTCCTTGGCCCAGCGCTGCAGCGCGTCGTGCGTCGTGGGGTCGAGTCGCAACAGGAACGCCTTGCGTTTCGACACGGGACTCCTACTGGTACAGCGATCCGGTGTTCACGACCGGTTGCGTCCCACGGTCGGAGCAGAGCACCACGAGCAGGTTGCTGACCATCGAGGCCTTTCGCTCCTCGTCGAGCTCGATGATCGACTTGGCACTCAGCTGCTCGAGCGCCATCTCCACCATGCCTACTGCGCCATCGACGATCTTCCGCCGCGCGGCGATCACCGCACTTGCCTGTTGACGCTGGAGCATCGCGTGGGCGATCTCGGGCGCGTAGGCCAGGTGGCTGATCCGCGCTTCGAGCACCTCCACGCCGGCCTTGTCCAGACGCGCCTGGATCTGTGTCTGGAGTTCCTCGGCGATCTGCTCGAGGTGGCTGGTGAGTGCCTCCTCACCGGTCTCGTGGGCATCGTACGGGTACTTGGTCGCCATCGCGCGCAGGGCGGACTCGCTCTGCACGTGCACGTATTCCTCGAAGTCGTCGACCTCGAACAGCGCTTCCGCCGTATCGATGACGCGCCACACGACGACGGCGGCGATCTCGATCGGGTTGCTGTTGATGTCGTTCACCTTGAGCTTGCCGGTCTCGAAGTTCCGGATGCGTACCGATACCTTCGACTTCGTGTAGAACGGGTTGGCGTAGCGCAGCCCGGGCGTCTTCGTCGTTCCGACGTACTTCCCGAACAGCTGCAGCACGCGCGCCTCGTTCGGGTTCACGATGAACAAGCCGGCCATCAGGAAAAACACGATCAGCGCGGCGACCACGCCTCCGATGATCCGAGCCGGATCCTCCGCCTGCACCGCAACCACGAACCACCACACGATCACGGCAAGCGCGGCGATGAGTGCCGCCAGCGCGATGTAGCCGGATGCCGCCTGCCGTTGATGCTCTCGGAACATGGGGCCTCCCAAAAAAGGTTGCTATCGACATGATATCATCACGATATGCATTCGTCAAGGCTGGCACTGCGCAACCGCAGGCGGTTCTCGGGTATCTCAACTATTGACGGCGGGCTATCATGGTGACGGGGAGGATGCAGTATGGACCAGCAGAAGGCGGACGGGATGGAGACGCGTGGGGGCGAACGCGGCCGTGTCATCACGACACTTGCATTCATGGTCGCGATCCTGTCGGCGACAACGCTCGTCACCCTGGTGCTCATCGGGTTGGAGTACGACTTCGACGACGGCATCCTCGAGCCGTTCGAGCCCGCGCGCGCACCGGTGCTCCTCCTAGCGGCGGCGATCGCGGCTGCGCCGATCGTGTTTTCGTTCAAGCCGTGGATCCGTTGGCCGGTCAGCCTCGGGTTTGCCGTCGGGTCCGGTTGGCTGCTCCTCAAGGCGGATTTCGGGGCACAGCACCTCATCGCAACACTGGCCCTGGCCGCCGCTTGGGGTGTGACCGCGCTCCTCCTCGGCGTTCCCTCCTCGGTCGGTACGTACCTCGCGCGGCGCACGCATCATCTCGAACGTTTGCTCGGGCCGATCGACGGCGAAGCGGCCGCCCGGCGCTGGCTGGCGGCAGCCGAAGAGTGGAAGGGCGCCGGCGTCCTCACCCGACGCGAGCGGAACCACCTGGGTGAGCACCTGATGGCCTGGGCCAGCACGGCCGAGGTCCCGGCGGACCTTCAGCAGGCCATCGAGCCCTTGGTGCCGGTGCGCGGTCCCGGGCCTGTCGGTCGTCTCCTGCGGCGTCTTCGACGCCGATGGCCCGCCGCGGACACGGATGACGGCACCGTTGCCTGAGGTGTCCGCACTACTATGAGCGACGGCGGCCCGGGTGCGTTTGCGCCCGGGCCGCCGTTCGTTTCCCTCCGAGTGCCTCCTGCGGAGGCTGTGGTCACCTCATTGCGTCGTAATGGTCGGACTCGTGCCCGTGAGCGGTGTCGGGTTCGAGTTGTCGGTTGCCGTGATGGTGTGATCGATGCCAGCTGTGCTGCTCGTTGTGAACGTGACCACGGCCACGCCGCTCGCGTTCGTGTCGGTTGTCGGGCTTGAGAAGCTGCCCGCGGCGGCCGGGTCCTGCGCCCATGTGACGGTCAAATTCTCTGTAGCGACCGAATTCCCATATTGGTCCGCCAATTGCGCCGAAACCTGGATGTCGCTCCCCGCTGATACGTTTTCATCGCTGACCGTCACGAGGTACTTGGTTGCCGCTCCCGGGTCGAACACGACCGCCTCGGTGCTCGTGATGTCGACTCCCGCCGGGCCGTTGTCTAGCGAGAGGTTCACGGTCTCGGCCGTCTCGTTGCTGATATCGATCGTACCGACACCGTTCTGGATGTCGACGGTGCCGTCGCCTGTCGCCGCGCCGCCGGCAACCAAGTCGACATCCCGATCCTCAGACTCGACGAGGTTTGCAAACGCGTCGGTTGCTTCGACGGTCACGGTGATGGGATCGTCGACCGTCCCGTCGGTCGGATTGATGATCACGAAGAATGCCGTGGCCGCGGGCGTGACCGTCACGGTCTCGGCGTCGGTCAGATCAACCGGTACGCCCCCTGCCGTGATCTCGGCGGAGAGGTTCTTGGTCTGGGCCTTGGTGGAGCTGAAGGTGAACGTTGCCTCTCCGTTCCCATCGGTCGTTGCGGTCGCCGAGATCGTGTTGTTCTCGCCGTCCGACGTCAGCGTGACCGAGGCGTCCTTGATGGCACGGTCGTTGGCGTCCTTCGCCGTGACCGTGACGGTTGACTGAGCCGAGCCGTTCGAGGCTTCAATCGTGGTCGGACTCGCCACGACAGTGGAGTTCGTGGCGTCGGCCTGCTGCTGCTCGAAGGTCACCGAAGCGCTGGTGCCGATATTCTGCGTACCTCCACCGGTGTCCAACGTGCCATTCACGGTGACGGTGCCGGCGTCCTGCGACGCGGCGAGGGTCGCCGTCCATGTACCGTTGTTCTGATCCTGGGCAGCTGCCTCAAGTGTCCACGGAGTGGCCGGATCCAAGCTCAGGACGACATCGCCGTCACTCACCTCGAGATCGTTGCTGTACTGATCTCTGAGTTGAACCGTAATCAAGCTCGTCGCGACCCCATCGGCCGCAATCGTCGTCGGTGCTGCACT
>JBDHJO010000329.1:0-2442 GCA_039586875.1 Gemmatimonadota bacterium | reverse complement strand
ATCGGCAACATCAGTATTGATAACCTCTACATTGCCCAGCAGGAGAAGGACCGAGCACGCACAACGTCCGTCAATGCTCTCCGGCGGTACTGGGAGGCGTACTACCAGTTGCGCCGGGCGACGCTCTTCGATTTCGAACGCGATGCGCCCATACGATAGGCGTTGACGAGCCCTGGCCCGCTGGCGCGGTGCCGCCCATCCACCGGCGATCCGTTGCCGAGGCGCGAGGTATGGACACGCTGTTGGCTCCGAGGAAGGGAGATCGAGCATCTCTGGATCGAGCCCTGAGAGCCGGCGGCCCGTCGCGCACTACTCCGGCATGGCAAATGTCTGGCGGTAGTCCGCCATGCACGTCGCATCGGGTGCCGTCGACGGGTCGGCCAGGAACGCCATCATCATCGTGAGCGCGCAGTCACCGACGTCCACCGGCGCGTGGGCGACACCCTCGAAGATGAAGACGTGACTGTTCGCCAATCCCGACGCGAGCCGGTCGAGGTCGTCCTTCGGAATGACGTGATCGAGGGCGCCGTTCAGGATCAGCGTCGGCGCGTCCGACACGAGGGGGGCGGTCGTTTCCCAGCTTGCCCGCTCGTCCTGCCACAGCTCGCGGGAAGCTTCCATCAAGTGTGGTGAGAAGAAGAGCGCCAGCCCGTTGACGAACGGCTGATACCCCTCCGGCACCGGCTCGACAGCGGCGGTGAAGTCGGGGTTGGCGGCGACCAAGGCGGAGTAGCCAAGCGCATACGCAAAACGGGGCATGGGGAAGAAGATGCCCGGGTCGTTCTGGATCTCGGTGTAGTCCCCGCGAGTGAACCGGTCGAGCGAACGGACGATCTGCGTATTCCAGTACAGCGAGACGAACGTCCACGACGCGAGCTTGTCGCCGTTCAGGACGAGCGTGGTGCTGTCGCCGGTGATCCGATGCGCGACCCGCAGCTCGACCGGCGCGGTGTTGAGCTCGGAGAGCAGGCGCAGGAACCGCGCTTCGGCGTCCGGATAGGCGGCCGCGCAGGCGGCGTCCGCATCGCACATCGTGAAGTAGGTCTGGAGGGACCGGGCGGCGTTCAGGAACATCTCCTCGAACAGTGCCGGCCCGTCCGGGACCGCCGCGTTCAGGACCACGGCCCGCAGGCGGTCCGAGTACCCACGCATAACGTCCTGTGCCACCATCGTGCCCGCGGACGTGCCGAAGAGATTGAACTGGCCGTACCCGAGCTCGGTCAGCACGAAGTCGATGTCGGCCGCCATCTCGACGTGGTTGTAGGCCGGCAGGTCGATGCCTTCGTCGATGAAGCGTGCCTGCGTACGCTGCATGGCCTCGAGGAGCCGGGCGTTTGCTTCCGGGCCGCTGACGTCCTGGCCGATCATGGCCAGCTGCTCCTCGAACACCTCGTCGGCGACCAGGTGCGGCCGCGAATGGTAGAGGCCGCGAAGCTCGATGATCACGACGTCGCGTTCTGCCAGCAGGGCGTCGCCGAGCGGGCTCGCGAGCACGGGGAAGAACCCCTCGAAGTTCGAGTCACCGGGGCCGCCGTTGTTGAGCACGAGCGGATCGGGGGCGGCATCCGGATTCGGGCTGGTGAACTGCGCCACCGCGAGGTGAATCACCGGCCCGTGCGGCCGCGCATGGCGTTCCGGAACGCTGATCATGCCGCAGGCGACGGTGCGCTCCGCCGGAACCGGAAGGGGGCATTCGATCGACTCGTACCGGCCGATATCCGGATTCGGCGCCGGAGTGCAACCTGCCGCCACGAGCGCGGCGATGAGAATCACGGGGTGCGGCACATGCAGTGTCATCACGGACTCCCTGACGAGAAGAGGGGGACACCAACGGTCCTGGTCGTCCCAAACTCCGGGCACGCAGGCATCACGTGCAGCCGGTTCACGGTCGTTGCGACGGGCTCTTCCCTCGTGTCTTCAATAGCTTGGCGTCGAGGCTGAACGAACCCGGACCGATCGCTGCGAGGAAGAGCCAGGTGAAGCAGTAGACGAGGACCAGCTCCCCGCGGTTGTCCCAGTGCCAGATCGAGAAGGGGTCCGCCCGGCCGGCGTGCATCCACCAGTACGCCACGGCCATCTCGCCGGCGCAGATGAAAGCGGTGGGCCTGGTGAAGAGGCCGAGCATGATCAGCGCACCCAAATATCTTCTGACCGCCGTGCGTGAAGAAGGCGAATCCGATCATGATGCGCCACGCGTTGTGCGCGACGGGCCGGAGTTTGTCGAAGAACTGGTCCATCCGGAGCCTCCTGTCGGGTCAGAACCGAGCGAGGTAGGTGAGCTTCACCACGAATCCCCGGTCCGCGAGCTCCCACAGCTCATCGTTCACACCTCGTCGCTCGGTCAGCACGATGAACAGATCGCTACCCGGTCGGTAGATGACATTCAGCCGTAGGTTCGCAGAGAACGTGTTGTCGAGGCTGTTGTACTGGACGAGGGCGTTC
>JBDHJO010000328.1:0-2074 GCA_039586875.1 Gemmatimonadota bacterium | reverse complement strand
GACGAACTCACGGCTCGCGTCGGGAGACTCCGTCTCGACGAGATCGACGAGCGCGACGCATTCCTGCGGCGGGAAGGACGACAGGTCTTCGGTGCTCATGGGCGCCGTTCCCCGGCATACACCGGGTCGAGGCGCACGATGTCACGCTCCGGTGGGAAACCCATCAGGAACCGCATGAAGAGTGGGAGGGGGAATTCGGCGATCCGATCGGACTAGGCACCGGTTCCGTCCACGATCTTGGCGCCCTTGATCAGCGTATCCAGCATGTCGACCCTCCTCGGCCCGCTCGGCGCGGGCTCGGTTGAACTCTTCGCACGGGACGGGGTCCCGCGTCACGCATTCTCGGTCCTGGCCTGCGCGGCGGGGCTCAGCGTGGACGAACCCGGGACGGATTTGCCGGTGAGCCAGGCGGTCAGCATCTCGTTCACCTCCTCCGGCGCCTCCTGTTGGGCCCAATGGCCGACACCGGGGAGGAAACGCAGGGTCAGATCCTCGATCATCTCACCGGCGCGGCCGATGGTCGACGGAATCAGAACGGGATCGTCCTCCCCCCAGAGGATCAACGTGGGGGTCTCGATCCGTGGAAAGCCGCGCGCCACCAATCGCCGGAAGCCGCCGCCACGGATCTGTGCTCGGTAATAGTTGATGCCACCGGTCAGCGCGCCCGGACGCGCCATGGCTTCCTGGAACACGCGCACGTCTTCCTTGGTGATCCGTCCCGGCCGGCCGGTCATGGGCCCCGTGAACGACTCCCGGATCGCCCGGTAGTTTCCGGCCGCGAGCGCGCGCTCGGGCAGAAAGGGTAGCTGAAAGAACACCGCGTAGAGCATCCGTCGGAGAGCGCGCAGAGAGAAGCCGGTATCAGTCTGCATCCCCATCGCCGCGCCGTTGAGGATCACGAGGCGCTCGAGCGGACGCACCTGATGGAACGCCACCTGCGAGGCGAGCATCACGCCCCAGTCGTGACCCAGAAGGAGCGTCTCTGCCGCTCCCGACGCATCGATGAGCGCGGCGACGTCGTCCACCAGGTGCTCGACGGCGTACTGCTTCACGCCGCTGGGCTTGTCGGTCTGGCCGAACCCGCGCAGATCGGGGGCCCACACGCGGTAGCCAAGTGACGCCAGCACCGGGAGCTGATGCCGCCAGGTGTATCCGATCTCGGGAAAGCCGTGGAGGCACAGCGCGAAGCGCTCGCCCTCACCGCAGGTGTTCACGTGGAAGTCGAGGCCATTGGCATGGACGCGCTCGGTCCGCATCTCGTGGGTGTGCCCCGCCGTGTCGGAGAGAGACATGCCTTCAGCGCCTCTGCCGCTTGGCCCACTGCAGGCTGTTGGACAGCCCCAGGATTGTGAGCACCAGTGCCAGCAGGAATCGCGGGTCCCCTGCCTGCATCCACGGGTCGGCGGGGAACGCGATGGTCTTGGCCATCGATGCGATCTTGAACTCGTGCGGGCCCTGGAATTCGGGATTGCCCGCGATCTCGAGCATGTCGCGGCGGCTGCGATAGCGCATCAAACCGACGGCCGTCCATCGGTCGGCGCCCTCGATGCCCCAGATGTCGAGTGCCGGCGCCGTCGGCTGGCCGAACAGAACCGGATGGCACGCTCGTTTGAAGAGCTCCGGAACCATGTGCTCCATGTAGCGGTCCATCAGGTCCTGGGCCGTGGCATCCGGGGGCACGCCCTCCATCCGCGGCGGCGGATCGTTGCTCTCGATCAGGTTGACCATCACGAAGTCGTCCCCGGTGTCCGACTCGAGGAACTGACGCATCTTGGCGATGTCCTCGGGCGCCGCATCGGTCGCCTCGGCGCGGGCCAGCACCGCGGCGATCCCTTCCTCCGTCAGCGGCCCTTCGAACGAGGTGTACCAACTGAAGAAGGCCAGCCAGGCGATGAGCAATCCCAGCCAGGCATTGCGCGGTCGGATCATCTGCTCTCGCCCTTCATCTTGCGCGCGACGCGTTCGGCCACCATGACGCAACCGAGGTACGTGTTGCCGGCCGGAATCGTGGGCATCACCGACGCGTCGGCCACGCGCAGGTTTGGAATGCCGTGAACGCGGCAGTCGGCGTCGA
>JBDHJO010000123.1:0-8726 GCA_039586875.1 Gemmatimonadota bacterium | reverse complement strand
TGCCCAGAACACGGTCAGCAAGAGGGCGTTGGTCAGCACCTGTCCGATGATGCCCGAGAAGCGTCCTTCCCGCTCCCCTCCCCGACTCACCAGCTCTTGTCGCAGCGCGAACAAGCGCTCCTCGGCCGACGGCGTGACCACCTCGTTCGCATCGATGATGCGCTCGTTCGCCAGCACACTGTCCTTGACCGGGTTGACCGACGCACGCAGCGCCGCTCGGGTCTCCGCGTACGCCTCCTCGTTCGGGACGAGCGTCGCCACGGCGAGGCCATAGATCAATCGGGTGACGAGCGCATCGTGGCTCAGATCGTCGATATACGCACCGCGTCGATCCAGGATGCGCTGCAGTGCCGGGAGTGAGTCGATCGCGACAAGGCTCTCCGTCGAGCCGCGTCGCACGCGCACCAACCGACTCGCGTATGCCTGGGCCGTCGCATTGGTGACCACGCCGGAGCGCAACTCGACGCGCAGGAACCGCCGGATGGCATCCCCGTACGCCCGCCGCACATCGTCGTCGGCCAGATACTCGGCTTCGTCCGTCGAGATCGGGATGCCGAGCGCACGGGCGACCCGCACCATCACGGCAACCGAGTCGACATTGCCCAACGCCGTGAAGAGGGAGTCCGATCGGGCCACAGCCGAGTCGATCAGATCGGCCCGGAAATCGAGGACGGGGAGCGCGGAGGCTTCGAGTTCTGCCGTCTCTTCGGCAAGCTCCGTGTCGGACTTCCGGACTTCGAAATCGAACGGCGCAATGACCTCCTGTTGTGCAACATCGCCCGCTACGAGGAGGGGGGCCTCGAAACCGCCGACGACGGGGAACAACAGGTAGGTGAGCACGGCGAGCCCAAGCAACAGCCCCCAGCGAATGGCATGGTGCGCAACCGTGCCGGGAAGCTCGCTCGGCTTCAGCTCGAGATTCAGCGAACCGCGTGAGAGCCTGCTCATGCGCCCTGATCCTCCGCGTACGCCCTGATGATCTCGCGGACGAGACGATGCCGCACTACATCGGCGTCCTCGAAGTAACAGAACTGGACACCGTCGATACCCGGCAGGAGGCGCTCGACCTGCACCAACCCCGAATCCTCGCGTGCTGGCAGATCGATCTGGGTCTTATCGCCAACCACGACGGCTCGGGAGTTCAGACCAAGCCGCGTGAGGAACATCTTCATCTGCATGCCGGTGACGTTCTGGGCCTCATCGAGGATGACGAACGCATCCTGCAACGTCCGGCCTCGCATGTACCCCAACGGAGCGATCTCGATCGTCCGCGTTTCCAATGCGCGCTGGATACGATCAAAGGGCATCATGTCCTCGAGTGCGTCATACAGCGGCCGGAGATACGGGTCGACCTTCGCCTGGAGGTCACCGGGCAGGAAGCCCAAACGCTCACCGGCCTCCACGGCCGGACGTGCGAGGATCACGCGGCGTACCCGCTTCCGGGTCAGGGCTTCGACTGCCAGGGCCACCGCCAGATAGGTCTTGCCCGTACCCGCCGGCCCGATGCCGATGACGATCTCATGCTCACGCATCGCCTGCACGTAACGCCGCTGCCCGGGCGACTTGGGCTGAATGATGCGCCGCATACCGGGCAGCGCAATCTTGAGATCACCGTTCGCTCGCTCGGCCGCCGGATCTGCGCCGTTCGCGAGCAGGTGATGCACGTCGTCACGTTGCAGCACCTCACCGAGTCGGACGCGCTCGATCATGGCTCCCGCGACCCGTGCGGCCCGTTCGACGGCCTCGAGATCACCGGCGATCGTCAACTGGTCGCCTCGGAGCGTCGCGCGCGCACCTGTCTCGTCCTCGAGGGCCAACAAATTCGCATCGTTCACGCCTGACAGCGCGAGCGGATCGGCACCTTCGATCGAAATCCGATGCGTGACACGGTCCGTCATCGGTGGTGCACCTTCAATGCGAGTTCGTCCAGGTCCTCCTGCGAGATGACCGTCGGCGCCGCTTCGAACAGGGCCCGTGCCGCGGTCGTCTTGGGAAACGCAATGACATCGCGAAGACTCTCCGCGCCGGCCAGCAGCATCACGACGCGGTCGAAGCCAACCGCAAATCCCCCGTGCGGCGGCGCGCCCGCGCGGAGGGCACGGAGCAGGAAGCCGAACCGATGCTCGGCCTCCTCCTGCGTGATCCCGAGCAACCGGAATACCGTCAACTGGACCTCCGGATCGGTGATCCGGATCGAACCGCTGCCAAGCTCGTTGCCGTTGTACACGAGGTCATAGTGCTGCGCCTCGATCCCTTCGCGCTCTCCCGCAAGCAACCGCTCACGATGCTCCGGTGCCGGTGACGTGAAGGGATGGTGGGCAACGGCCCATTCGTCCGTATCGGGATCCAGCTCGAACAGCGGAAAGTGATCCACCCACGCAAAGGCATGTGCCTCCTGCGGAATCACATCGAGCAACCGCGCGACCGCGCGACGGACCGCATCGAGGGCCCGACTCGTCGCCCCATCGTCGCCGGCGACGGCGAGCAACAGGCCGTTCGGCTCGAGACCCGCCGCTTCCGGCGTGAGGCCCTCGAGCTTGGCGAGCGGCCCCGAGACCGTCCCATCCCGTACCTTGAGCGTCGCCATCCCCCCCAGGCCCACCCCGCGCACCACCTCGGTCAACGCGTCGATCTGTTTGCGCGACAGTCCAGCACCGTCCGGGACGCGGATACCGCGCACGCGCCCCCCCTGCTCCACGACTGTGTCGAAGGCCGCGAAGCCGCGCCCCGCGAGCACCGATGACAGATCGACGAGTTCGAGGCCAAACCGCAAGTCCGGCTTATCCGTGCCGAATCGTTCCATCGCCTCGGCATGCGGCAGCCGGCGGAATGGCGACGGGATCGTGTGGCCGCACTCGGCCCACAGTGCGACGAACAGCGTCTCGAGCACCTCGTAGACGTCCTCGGGCGACACGAAGGACGCCTCGAGGTCGATCTGCGTGAACTCGGGCTGGCGATCCGCGCGCAGGTCCTCGTCCCGGAAGCACCGGGCGATCTGGAAGTACCGATCGAACCCCGACACCATGAGGAGCTGCTTGTATAGCTGCGGGCTTTGCGGCAGTGCATAGAACTGCCCGGGGTGCACCCGCGACGGCACGAGGTAATCGCGCGCGCCTTCCGGTGTCGGCTTGGTCAGGATCGGGGTCTCGAGCTCATAGAAGTCGAGCGCCGACATCGTCGCACGGGTCCGCTGCAGGAGACGGTGGCGCAGCGCGAGATTCTGTTGCAGCTCGGGACGGCGGAGATCCAGGTGTCGGTGTTGCAGCCGAAGCTCCTCCTCCGGCAGGTTCTCACCCTTCGTCCGCCACACGGGGATCGGCAGCGCATCGACGGCGGCAGGGCCGACGACGTCGATCCGTTCGGCGAGCACTTCCACGTCACCGGTCACCATGTCGGGGTTGCGCGCATCGTCGGGACGCGGCCGCACGACCCCTTCGACCAACACCACCGACTCCGCAACG
Organism: Gemmatimonadota bacterium; assembly: GCA_039586875.1. Taxonomy (GTDB): domain Bacteria; phylum Gemmatimonadota; class Gemmatimonadetes; order Gemmatimonadales; family GWC2-71-9; genus JAOTVV01. Next base: position 5,265 of record JBDHJO010000123.1, on the reverse strand, counting down.
GCAGCTGCCGCCACTTCAATGGCTGCGTCGGGGGTCGCGCCGGGCTCGAACGCCACTTGGGCGATGCCGTCGCGATCTCGCAGGTCGAGGAAGATCAACCCACCGAGGTCCCGTCGCCGGTGAATCCAACCCCCAAGGCGAACCCGGGTACCGATGTGATCTGCGCGCAGCGAGCCGCAGCGGTGCGTACGCATCGTCGTCGCCGTCATACCTCACCTACAGTGCCGGCCTCGCGAGCCGTGCGACATGTCGACGTCCGCCCGAGATCGGCGAGGCAGACGAACAAGCCCCGAACGCGTTTCGGGGAGGGAAGCGGGGGGGAATCCGTTGGACCGCGCCCGGTTGCTCGGACGATCCGTCGTCTCAATGGGAGCGTTTGCTCCAAGTGGGGCCGATCGGCTCCATTCGATGGCTCGCGGACCACTCAAGTCTTAGTGACACTTGAACATAACGCCCGCTCTGAGGGGCAGCAAGCTGGGTTGACACGCCGCCGGTGGCGGGCAAAGCTTCCGCCGTGCGTTGGCTCGCCCCGTTCCTCGCCGTGTTGAGCAGCGGCATCTTCACCCCGGTCGCTGCCCAGGCCCCGCCATCCGCCGATCTATGGCGGGTAGCGACCAGCTCGTTGGCACTCCCGGCACCTCTGCACGCCGGTGCGACGGGGATGTTCTGGAATCCAGCGGTCGTTGCCGTCTCACCCGGCCTCGCCGTCGCAGCCGATGCGGTCTTGACCTCCGAGGTCCTGGGGCTCTCGGGGCTCCTCGCCGCGACGAGCTTCGCCCTCCCGGGTCGCCTCCACGCCGGCGTCGTCGCCGGGCGGGTCGAGATCCGGGATCTGGTGCGAACCACCACGTCGCCGAACAGCACGGGCGACGTGATTCCCGTCTACGAGCAGTTTGTCGGCGCGGACCTCGGCATGCGCTTCGCGTGGGTACAGGTCGGCATCGGCGCATCGTTCCACGAATCGCGCTTCGATGTCGCGAGTACGTCCGGGCTCACCATCGATGCCGGGATGCGGCTCAGCCCCATCGATCGCGTGACCGTCGCAGCGAGCACGCACCTGCTGCCGTTGGACCTCTCCGCAAACACCGCTACCGAATACTTGGCGGCTGGGGAGTACATGTTCCTGCGCCGACAGCCCGCAGACGGTTTACACCTCCGCGCGACAGCGCGCTACGGACTTGCCTACCACGTGCGCGGGGCGTGGGAGCACGTCGTTGGTCTCGGCGGGGAACTCGACCGACGGGTGGTGCTCGATCTGGCGCTCGCGAGCGAGTCGGGAGCGGTCAGCCGGCTGTGGCGGCCCAGCCTCGGGCTCGGGCTCCGCTTCGGCGGCTACACGATCCGCTTTGCGCACGGCCTGAGCGCAAACGATGTCGGTGGGACCACCCGCATCGGGCTCGACATTCGGTTTGGATCATGAACCTGCTCGACGTCGTCCCGTCTCATGCCGCAGGCATCATCGCGGCCTGGCTGCGGGACCGCGACCAACCGGCGTATCGGGAGCGCCAGATCCTGCCGCGGTTGTGGCAGCGACCCGTTCGGTCGTGGACGGAGGCCACAGATCTTCCGAACGATCTTCGCGCAGCCCTGAATGCGGCCTTTCCCCTGCCCCGCCCCATCTTGCGCACCCGGCAGGTCTCACGCGACGGCACCATCAAGTTCCTGTGGGGGTTCTCCGACGGACACGCCGTGGAGTCGGTGCTCATCCCGGAAGGACGTCGGCGCACCCTGTGCATCTCCTCGCAGTCCGGGTGTGCCTACGGGTGCGTGTTCTGTGCGACGGGGCGGATGGGATTCAAGCGGCACCTCGACCCGTGGGAGATCGTGGCGCAAGTGCGCGAAATGGCGCTGGACCCGGAGCTTGGGCTGCCGAGCAATGTCGTCTTCATGGGTATGGGCGAGCCCTTGCACAACTGGCGCGCAGTCGATCTGGCCCTCACGATCCTGAACGCCCCGACCGGCCTAGGCATCGGCGCACGGCACATCACGGTGAGCACGGTCGGGCTCGTGCCGGGCCTGGAGTCCTTGGCCGCCCGCCCCGAACAGTTCCGGGTGGCGCTCTCCCTGCACGCGGCGACCAACGAGCTGCGTCTGCGGCTGATGCCCGTCGAGCGGCGGTATCCGCTCGACGTCGTCCTCGACGTGCTCCGCCGGTTTCCTCGGCGGGTCACCTTCGAGTACGTCATGATCGACGGGGTGAACGACAGCGACGCCGACGCGCGTGCGCTCGGCGCGCTGGCGGCGTCACTCGGCGCGTTCGTGAACCTGCTTCCACTGCACCCCGGCGGCGCACCGGATCTCGCACCGACGCCGGCGGCTCGCATGGAAGCGTTCGGTCGGCTCGTGGGTGACGCGGGCGTGTCGGCGGCGGTCCGTCGAAGCCGCGGCCTCGACATTGCCGCCGCCTGCGGTCAGCTACGGACGGAAGAGGGAATCGACGACGTCGCGTCCGAGCACGACGCTGACATCGAGTAGCAGTTTTAAATCCGGATCGGAGCGCACGTCTCCAACACCCAAGAGCTCCCTGACCCGCCCTGCCGCAACCGTATCCTCGCGCCGCGCGACGATTTGGGTGACCGACAGCGTATCCATCCCCGCGTTTCCGTAGGATACGACGTCGATCCCCTGCTCCCGGAGGCGCATAGTCACTGCCCGGGCCAACCCATCCACACCGACGCCGTTCAGTATCTCGATGGCCACGGGTGTTGTGGGCACGGGTGCGGCGACGGTGCCGGCATGTGAGTTACTGAGGCGCCAGAGCACGATCGTCGAAACCAGCACGAGGGTCGCGACGCTCGCCGCCGCGATCACCCTTCCGCGACGAGTGCGTTCCAAAACGCGGCCGTCTCCGGCAGGATCGGATGCCCCTGACTCACCTGGTCGACGACCCGACGCCGCGCGATCTCGGTGAGCACGACATCGGGCGCCGCAGGAACCAGCTCACGCCAGATCGTGACCCGCTTGGGTTGTTTGCGCCGCCCAGGCTCGAGGTAGTCGGCAAGATAGAGCATCTGCCCGGCCCGATCCCATTCCGCACTTCCGACCGAGTGGTAGCGCACCGCTGCCAACACCCCCTCGTCGCTCTCACCGTGCTGGGCTGCCACGACCGCGGCGGCCGGGCCGTGGAGCAGGTTGCGCGGCCCCCAATCGATGTCGGCAAGCTCGCGCAACTCGGACTCCGGGGCATCCTTGATCGCATCGTGCAGGTACGCGGCGCGCAGCCATCGGTTCCGCTCGTGGGCGCTGACCTCGAGCGCGTCGGCCCAGCGCTCGAGTAACCGCGCAACGCGCCGAATGTGCTTGATGCGCTTCCGCTTCACCTGCGCCCAGGAGGGAAGTCCAGGCTCGTCCTCGATTGCCCGAAGCGATTGTGCCACGCTCAGTCCTCCACGTCTCGTGTGCTGCGGTGCAGCTGCGGCTCGAGTTCCGCTAGTTCACGCTGCCAGAAACCGCGATGTGAAATCTCCGGGTGCGGCACCACGAGTCCAGGTTCACGGATGACGCGATCGCCATACCGCACGAGATCCAGATCCAGCGTGCGCGGTCCCCATCGCTGCCCCCGTGTGCGTCCGGCCCGTCGCTCGAGTGCCAGACAGCGATCGAGCAACTCCCGTGGTGCCAACCCGGTCCACAACAACACCATCTGATTGAGATACGGTCCCTGTGCCACTGGCCCGATCGGCTCCGTCTCCTCGATCGCGCTGGCTGCCTCGAGGGTCGTGTGCGGGAGCGCGGCGAGTCCCGCACGCGCGTCCGCAAGATGCCGTTCCCGATCGCCGATGTTCGATCCCAGGGCGACGAACGCCGGCTCACGCATCATCGCGGGTGCGTTCGATCACGACCTCCACATGGTCGAGCGGTCCGTCGATCGGCGCGTGCGGTTTCCGGGCGGCCACCCGAACCCGCCGCACCGGCGCCAGCGCCAGCGCGGCGCGTGAGATCTTCTCGCACAGGCCCTCGAGCAACCGGTGATGACTCGAGCCAACCGTCGAGGAGACCAGTTCGTAGAGCACCCGATAGTCGAGCAGGTCGGACGGCGAATCCGACGCCCCGACATTGCGGAGCGACAGCCAGACCGTGACGTCGAGCTCGAGGGGCTGCGGGACTGACGCTTCGTGGGGCAAGAGCCCAACACACGTGTGAAACCTCATGCCCTGCAGGGTGATTCGATCGGTCGCCGTCACGGGAGCAATCCTAGACGAAATAATCGGACGGCGTGATGCCGTACCGATCCGGGTCTGCCACTTTGATGATCGACCGATTGAAGTTCCCGGAGCCGTCGTTATCCGTGAGGTCGATCAGGAACCCTTCCCCCAGGCTCACGCCATCAGCGTTCACCACCACCCGCACCACGGGCCGGTGCATCTGCGACGGGTCGCTGCTCGCCGCGTGTACGACCCCGATCTCGTACGTGTCGAGAATCACGCAGGTACCCACGGGATACACCCCCGTCAAATTGATGAAGGCCTTGACCAACACCGGATCCTGCCCGCGGCGTGGATTCTCCCACATCTCCTTGAGCACATCCGCCGGTTCTAGTGGCGTCGTCTGGTAGACGCGCCGACTCGTGGCTGCGTCGAACCCATCGGCAACGGCGATGATCTTGGAGTACACCGAGAGGTTGCGATCCCGGATGGACTTCGGGTACCCGGTGAGATCGACCTTCATGTGGTGCTCGTAGGCAGCGATCATGGCGCGATACGGGATCTCTCCATACCCGCGGAGCCCGAACAGGGTGAGCACACCCAGCCAGGGATGCGCTTGCATGATGCGCCATTCGTCGTCGTCGAGCGCGCCCGTCTTGTTCAGGATGTCGAGCGGAATGCGGCTCTTGCCGACGTCATGGAAGAGCGCGGCCAATCCGAGATCGTAGAGCTGGAGCTTCGTGAGCCCCAGGCGTTTGCCGATCGACACCGAGAAGATGGTGACGTTGACCGAGTGCACGAACGTGTACTCGTCGTAGTCACGGATCGTGGTGAGGCCTACTAGTGACACCTCGTTGCTCAGGACCTGATCGACGATCCCTTGCACCGCGCGTTTCACCTTTTTCACGCTGGCACTACGGCCCATCCGGACGCTGTTGACGACTTCTTTGGTCACGGCCACCGTGCGCTCGTACGTGCGCTTCGCGACCTCCTTGGCCTGCTCCTCGTCGTCGAAGTCGTCCTCGTCCTCGACCAACCCCTCGACCACGATGTGCACCACACTGCCGCGCACGAGCCGCTCCTGCAGCTCGGCGAACTTGTTGGCATCGCCTTCGCGCCC
>JBDHJO010000122.1:0-8739 GCA_039586875.1 Gemmatimonadota bacterium | reverse complement strand
CCCATCCCGAACGCCGAGTCGAGGGCCATGACGGCTTCAGCGGCCTGGTCGGAACCGAGCTCGACCGCCAGCGCGGCGTCCAAGAGCCGCTCGTAAAGTCTGAACGAGTGCTGGCGACGCCCCTGGGCTAGCGTCGTCGCTCGATGCGCGATGTCGGCCACGGATCGGGCATCGCTGGGATCGCCGTTGCGAAGATCCCAGATGGCGCTCCAAACGCGGGGAAACAGCGGACGCCAAAGCCGTTGGCGCTCAGAAGCGTCCCCCGCAGCATGCTCCGCACTCAGCTCCTCGAACTCGGACCTGAGGGAGTCCCGGATCGCTTGCATCACGACCGTCGGAAGATCACCGAACAACCCGTGCTGGAGCCACATCTCCGGTTGCTGGCAGACGGACCCACACCCCGGTTCAACGTCGGCAGTACGAAGGAACCGAATACCGCGTTCCGGTTGACCCCGCACCAGCCAGTAACGACCCGCAATCTGTGCCGAGTTGCCGTCACCTCCCCGTGCGCGTTCTTCTAGGAGCATGGCGACGCTGTCCGCGACTCGCATTCCGGCGCCCATCGCCTGCAATTGCATGAGTGCGTAAATCGGGAGTTGGTAGTTATCCCGGAGATCCTTCCACATCAGGGAATCCAGTGACTCGCGCTGAGCGGCACTCTGGAGCACGTCGTTTAGGCGTACCCGATGCCGCGGCGGGAGCGCTGCCAAGGCCTCCCAGTCGGCAGTCATCTGATAGTGTGTTCGCAGGTGCTGCCAGGGTTCATCATGGCCGAGCGAGTCGAGGCTCAGGGCCCGCCGGAACGCGTCGACGGCCATCGCCCGACCATCATCGACGAAGATTCCACCTTCGTGCCACAGATAGTCTCCGTACAGCAGCCACGCGTCCCAGCGCTCCGGATACTCCTGCACCGCCTGCCGGTACAGCTCGAACGCTCCTCGCTCACCGATCCACTGGTCGGAGATCCGGTTCCGATGGTACTCGGCATTGAAGATCACAGAGTCGGCGCGAGGCAAACGATCCCGATGCTCCCACGCCAGGCGCGCACCTCGGCCCTCCCATGGCGGCATGACCTCCAACCACTGCGCCGACTTCATCATGCCCCACGCCGCCAGGGCGAACGTCGAGTCGATGTCCAACGCGTCCCACTGCAACTCGACCGCACGCCGGAACTCTCCGTCTCGGTACGCACTCTGTCCTTGGAGCCACAGCTGCACGGCCTCTGTGGAACTCGACATCAGTCCCGACAATCGCCCGAACTGCCCTGCCGCCGCTGCCAGCAACTGCACCCCCACCTGCTCCGCCAGCGCGGACGCTTCCTCCCGGCCGGCCGTCACCCGCGCTTGCGTCACCTCTTCCCGCCCCTGCCATAGGGACGCCGTCACCCGCACCGAATCCCCCTGCTGCACCACCGTCCCCGTCACCACGTGCGTCGCCCCCACCCGTTCGGCCACTCGCACGCGACGCTGTACCGGATCACTCGTCGTCCCCTCGACCGCCCGCCACGCTTTCGTTACCACCCGCCGATCCAGCGCCCGCGGTCCGCCGCCCTCCCCGGTCAGCACCAACGACAGAAACTCCGGAATTGCCTCGCCCAGGTAACTCACCGCCGGATCCGTGATCGACGCATCGAAGTCCACCACCGCAATCCGTTCCTCCACCGCCGGCGCAAACAGCGCCCTGATGTCGAGCTGCCGCGCGAGGACGACCAGGGCGATGACCACCACCGCTGCCCCAACCCCAATCCCCACCGGCTTCACCCATGCCCGCGGAGCTGACCCGGCTCCCAACGGCGTCGGCAGCGTGCCGGTGTACCCATGCCCCGTCACCGCCTCCACGAACTGCTGCACAGTCGCAAACCGATCCGCCGGTACCTTTGCCAGCCCCTTCATCAGAGCGCCTTCCAACTCCACGGCAATCGTATTGCGCACCGTTCGGACACTCGGCACCGGATCCATTGTGTGCCGCGCGATCACCGCCATCGCCGTCGGACCCGTGAACGGCGGTTGCCCCACGAGCAGCTCGTACAGCACGCACGCGAGCGCGTACTCGTCGCTCCGCCCGTCGATCGCCTTGTCCCCCGAGGCCTGCTCCGGGCTCATGTAGTGTGGGGTCCCCACCGAGAGCCCCGTCTCGGTCAGCTGCTCGCCACCAGCCGCACTCACCGCGCGCGCGATCCCGAAGTCCGCCACCACCGCGTGCCCACCCGAGAGCAGGATGTTCTCGGGCTTGATGTCCCGGTGCACGAGCCCCATCGCGTGGGCGTGGCTGAGCGCACTCCCCACCTCCTTGACGAGCTGGAGCGCGTCGTCCACGCCAAGCTGCCCTTCGCGGTCCATGCGGTCGCGCAGGCTCTCGCCTTCGATGTAGGGCATCACGTAGAAGAGCTGGCCGTCGGCTTCGCCCGAATCGTAGAGCGGCAGGATGTGTGGGTGTGTGAGCTTCGCTGCGATCTGGATCTCCCGCAGGAAGCGCTCGGCGCCGAGCGAGGCCGCTAGCTCTGGCCGCAACACCTTCACCGCCACCTCGCGCTCGTGCTTGAGGTCCTTTGCGAGGTACACCGTCGCCATCCCGCCCGCACCAAGCTCACGCTCGATCGCGTAGCGGTCGGCCAGGGCGGCCGCCAGGCGGGCAAGAAGATCAGTCACCGGGGGCGCAGGGATCAGGGTGCAGGTGCATCAGGCGCAATGTGCATGGTACAGGTTGCAAGGGAGCACGCCACGCGCAACGACGGAAGGCAGGTACCCCCGATTCACCTTTCACTTTTCACGTTTCACTTGTTCGTGAGCCGTCCCTACCACGAAATAACGAACGGCCGCCCGGGAGGGAGCGACCGTCGAAGCGCCGCCCCCCAAACGAAGCGGGCAGCGTGAGATTGGCGATGTTACCGGCGTGACCGACCGCCGATCCGGTCGTCGATGAAGACCAGGGCCCCCTCGACCACCGTCTTCACGAGCAAGGTGAGCGGCGGCACCGTCACCAACATCAAGAGCACCGTGAGGCCCTCACGAAGGTCCTGAGCGCACCAGTAGCCCATGCCCGTGAGCCCAGTGAGGAGCACGAGGAGCCGGATTTTGTCGATGCGCTGTTGGGACATGACCGTTCCGTTCTAGGTTCTCCTAAATCCTATCATTTTTATCGGGTATCGGTCAAGGGGCAGCCCGCGTCCGCCCTGTGGGGGTGTCACCTCGTCTGGGGGATTACCTGCTCTCGAGGCCGCGCCACCACTCGGCCGCCCGTTCGTTGGTCCAGGCAGCCTCGAGCCCCGCAGCATCGAGGGCCTCGATCAAGGCCTCGGCGGATTGAACTCGGTCCGCAGGGTCCTTGGCCAGGCAGGAGAGCACGAGCTCGTCGAAGGGCTCAGGAACGGGCTGTGGGGCGTGCTCCGAGGGCGGCGACGGCTCGACCGTGGCATGTGCCAACAGCATCGCGGGGTAGGTGTCCCGCTCGAAGACCAACCGGCCCGTCAACAACCAGTAGGCCACGCAGCCCAGAGCGTACAGATCGGCCCGCCCATCCACCGGCCCTTCACCGCTCGCCATCTCCGGCGCCAGATACGAAGGCGTGCCGTGGATCGTTCCGGTTTGGGAGATCCGCACGTCGTCCGTCGTCCCCCGCGCGTCGTGCTTGACCAGGCCGAAGTCGAGCACCTTCACGAAGTCGTGCTCGAGCGCGCGCTCACCGATGATGATGTTCGCCGGCTTGACGTCCCGGTGCACGAGGCCGCGCCCGTGTGCCTCGGCCAGTGATACGCACACCTGACGCATGACGTGCGCGACCCGCTCGGCCGGCATGGGACCGTGCTCCCGCACGAGGCGCTCCAGATCGACGCCGTCGAGCAGCTCCATCACGTAGTAGAACGAACCGTCCTCGGTGGTACCGAAGTCGTATACCTCCACGGTGTGCGGCGACTGCAGGAGCGCCGTCGCCTGAGCCTCCCGCTCGAACCGAGCGATCAGCATATCGGCGTGACTCGGATCCGTCCCGAGGGCGTTGCTGTGGATGAGCTTCACGGCCGCGGGGCGAGCGAGCATCCGATGGTCCGCGCGCCAGACCTCGCCCATCCCGCCCTGTCCGAGCCGCTCGACGAGCCGATAGCTGCCCATCTCCCGCGCACGCGTCACGTCCTGCCCGAGGCGGTACACCACGCGGGCGGAAAGGTACGCCAGGCCCGCGACGAAGAAGTACGGACCGGCGAATACCGCCCAGTACGTGTCCAGCTCGACCAGCGGCGCCCTCCCCGCCTGCATCTCGAAGAGGTACACGATGGGCACCGCGCAGGCAGACAGCATCACGGCCACGAGTGCCCGACGCGGCTGCGCGGGCACGATGACCGTGAAGGCCAGCATCCAGAACCCCACGCTCGTCATGCCGACGATGTCGACGTCCATCAACGACGCGGGGACAGCCGCAAACGCATCGTAGTAGGTGGAGACCGCCATGCCGAAGCTGACCACGACCTCGTAGGCAAGCGCAACGGTCACGAGGGTGGCCGCGGGCACGCGCGGCCACCGTGCGAGGAGGATCACGGCTACGGACGTCACCATCATGCTGACCGGGGGCACCCACTCGCCAAGCCGTTGGAAGTCCTGGAGCAATTCCCCCTCGGCAATGTTGGTCACGACCCATCCGAGGAGGTTGCCGATGAGCACGACGAGTGCGACGATCTGCACGCGCGTCGCTGCCAGGCGGAGCAGCACCGGCGGGAGGCCGTGTTGGCGCGCGCCGCCACTGACGGGCGTGTCCCCGCCGATCTTCGAGAGCAGTTGGGGATCTCGATCGGTCATCGCCGACTAAGATGCGCCCGATCCGCGCCCGGCGCGAACCGGTTCGCCCCATCACCGCAGGTGGTGACCGCGTGACCGCCCCCGGACCCTTGCGGGGTGGTTGAACCGACCGCCATCGTTGGCGTCATGGAATTCCTGACGTTTCTCCTGATCCTCGCCGCCGCCTGGCTGCTCTGGCGCCGGCCCGAACGTGAACGGCTCGCCTTCGGACTCCTGATCGTGAGCTGCATCATCATGATGATCCTGTTCCTCATCGGCACGCATACCTCGCTCGTGCCGGGTGTGAACATCTGATGACGTTCTCCGAAGATCGGGTACGCGCCATCCTCGCGTGGGTCGTCATCATCCTGGTGGTCGGCCCGGTCGGCGCGGCCGTGTGGCTCGGGGTGCTCTATGGGGAATCCCCCTGCATCCTATGCTGGGCACAGCGCACGTCGATGGTGTTGATCGCGCTGGTGGGGCTCTTCGTGCTCCGATACGGCCCCCGCCCGAAGTACCTGGGCATGGCCGTCCTGCTGGGTGCGTGGGGCACGTTCATGGCGATCCGGCACTCCGGACTCCACCTTGCCCGCGATATCGGCCAGGGCTTCGCGGCCCCATACTTCGGCGCGCACACGTATGCATGGGCCTGGCTTGTCCACTGGGTCGTGCTGCTGACCATCGGAGCCCTGCTCTTCCTCCTGCGCGAAGCGCAGGCCGACACCGAGCCCCGGCCGCTCACACGCACGGGGACCGTCGCGGTCGTCCTGTTCGTGGCGGTCGTCGCTGCCAACGCGTTCCAGGCATTCGTCACCACCGGACCGCCGCCGTTCATCGGGCAGGCCGACCCGGTGCGGTTCTCCCTGAACCCCAAGCGCTGGGTTTGGATGTACGAGGACGAGATCGCCGGCCGTGTCTCGCTCCGCGGAAGGTGGACGGTGCCGAAGCCGGATCCGGCGCACGTTGAGGGCGTTACGGATCCCGCGAACGGCCCGCTCGCCGACCTTCCAGTACTGACGACGACGAACCGGCTTTCGATCAGAGCGACACTCGACGGCCGCCTCACCGACCTTGCGGTCGATCCGGCCACCGGACGATTCCTTGCCACGACCGATCACTTCAGCGTCTACGTGCTCGACAGCTCGCTGGCGCGGATCGAGCACCGTGTCCATCTCGATCACCAGTACAGCATCGATCTCACGCCCCTGGCCGGTGCCGCGTTCGTCGGCGACACCCTGACGGTGCTCGCCACGAACAAGAGCTACGTGCTGCTCAGGCCCGACCCCGATGCCGACCCCGATCGTGAATGGCGGCACTTCAAGGAAACCACGGGCGGCATCGCGGAGCTTCGCCGGTCACGGTTCGCGACCGTCCGCGCACGACAGCAGTACGTGCTCTCGCTCGCGTATGAGCGGGACAGCGACGAATTCATCACAGTGAGTGTGCCATCACCCCGACACCAGCGCATGGTGGTCTCCCGCTTCGACCGGAGGGATCGCATGCTCGCATCGGAGTTTCTGCCGCGGCTGGCCGACAGCCTCACCCTGAACGGACCGGACCGGTCCCTCGCGGAGTATGTGGTGACTGGTGCGACTGTCGCGGACGGGCTGCTCTACGCCGTCAGCGCGGCCTACTCGACTCTCCTCGCGATCGATCTCGAGCGGAAGATGGTGACGGGAGCGTGGAGGTTGATGGACATCGAGCAACCGGTCGGATTGGCGATGCGGGGATCGGAACTGCTGGTGGCGGAGGCTGACGGCGAGATCGTCGTTTTCGAACGCCCAAGAGGAGCGCACCGCTAGTCCCAGACCACCCCACTCTCTCCGACTTGCTCTGGCCCCCACCATCCGCTACGTATCGCTCATGAAACGCATCCTGGTACTGGGCGCCGGCCAGAGTACGCCTTATCTCATCCACCACCTGCTACGGCAGTCCGCCGAGTTGGATTGGCAGGTCACGGTAGGTGACCTCGACGAGCGCCTTGCCCGGGAACGCGTCGGAGACCACCCCCGAGGCAGAGGCATCGGTTTCGATATCAATGACGAAACCACTCGGACTGCCGAGATCGCCGAGGCCGACGTGGTGATCAACATGCTCGCACCCATGTTTCAGAGCCTCGTGGCGTGGGACTGTGTGAACCACGGCACGCACATGCTGTCGGTGTCGTACCGTGACCGATCGGTACGCGACCTCAGCCCGGACGCCGAGCGGAAAGGGGTACTGTTGTTGTGCGAGATGGGCCTCGATCCCGGTATCGATCACATGAGCGCGATGGCGGTGATCGAGCGCGTGCGCGCCGAGGGGGGGCAGATCACCCGATTTTGCTCGTACGGCAGCGGTGTCCCGGCACCCAACCAGGAACAGAACCCGCTTCGCTATGCCATCACCTGGAATCCGCGGAACGTGGTCATGGCCAGCGAGCACGGTGCGGAGTACATGGAAGACGGGCACGTGAAGCTCGTCCCGTTCCATCACGTCTTCTACCGCACGTGGCCCGTGGACGTCGAGGGAGTCGGACGCTTCGAGGCGTACCCGAACCGCGATTCGCTCTCGTACCAGCGATCGTTCGGCCTCGACCATGCGCACACCGTGATCCGCGGGACGCTCCGCTACCCCGGCTGGAGTGAGACGTGGGCGCAGGTGGTCCGGCTTGGGCTGCCCAACGAGAATCTCCGCATCGCCGACATCCAGGAACGGTCGTATCGGGACGTGGTCGAGATGTTCCTGCCGATGACGCGCAACCGGGAACCCATCGAGGAGCGGGTTGCGCGGTTCTTGCAGATCAGTCCCACCGGGGTGATCATGCAGAATCTCGCCTGGTTGGGGATCTTCTCCGACCGCAAGGTCGTCTGCAACGGGAATACCCCCGCCGCGATGTTGAGCCACCTGCTCACGGAGCGACTGCCGTTGGCACCGGGGATGCGGGACATGGTGATCATCCTGCACGAGTTGGATGTGCATTACCCCGCGGGGAACCGACCTGATGAGCGGATCTCGTCCACGTTGGTTGCCGAGGGCGACCCCAACGGGTTCACGGCGATGGCCAAGACCGTCGGGCTTCCCACGGCCCTCGCGACGAGACTCTTGCTGACCGACAAGCTGACACTCAGCGGAAGCGTGATCCCGACCGACCGCTCGATCTACGAACCGATCCTCAGCGACATTGCCGCCGAGGGTCTCACGTTTTCGGAGAAGGTGACAGTCCTGAACGAGGTGGACTTGTGAGCGCGCTTGCGACGTTCGGTGTGGTGCGACGCTCGAGGAAGGCAGATGAGATTCGCCTCCCGATTCACCCCAAGCACTTCGACCGGATCGACGGGGACACGGCGGCGCGCCTGATGTTCGAAACCGGGTACGGCGACCCCTTCGGCGTTTCCGATGCGGCGCTCAGCCGGCGGTTCGCCGGTGTGGCACCCCGCGAGGAACTGTTGGCACAATGCGATGGCGTGTTGCTCACCAAGCCGATGCCCGACGACCTCCGCGAGCTGAAGGTGGGGGGCGTCCTGTGGGGATGGCCCCACTGCGTCCAGCAACGCGAAATCACCGATATCGCCGTCGAGCGGAAGCACACGCTGCTTGCGTTCGAGGCAATGCACAGTTGGACGGAGGGTCACGCACGAGACGTTCATCTCTTCTATCGCAACAACGAGATGGCCGGTTACTGCGCCGTGCACCATGCGATGAATCTCCACGGGATCGACGGGCAGTTCGGTCGGCCGCTCAAAGCGGTCGTTCTGTCACTTGGTTCGGTCAGTCGCGGGGCGATTCGCGCGCTGCTCGGACGCGGCATCGTGGACATCACCGTCTATACCGGGCGCCCGTCGCTACTGGTCCGGGATCGCGTGCACGGCTGTGCCCAGGGCCAGCTGTCCCGGGAGGATGACGGACGCGTGTGGGCGGTTGCCGAGGATGGCACCCGCCGTCCGATGATCGACGTCTTGGCCGAGACAGACCTGATTGTCAACGGGATTCT
>JBDHJO010000327.1:0-2092 GCA_039586875.1 Gemmatimonadota bacterium | reverse complement strand
GGACTTCGCCGCCAGCGTCACCTCGATCCGGACCAATCCGTCCGAACCCGACCCGCAGTCCGCGGGCACGCAGGCGACCACGTCATTCGCTGCCGGGGTAATCGTCGCTATCGTCGGCGTCACCGTAACGTTCTCGACCGGCAGTCCGTTGGCATCGACCGTGCGCACGGCGAACGTTGCTTCACCCTTGTTTCCTGGCAGCACGTCGACGATGACCGCGTTACCAACGGTGTTGTTGAGCTTGAGCAGCGGGGTGACCGACGCCACGAGTGCTGTGCTCGCCGACGTGTTCGGCATTTCGTCGAACAGGCCGGCTATCGCGCTGTTGAAGGCTGCGGCAAAGGCGATCGAATCACCGACGGATGTCGCGTCTACATCGGTGGCGCCCGCAGGCCGCGGACCAAGGTTGTCACCCCACCAATTGTCGAATGGTGCTCCGGCGGCCTCCGACCCGGTGAGGCCGGCGATTGTGTTATCCCACAGATCGTTACCAATGACGCTGATCGACGTATACGCCGGCAGCTTGATGCCGACGCTGTTCCGATAGAGCCGGCTATTGGTGATTGCGACGGCGTTTGCCGTGCCGTTGAGATCCACGGCCGTGCCGAGGTCGCGCACGACCAGGCTGTCGATCGCAATGTTCTCGGTGCCGGTCAACCCGGTAATCCGAAGTCCGCTCGCGCTCGACGCGTTGTTCGGGTCGCTGATCACGACCCTGTTCACTTCGACGTCACCACCGGGGTTGTCGACCTGCAACGCCGCATACGATGCGTTCGCGACAATGAGCAGGTCCTCGAATGTGACCGAGACGTTGCTCGTAATGACCGGTGCCTGTGCAGGCGCCGAGTGCTTGAGTCGCGGGAGATTGCTGCTGTTACAGTTGGGGGCGCACGACTCCGTGTCACCACGAATGATGAGGTTGGGCACGAAGACGGTGACGGCCTGGACATAATCCGCCGGTGTCTTCTGCACGACGATCGTGTCGCTCGACACGGCGGGAACAAGCGCATTCTCGATAGACTTGAACGGGTACTTCTTGGTCCCGTGCTCGAGATCGAGACTTGCTGAGGTGTCGTTTGCCGCGCCGACCACCTGGTTCACGTACAGGCGTTTGGACGGGAGCACCACGATATCAGCCTCGTCGGTGAACGCGCCCGACGTTGCCGTGACGGTCGCGCAGCCTTCACCGTCGGCTGTTATGGTCACCACCTTCCCGTTGGTGCTCGAGAAGCTGATCGCCAGGCTATCCGGTGTCACACCGGTTGGCGGGGCTGCGCAATCCGTACGCGTCCACGTGATCGTCGCTCCGGGGATCTCGACGCCCTGGGCATTGTTCGCCCTCGCCGCGTACTGCAGCGCCTGTGGTATTGCCCGGAACGTGTCACCGGTATCGCTCAGGACGACCTCGGCCACGGCGTTGGTGACCTCTATCGCGAAACTCGCGCTGATGGCCGCGTTGTTGGGACTCTTCGCCGTCACGGTAGCATTGCCCACGGCCAAGGCGGTGATGTCGTCACCAGTCACATCGACGATGTTCGCTGGGGTCACCGTCCATTGCGCGTCAGCAGCCGGAATCAAGCGACCCTCGGCGTTGGTGACGTCGACGAGGTCTTCCTTGGGTACGGTGGTCCCAATCCCGTCCAGCGTCGCCGGCGGCGTGATGGTCACCGCGATGGCGGCGATCTCGTTGGTCACCGTCACCGAGCGCTGGTTGCTTGCCGCACCTGCGGTTGCCTTGACGATCGCCGTGCCGATCGTATCGGCCGTGATCGTCACGGTGTCATTCGGGCTGCCGGTAATCGTGACCGGGCCGGTCCCCACCAACTCCCAGGTGACGTCCGGATCCTCGATCCGAGTGCCCTCTGAGTTCAGCACCACGGCGAAGATCTCAGCTGATCCACCGACACTCGTGATCGTGACCGTCTCGGGGCTGATGGTGAGACTCGCCGGGACGTTCTCGACCGCCACGACAGCCGTGCCGGTGACGATCGTCCCGTCCTTATTCACGGTTGCCCGCACGTACGCATCGGTCCCCACTTTGAGCGCCGTCACAAGGCCCGTGTTCTCATCGATCGCCAGAATGCTGTCTCCT
>JBDHJO010000121.1:0-8804 GCA_039586875.1 Gemmatimonadota bacterium | reverse complement strand
GCCAGCGGTCGGGAGATGTCGCTTGCAGCGTACAGCGAGAGTGCGTCGTGCGCGGGCGAGCCGGATATCTCGAGTGTGACGTCGTAGGTGCCGTCGGTCGTGAGTCGATACCATTGCAGTCCACCCGGATGGTGGATGGTGCCGTTGCACGAAGCGCCGTCGGTATCGACGTGGACATCGTGTGCGCTGTCCGGATTGCAGCCTTCCTGATGAAGGTTGAGGTCAACACTGATACCGACGTGGTCGCTGAGGTGGTCATCGCCGCCGCTCGGTCGGGCCAGGTCGTGGTCCAGCGCAACGTGCTGCACGGCGAGCGGCTGGGAGGGATCCGCAGCGCTCAGGAAAACGTAGTCGCGCCGTGCGTCCGGAGCCCACGCCGGGAATGTGTGGCCCGGGTCTGCCATCGGTGCGTGCCGATCCCAGACATCGGCGAATCCAGCGGGAAACGGATCGCTCAACGCTGCGAGCATGCCGCGCCACTCGTCACCGTGCGTGTGGCCGTTGCCGCTCCGTACTCCGTCCACGTTGCAGTCTCCGATGACGAGCACGTTTTCCCGCGTTGCGCGGTTCGGTGCGAGTGCCGCACGCACAAGCGTGGCCATTTGCTGCAACTGTGTGGTCCGGATCGCCCGTGTGCGGGCCTGCTTTTCTGGCCCGTGGTGGTCGTACGCTGCTTGCATGTGGGTGAAGAACACGTGCAGAGGGCGCTCGCGAAACCGCACGCGGACGTACCCCGCACCTTTGCCGGCCAGGCAATCCGAAGCGGTACAATCGGTGTACTCCACGAACCACACGTGCGGCCAATCCGGGGTGATGCCACTCGCGCTTGCTCGAATCCGCGGGTGGCTGTACGTCGGTGATGCCGGGAGCTCGTCAAACGGCAGCCGGCTCAGCAGCATCAGGCCGCTGTCCTCACGGATGATGCGCCTGCTGCCCACATACTGGACGTTCCACGGGTAGTCCTTCCCGACGGCGTCGATGAGTACCCGGCGCGCGCGGCCGGAAAACACCTCGGTCAGGACGATCAGGTCGTAGCGGGCCTCGCGAATGCGCTCGGCAAGCACCGCTGCCCGCCGAGCGTTACTCAGCAGGTGCGGGAGGAATCGTGCGTTGAAGGTGCCGACGCGGAGCGCCATGTCGTGACTCGAGTCTCGGGTGGAACGCGCTGTCAATACTAACGAGGCCCTTGTCGAAACCTCACTAATCGACATGGAGGCTACGCATTCTCTGGCTCGTCGAGCGGCGACCTGCCGTGAGGCTTCCGGTCTCCGCGACTTCCGATAGATTGCGCGACCTACTGATCTGCTGCGGCGGCCGTCTGCAACGTGCCGCGGCGATCTTCCGCCACCGGAGCTCACACCATGCCCACGCTCGCCAGAGCCGTCCGTCCGGGCGCATTCATCGGAGTCATCGTCGTGCAGGGTTGCCTGCTCGGGCCGAATTACGTCGAGCCGGAGATCGCCACCGCCGATGCGTGGCAGTCGGCGGTCGCCACCGAGATGAACCAGGCGCGCCCACCAATCGCTTTCTGGTGGGAGTCACTGAACGATCCGATCCTAACCGATCTCGTCCGCCGCGCCGAGGTGGCCAATCTCGACCTCAGGTCGGCCGTGGCTCGCGTACGGGAAGCCCGTGCACAGCGGGGTGTGGCGCGCGGGAACTACTTCCCCGACGTGACACTCGGCGGTGCCTATTCCTATACACGACTCTCGGAGAACAGTCCCGCCGGCCAGATCGTCATCGGTTCGGGCGGAGCCATCGAGCCGGAAGACAGCTGGCAAGCTTCGGCCGACGTGTTTTGGGAGATCGATCTCTTTGGCCGGATTCGGCGGCAGAACGAGGCGGCGAGCGCGCAGTTTCAGGCCTCGATCGAGGACTATCGCGACGTTCTCGTGACCCTGTATGCAGAAGTCGCTGCAGCGTACGTGGACGTGCGGACGTTTCAGACGCGTCTCGCATTCGCGCGACAAAACGCCGAGCTTCAGCGCGAAACCGCTCAGCTCACGCGTGACCGATTCGATGCCGGTCTGGTGTCGGGCTTGGACGTATCGCAGGCCGAGACGAATCTCGCAGCGACCGAAGCTGAAATCCCCACGCTCGAATCAGCACTCAACAGCTCCCTCAACCGCGTTGCCGTGCTTCTTGGAGAGCAACCCGGAACGCTGCATGCCGAACTCGATGACGAGCGCGGCATCCCGGTACCGCCGGATTCGATTGCCACGGGCCTCCCCGCAGAGTTGTTGCGCCGCCGGCCGGACATCCGCCGTGCCGAACGCCTGCTCGCGTCGCAGACGGCACTGATCGGGGCTGCGAAGGCCGATCTCTTCCCGAGCTTCTCGCTCACCGGCATCCTCGAGCTGTTCTCGCCCACGGGCATCGGCGATCTCTTTTCGAGTGAGGGCGTGGGGTGGAGCCTCGTACCGGGTGTGCGGTGGAACATCTTCAGCGGCGGGAAGATCCGGAACAACATCAAGGTGCAGGAAGCCCGCACGGAGCAATTGTTGTACGCCTACGAGCAGTCGGTGCTGCTCGCGCTCGAGGAGGTCGAGAACGCGCTGGTGGCGTTCGAGTTGGAGAAGGTGCGGCGCGGGCGGTTGGCCGATGCCGTGGGCGCGGCGCAGCGATCCGTGGACATCGTACGGACGCGCTACCTCTCGGGTCTGACGGACTTCCAGCGGTATCTGGATTCGGAGCGGGCGCTCTTCCAACAGCAGGATCTACTGTCGGCAAGCGAGGGTCAGGTCGTCCGGAACCTGATCGGACTGAACAAGGCCTTGGGTGGTGGATGGGTGCTGGATGAAGTCGAGCCCGATCGGCAGGAAACAGCTTCGGTGCGCGCCGGGTCCGACGAGGCGACCGTACCCGAGAACGACAATTAGCCGTGACTACACGCATGAGAGATACCATGACTTTGCGCGTTTCAGGATGCTTCGTGCGCGGGCCCAGCCTTCGCATGACGCCGGTGCTCGTCGCGCTCGCGGTCGCAGGGTGCGGCGGCGGGCCGCCGGCCCCGCAGCCGCCGCAGGTGACCGTGACCAGCCCCGACCGGCGAACCGTACGGGCCTTCGCCGAGTTCACTGGGACGACCCGGGCGGTTGAATCCGTCGAGATCCGGGCGCGCGTGGCTGGAACGCTCGAGGAGATCCGGTTCGAACCCAGCTCTCGCGTGCGCGAAGGACAGGTGCTGTTCGTCATCGAGCGGGAGCACTACCTCGCTGCCCGCGACGAGGCGGAGGGATCGTTGCGATCGGCGAAAGCCGAGTTGTCACGGGCGGAGTCCGATCTGCGCCGGGTTGAGCAGGCGATCCAGACAAATGCGGTTAGCCAGAGCGACTTGGACCGCGCGCAGGCGACACGCGACCAGGCCGAGGCGGCCGTGCTCGGCGCGCAAGCGCGGCTGGCGAACGCGGAGTTGAACCTGGAGTACACGCTGGTGCGGAGCCCGATCGCGGGGCGCGTGGGCCGCTGGATGGTCGACCCCGGCAACCTCGTCGGTGCCACGGGTCCGACCCATCTCACCACCGTGAACCGGGACCAGCCGATCTACGTGTACTTCGATGCAGCGGAGGATCTGGTCCTCCAGTTCCTGACCACGCGGGACGATACCACACAGAACCAGGAGCGCGTTGGTCGCGTGCGGGTCTCACTGGCCAACGAGACGGACTACCCGCATGAGGGCGTGATCGACTTCGTCGACAATACCGTCGATCCGACGACGGGCACCATCGAAATGCGTGCAATCCTGCAGAACGAGGACAACGCGCTGTTCCCGGGCTTGTTCGTGCGCATCCGTGCCGTCGGCCGGGAGCGCCCCGACGCACTGGTCGTGCAGGAGCAGGCGATCGGCAGCGACCTCGGCGGCAAGTACGTGCTGGTGGTGGACGACGAGAATGTGGTCGATCAGCGGTACGTGACGCTCGGCGCGCGGCAGGACGACGGGACGGTGGAAGTTGTGGAAGGGCTCGACGGGACCGAGCGGTACATCGTCAACGGGATGCTCCGGGCACGCCCCGGGTTCCCGGTGACGCCGCAGACCGAAGCCGAGGTGGCGTCGGCAGAGCAGGGTGCCTCATCGGCAGAGGAGAACTGATCCGTGGGCGCGTTCAGTTCGATGTTCATCAACCGACCCATCTTCGCGATGGTGATCTCCATCGTCATCGTGCTCCTGGGTGGATTGGCGATCCCCCTCCTGCCCGTGGCGAGCATGCCCGACATCACGCCGCCGACGGTCAAGATCTCGACGTCGTATCCGGGCGCGAACGCGCAGGTGGTCGAGGAGACCGTCACCAGTCCGATCGAACAACAGGTGAACGGGGTCGAGAACATGATCTACATGTCGTCGCTCAGCTCGAGCGACGGCAGCATGGACATCACCGTCACGTTCCAGATCGGGACCGATCCCGACATGGCGGCGGTGCTCACGCAGAATCGGGTCGCCATCGCCGAGCCGCTGCTCCCGGAAGAGGTGAAACGCCAGGGGGTCAAGGTCGAGAAGCAGTCCACCAGCATGGTGCTGGCGGTCGTGCTCAACTCGCCGACCGGACGGTACGATGACGTCTTCCTGAGCAACTACGCCACGACCCAGGTGAAGGACGTTCTGGCACGCATCGACGGCGTGGGCAGCGTGATGATCTTCGGGGCCAAGGACTTCGGGATGCGCGTCTGGATCGATCCCGCCAAGCTCAAGTCCCGCGGCCTCACGACGGACGAGGTGGTGGGCGCCTTGCGCGAACAGAACGTGCAGGTCGCTGCCGGGCAGATCGGTGCGCCGCCGACCGAAACCGGTCAGGTCTTCCAGTACAACATCATCACCCTCGGCCGGCTCGACGACGTCACCGCCTTCGAGAACATCATTGTGAAGACCGGTGCGGAAGGTGAACTGGTGCGTCTGCGGGACGTGGCGCGGATCGAGCTCGGGTCACAGAACTACTCCTGGTACGCGGAAATGGACGGCCGCCCGGCGAGCATGATCGGCGTGTATCAGCTCCCGGGCGCGAACGCGGTCGAGGTCGCCAATGGGGTCAAGGCGGCGTTAGCGACGCTCGAGGAGCGATTCCCGGAGGGCCTGGCGTGGGCCGTGCCGTATGACTCGACTCGATACATCACGCAGTCGATCAAGGAGGTGATCACCACGCTGCTCATGGCCGTCATCCTGGTCGTGCTGGTGGTGTTCATCTTCCTGCAGGACTGGCGGCCGACCCTCGTGCCGACCGTTGCGATCCCGGTGTCCTTGATCGGGACGTTCGCGGTTCTGTTGGCAGCCGGATTCTCGATCAACAACCTGAGCCTGTTCGGCCTGATCCTCGCCATCGGCATCGTGGTGGATGACTCGATCATGGTGACCGAGAACACGATGCGGATCATGGACGAGGATGGCCTGCCGCCGAAGGAAGCGGCTAGTAAGACCATGTACGAGGTGGGCGGTGCCGTCGTGGCGACCACCCTGGTGCTGCTGGCGGTCTTCGTGCCGACGATGGTGATGCCCGGACTCACGGGCCGGCTCTACAAGCAGTTCGCCGCGACGATCTCCGTCGCCACGGTGCTGTCCTCGATCAATGCGCTGACGCTGAGCCCCGCCCTGTGCGGGTTGGTCCTGCGACCGTCGAGCAGTGAGCGGCGCAAGGGACGGTTCTTCACGTGGTTCGACGCCAAGTTCGATGCGATGTCGGGTCGCTACGCGGGCATCGTCGACGGGATCCTCGGAAAGACACGGGCGATGGTGATCGCCTTCGGCGTGATGCTGGTGCTCATGATGCTCGGCTTCTCGAAGGTGCCGGGCGGGTTCGTACCCAACGAGGATGAAGGGTACTTCTTCGTCAATGCCGAGCTCCCTCCCGGGGCGTCGCTGGAACGTACGCGTGACGTCATGGACCGCGTCAACGGCGTCTACGGCGAGATGGACGGCGTGCAGAATGTGTTGACGGTGGGCGGATACTCGCTCCTCAACGGCACGGCGGGTCCGAACTACGGGTTCAGTATCGTCACGCTGGACCACTGGGATGATCGTCCGGGACTCGCACTGTCGCTCTGGGGGCTGCTCCGGCAGTCGGCACCGCAGTTGGCGCAGATCCGGGAAGCCGTGGTCTTTCCGTTCCCGCCTCCGCCGATCTCCGGCCTGGGCTCGGCTGGCGGGTTCCAGATGGCGCTGCAGGATCTCGGTGGCGTCGGTCTCATCCAACTCGAGACGTTCGCGAACGACCTCGTGGCATCGGGCAACGCGAGTCCCGTCCTGACCCGCCTGAATCAGAACTTCCGGGCGAACGTACCGCAGCTCTTCGCGGAGGTGGATCGCGAGAAGGTGAAGACGCTGGGTGTGCCGCTGCAGTCCGTGTTCAATACGCTCCAGGCGAACCTCGGCTCTGCATACGTCAACGACTTCAACTTGTTCGGGCGCACGTGGCGGGTCATGGTTCAGGCCGATCAGCAGTTCCGGGCCTCGTCCGATGACATCGGACGGCTCGAGGTGCGGAACCTCCAGGGGAACATGATCCCGCTCGGCACGGTGGTGTCGGTGAGGGATACGGTCGGGCCGCAGGTGATCCTGCGGCATAACATGTTCCGGTCGGCAACCGTCACGGGGTCGCCGGGCGACGGATACTCGGACGGGCAGGCAACCGACGAGATCGAGCGGATCGCCGCGCAGGTGCTGCCGGCCCAGATGGGTTTCGACTGGTCGGGTGTCACGTACCAGCAGAAGGAAGCGGGGAACATGGCCCCGATCATCTTCAGCCTCGCGATCATCTTCGCCTTCCTCTTCCTGGCTGCGCAGTACGAGAGCTGGGCCAACCCGCTGTCCGTGATGCTGTCGGTTCCCATGGCCATTCTCGGAGCGGTCACGCTGACGCTGGCCCGCGGACTGATCCAGCCGATGGAGAACAACGTCTACATGCAGATCGGCATCGTGCTGCTGATTGCGCTCTCGGCAAAGACGGCGATTCTCATCGTCGAGTTCGCGAAGCAGCAGCACGAAAACGAAGGGAAGCCGCTGATCGAGGCTGCGTCGACGGCTGCGCGGCTTCGGTTCCGCCCCATTCTCATGACGGCGTTCTCGTTCATCCTGGGCGTGATCCCGCTCGTGATCGCGAGCGGTGCCGGGGCGCGGAGCCGCGTGTCGCTCGGCACGGCGGTTTTCGGCGGCATGCTCATCTACACGATCCTCGGCGTGTTCTTCATTCCGGTGCTGTATGTGGTGGTGGAGAAGGGGTGGGCACGGTTACGGGGCCGGACGGCGTAGGGGCGACGCCTGCAACACGCGTGTGACTCATCCACGACGAGGGGGAAGCCCGTGAGCCTCAAGGCGAAGATCATCCATGAGGTGCGGAAGACCGCACTGGTCACGATCTACTTCCTGATCGGCTTCAACCTCCTGGCGCTGCTCCTGGCGCTCATGGCGCCTGGTTTCCGTGACACGCGCACGCTGTTCGCTAGCGCCACGGTTGCCGCGTTGTTGGTGGGCAAGGTGATGGTCGTGACGGAGGGGCTCGTGAGCCGCCGGCTGTCGCGTGGCCACTCGTTTCTCCGCACGGTCCTGACCAAGTCCGTGATCTTCACCGTCGTCATCCTGGCCGCCATGGCGTTCGAAGAGGTGGTGCACGGCGTCATTGCGGACGATCTGTCCTGGAGTGCGGCCTGGCACCACCTCCGCGAAGAGGCGTCATGGGCGAGGTTTACCGCCCGGTCGGTGTACCTCATCGTGTTGTTCGGGTTGTACAGCTTCATCTTCGAACTCGACCAGTTCTTCGGTGCCGACGGTGTTGCGGACATCGTGTTGTCCCGGTACCGGCAGCCCGTGGCATCGGATGTCTGGGTGATGCGGATGGGACTTCTCGAGGACGTGTCACCGGATCGCGATGCCGAGCGTGCCCGCATGGCTCAGGAGTTGTATCCGGCCATCGAGCGCGTGGTGACCGAGCACGGAGCGGAACTCGAGTGGTACAGCGGGAAGCGCGGAGTGGCGTTCGTGCCCGACGGGCCGGAGGCTGCCCGGCAGTGCGTCGCGCTTTTTGCCGCCGTCCAGCACGTTCTGGACGGGCACGCGGACGTTATCCGACAACGGCTCGGCGTCGGACCCGCCCTCAAGGCCGGCGTGGCACGCGGGGTGGTACATGCCGTCGAGGTGGTCGGTCAGGAGACGCGCCGGATCGTGCGGGACGGTGGAGCGGTTGATGTGGCCACCGAGCTCGACCAGCAAAACCCCCAAGCGGCAATGCTCTTTGCGGACGAGCTCGGTGATCTGCTCCGGGAGGCAGGGCTCACACCGCAACCGCTCGCGATCCAAGGTGGTGCGTCCGCGTGGGTCATGGACTCGGCAAGTCTTGGAGGTGCGGCATGATCCGCTGGGTCACCGGGCTTGGCATATCGGTCGCGGCGGTCTTGTGTTGGGCGGCTGTCCCGGTTGCATCGCAGCAGGACACGGTGATACTCAGGAGCGGGAACCTCGTCATCGGCGACGTCGAGCGGCTCAGCCGTGGCTCCCTGGAGTTCGACACCGACGAGATGGACCTCGTCAAGATCGACTGGGAAGACATCGCGGTGGTTCGAAGTGCGGGCTTCTTTGAGGTCACGCTCCGATCCGGCGAGCAGTACTACGGCAGCCTCGCCGGTGTGGATCCAGGGGTGCTCGTGGTAGGGGGCTTGGGTTTCACCGATACGCTCGACTTCCGGGACGTCGTGCTCATTCAGGCCTTCGAGCGAGGTTTCTTCGCCCGTACCAACGGCTATGTGGACGTCGGAACCAATCTGACGCGTGCCAATCGGTTGGCGTCGCTGCTCGCCAAGGGTCGCTTCAGCTACAAAGGACCCAA
>JBDHJO010000326.1:0-2107 GCA_039586875.1 Gemmatimonadota bacterium | reverse complement strand
GGACCGCCGACATACTCGAGCGTGTCCAGCGAGGGCCTGAAGTAGCGCCGCGAGGCGACCCCGATGTGGGACAGCGCCTCGCCGACGGCGACGGTGGTCGACTCGTTCTCCAACAGGATCGGGAAGTACGCGTAGTTCTGGGTGGCACCGGTAGTTCGCTCCGGATAGCTCACGGGCCCTTCGAGTTGCTCCATGTAGGCATCGTGAACGAGCCGTCGCGAGGACATGATCTCGTCGATCTCGTCGAGCAATGCCAGACCCATCGCCGCTTCGAACTCGTGCATCTTCGCATTGATACCCGGCTTTCCGCTGACGTCCTCACCCTGGATGCCGAAGTTGATCGTCTCCTTGGCTTCTTCGTGCGCGGCTTCATCGGCGAAAGCGATGGCTCCACCTTCGATGGTGTGGAAGAGCTTGGTGGCGTGGAAGCTGTACGTTGTGGCGTCGCCGAAACGACCGATTCCTTGATCAAGATGAGACACGCCAAACGCGTGAGCACCGTCGTAGATGACCTTGAGATCGTGTGCGGAAGCAAATGAGTCGATGGCCGCGGTTGCGCAGGGGTTGCCGTAAACATGCACAGGGACGACCGCCGTTGCCTCATGCACTGGTGAGTGGGACAGCAGGTCCGGGTCCAGATTCAACGTCGCCGCGTCAATGTCCACGAAAAGCGGATCGATGCGTTCCCAAGCGAGCGAAGAAGCAGTGGCGACGAAGCTGAAAGGTGTAGTGAGCGCGGCAGTTGTCACTTCGAGCACGCGGTACGCGACCTGGAGCGCCAGAGTGCCATTGGCCACGAGCAGCAGATTGGGAACGTTGAGGTACCCCGAGAGACGCTCCTCGAGTTCTTGCACGAGCGGTCCACTGTTCGTCAGCCATCGAGAGCTGAAGATGCGGTCCAAATACTTGTCCAGACGGCGCCGGTCCGGAAGATGGGGATGCGAGATTCGAATGGTCAAGCTGGTTGCTCCTCTTGGTATCCCCGGCGATAGCGCCGTTCAGCCGCCGCCATATCGGCGCGATCTGGCGCAGCCAATGGGTGCCACCGTCCGAAGATGCGCTCCTGGAGTTGAGCCCGCATGATATCCGGTGCGCGGCGAGGTCATAATCAGCATCGGCGCCGGTGGGAAAGGCGGCTGCGCCCGAAGAAGCTGCTACGGCGATTCAGCTGATGACCCTCCTGATCGCGGCGCCGGCGTGTTCTGCACCCACCAGATCAGGGCTGCCGTCATACTCACCACGGCAGTGCTCTGCCCGATGAGAAACGCCAATGCCACCCGCATCGCCGGAGGATCGATCGGCAGCAACAGCGTCGTACCGGATGTCACGACCCCGGCCACCCAGGACCACACCAGAGTGGCCTCCCGTCTTGCAGCTATCAGAGCAATGATCAGCCAGAGTCCGGCCAGTGCAACGATGGAAGCTGCCGCGACCAGCCCGGCAATTTCGGCAGAAGGCCGGGTCTCGGGTCCGAAGACGAGACTGACGATGGGCGGACCGAGCACGGCTGCGACCCCGTAGCCCACCGCGGCGGTCATGGCGGCGGCTCCCGCCACGGCTGCAACAACGCGGACCAGTTTGCGGTGGGCGTGGCTTTCGACCCAAGTGGTCATCACGCTTGTGCTGCGCAAGGTGAGGCCAAGCGCCACCAGGTACGGGGCGCGAAACAGGGCGAGTGTCGAGAAGAGCACCGTGACTGCGACCGGGCCGGAGTCGATGAGGGCGAGGGCAACGGGACCGCCATGCAGGATGGTCTGAGAAAGCAGCAGGCCAACACTCGAGGAACCCACCAAACGGATGCTCGGGCGGGTCGCCACCACCCCGGTATGCGTAAACAGGGGCCGCCACATCAGTCCGGCGAGCGGGCCGAGGAGGAGGGCGACGGCAAAGCCGTTCGAGTTGCTCCACACAAAAGAGGCAATGATTGCCCCGACGACTCGGAAGACGGCTTCCCCGCCGATCAAGGACGCCGCTGCGCCGTATCTCCCGGAACCCGCCAGCAGCCCTCGAACCAAGCCGACGACAGCCGTGCCGGCGGCGAGCACGAATACGGCGAGCGGCCAGAACAGGGACAACGAGTCGAAGAGTCGGCCGCGAAGAGCGAAAG
>JBDHJO010000120.1:0-9930 GCA_039586875.1 Gemmatimonadota bacterium | reverse complement strand
GATCTCCAAGTCTTCCTCGACGCCAACGGCCGCAGTGCAGGTGACGGGCAACCGGCACTCGTCCTCGGTGCAGGGGGCGCTGCCCGAGCGGTCACCCATGCGTTGCTCGGGTCTGGATGGCAGGTCGCGGTTGCCGCGCGGCGAGTCGAGCAAGCACACCAACTCGCCGGTGATTTTGTAGACGGCGATGTGCGGGTCATAGATTATGCCGAACTGTCATCGACGGCAGTGCAGCCCCGCATTGCGGACACGGCGCTGCTGGTGAACGCGACGCCCATAGGTATGGCGCCTGTCGTCGATGCATCACCATGGCCGGCGGGATTGCCGTTCCCGCGGCCCGCGGCCCTGTACGATCTGGTGTACGCACCGGAGATCACGGTGATGGTACGGAATGCGCGTGCTGCGGGGCTGCCGGCAACCACCGGGCTCGGGATGTTGGCCGAGCAGGCGTGCCTGTCATTCGCGTGGTGGACGGGGCGCACGCCGTCTCGCGACGTCATGCTCAGTGCAGTGAGGTAACGGATCGATGGCAATGCCATGTTGCGACTGCTGACTGCGGGCGAGTCACACGGGCCTGCGCTGACGGCCATTCTGGACGGTATCCCGGCAGGGCTGTCCCTGGCGACGGACGCGATCGATCGTGAGCTGGCGCGCCGACAGCAGGGTGCCGGGTCGGGAGCGCGAATGACGATCGAGCGCGACCGGGTCGAACTCGTCGGCGGCGTGCTGGCAGGTGTGACGACCGGCGCGCCAATTGCTCTCCTGATCCGCAACCGGGATCACGAACGCTGGCGGGGGGAGGCGATCGCGCCGTGGACCAAACCACGGCCGGGCCATGCCGATCTCACGGGTGCCGTGAAGTACGGCTATCGGGATCTTCGTGTCGCCTCGGAGCGTGCGTCGGCTCGGGAGACGGCAGCGCGCGTGGCGGCCGGTGCGGTGTGTAAACACTTCCTTGCCGAGTTCGGTATCCGCATCGGCGGATACGTGATCGCGATTGGCGATGTTGGACGCAGCTCCCGTGAACGTGCCCCATGAGGAGCGGCTGCGGCTGGCGGAGGAATCGTCCGTGCGCTGCCCGGTGCAGGACGCCGCCGCTGCCATGGAGGCGGCGATCGATCGCGCCACGAAGGCGAAGGACACGCTCGGGGGCGTCGTCGAGGTGGTGGCGCTCGGCGTGCCGGTGGGTCTGGGCAGCTTCACCCAGTGGGATTCGCGGCTCGATGCTCGCCTCGCGCGGGCGGTGATGTCGGTGCAGGCGATCAAGGGTGTTGCCATCGGCGACGCCTTCGCGAACGCGCGGCGGCTCGGCAGCGAGGCCCATGACGCCATCGAGGTCGATGCGGGGCGCGAGCTCGAGCGTCCCACGAATCGCGCGGGCGGCATCGAGGGCGGCGTGTCGAATGGAAGCCCGATCGTCCTCCGTGCGGCGATGAAGCCGATCGCGACCACCCTCGCGCCGCAGCGGACGGTCGATCTCGCCACTGGCCAGAATGCGGAAACCGCCTACGAGCGATCCGATTTCTGCCCGGTCCCACGTGCCGTGCCCGTCATCGAAGCCATGGTGGCACTCGAGCTTGCGAACGCTCTCATCGCCAAAGTTGGTGGGGACTCGCTGGGGGAGATGCTGCCCCGGTATGCGACGCTCCGACGTGCGACGTTGGATGACCTGCCCATGGATGCAACGGCACACGTACTGTGGGAGTCCGAGTGAGCCACGTGCTGCTGTACGGACCGCCCGGCGCCGGCAAGTCCACGGTCGGAAAGGAACTCGCGGCACTCCTGGAGCTGCCGTTCGTCGATCTCGACCTCGACGTCGAGCGTGCTGCCGGTCGTTCCATCCCGGACCTCATGGCCGAAGGCGAAGATGCGTTTCGTGACGTCGAAGCCGCAGTGCTGCGCCGGGTGCTTGCTCGGTCACCTTCCGTCGTCGCGCTGGGTGGCGGCACGCTCCTGAGCGACATGAACCGCCGCCGCGCGGACGAGAGCGGGCAGGTGGTGTGCCTGGATGTCGACGAACGAATCCTGCGTGCGCGTCTCGACGATGACGATGGGGTTCGTCCGCTGCTGGGCGAACGCGCTGCGAACCTGTCGGCGCTGCTCGTCGAGCGACGCGAGCACTACGACTCGTTCGCCGTGCGCGTGCACGTAGCCGCAACCGACGGTGAGCGGGTGCCCGCGTCGATCGCCCGGGACGTGTTGCGCCGCATTCACCAGCTTCACGTGCATGGGCCTGGCGGCCGTCCCTACGACGTCATCGTCCGGTCGAGCGCTCTCGACGCACTGGGATCGTCAATGCTGGAGCGGCATCTCGGCGGTCCCGTCGCGGTGATCACCGACGAAACGGTGGCCGGCCTCTACGGCACTCGCGCGCTGGGGTCGCTCGCTCGTGCCGGATTCGATGCGAGCCTGATCACGTTCCCGGCGGGAGAGGGGTCGAAAACGCCGGGCGTTTTGTCCGACCTGTGGCAGGGTATGCTGGATGCGGGACTCGATCGCACGAGCACCGTGGTGGCACTGGGTGGTGGGGTCACCGGTGATGTCGCGGGGTTTGCCGCAGCGACGTATATGCGCGGCATCGATTGGGTGGTGGTACCCACCACGCTGCTCGCCATGGTGGATGCCTCGATCGGCGGCAAGACGGGCGTGGATCTTCCGGCCGCCAAGAACCTCGCGGGGTGCTTCCACCACCCGCGGCTCGTCGTGGTGGATCCCAACACGCTGGACACGTTGCCGCAGCGGGAACTCAACGGCGGCATGGCCGAAGTGGTGAAGCACTCCGTCATCGGTGATCCCGGGCTGCTCGCCATGGTCGAGCAGGGTTGGCCCGCGGTTCGAGAGCAACGCGAAGATGTTGTCGGCAGGGCGCTGGGGGTGAAGATCGCCGTGGTGGAGGACGATCCGCAGGAGCAGGGTCGCCGAGCCCTGTTGAACCTCGGGCATACGATCGGTCATGCCGTCGAGGTGGCGTCAGGTTACCGACTGCGACACGGCGAGGCGGTAGCGATCGGACTCGTCGCCGAAGCGACCCTGGCCGAGTCGCTCGGCCTGGCTGGGACGGGAGTGGCTCGGCGGATCGGTGCGGCGTTGGAGAACCTGGGGTTGCCGGTAGCGATCCCCGAGCAGCTGTCGCCCGAGGCGATCGCTCAGGCCATGACCGCGGACAAGAAGCGGGCGGGCGGTACGATCCGGTTCACGCTGCCGGTCGCGATCGGAGATGTGCGGACCGGCATCGAGGTTGCGGACTTGGCATCGGCGTTAGCGGCGGCGACCCCGGTGTGATGTTGCATTCCGAAGGAGCGCGAGGATGAAGATCCTGATCCTGCACGGGCCCAATCTCAACCTGGTGGGACAGCGGGAGCCGGATGTCTACGGAGCGCTCACGCTGGAGGAGATCGACGCGCAACTCGCGGATGTCGCCCGGGAGCTCGGGGTGGAGATCGAGTGCCGGCAATCGAATCACGAAGGGGTGCTCGTGGATGCTCTGCAGGAAGCTGCACATGCGGCCGACGCGGTGGTCTTCAATCCCGGTGGCTACACGCATTCGTCAGTTGCGATCCGCGATGCCATCGCCGCGATCGATACACCCGTCGTCGAAGTGCATATGTCCAACATCGCCGCACGCGAGGAGTTCCGGCACGTGTCGCTGATGTCGGGCGTCTGTGTGGGGACGATCGCCGGGTTCGGTTGGATGTCCTACGCCCTCGGGATTCGGGCGCTGGCGCGTACGAACCACTGATGGCCGTTCGCGTCGGCGACGCCGTCGCGTCAGTCTGCCGTAAGAAACGCTGCGGTCTTTTCGCCCACGCCCTCGGGATCGTCGAGCCAGGGCAGGTGTCCCGAGTCATCCAGCATCGTCAGCGACGCGGTCGGCATCGACTCCACCACGCGTCTGGCAACTGCCTCGCCACCGAACGGATCGTCCCGACCCCATAGGAACAGCGTTGGCGCGCTGACCGCGGCGAGTTCGGCCTCGGTCAGCGTGTGCTCCGGCGGAAAGCCCCGCAGCGTCGCCGCACGGCCGATCATCTCGCCTTCGTTGTGCATCGTGTTGGTGTACCGCTGCAGGGCGAGATACCAATCGAAGAAGATCTGCGGGATCCTGCCGGCGTCGAGGCTCGCGCCGTGGCCGATCTGCCGCAGGATACTGCGCCCGACCCGCTCGTTCGGCGGGAGGGTGTTCATGAGCCACCGAACCGGCTTGAGCGACATGGCCTTCATGAATCCCGGTGCCGTCATACCAGGTACGAAGGCCGGGCACGCCATCTGGACCATGCGGTGCACCCGGTCGGGCGCGGCCGTCGTCGACATCAATGCCAGGAATCCTCCGAACGAGGACGCTACCAGATGCGCGCGTTCGAGGCCGAGCTCGTCCATGATTTGCGGCACAAACCGGCAGGCGAACGCACGCAAGTTGCCGGTGAGGATGAAATCGTCGCTCAGGCCGGTGCCGGGTCGGTCGATCACATAGCATCGGAAGGCGGTGAGCGCGGGTAGGAGCGGTGCCCACGTCGAGCCGCTGTTGGGCCCGCCGTGCAGCAGGACGACCGGGGGGCCGTCGCCCACGATCTGCACGCGGGCGTCGACGTTGGCCACTCGTATCCGCTGCTCTGTAGGCGTGAGCCCGACGTGATCCCAGAGGCGCCGCTCCACGTCTCGGTATCGCGATTCGTCGATCACGTTTCCCCCCGAACCCGGTGGATGCGGGCGAGCCACGCTCGCGGCTGCAGTCCCTGCATGGTCATGCGGACCTCACGGTGCATCGGTGAACACGCTCCCCTCCGCCCCTGGCCGGTCGTCCGAGAGGATGTGGTGTTTGCAGGCAGCTGTCAAACGCCCACTGGTTCGGCCCCCCGGTGCTGGTGCCGGCGGGCGGCGGGCGCTATCGTCGGAGCGGCATCTCGTGAATCCGGAGCTCCCGAAGAGAGGATCACATCATGACGGGCTTGCTCATCGTTGGTCTCCTGTTCCTGGCCGGCGCCCTGTACAACCTGTTCGGCGCGGACCGGAGCACCGTTGAGGCGCTCGGGGGCCTGGCCATCGCGGCCACGCTGATCGGCACGCATCTCTTCGTCCGCGGCGCGCGCCGGCGTGACGCCGAGTTCCTGCTGTGGCTCGACGCCAACCGTGACGGCGTGCAGTCCGAGGGCGCTAGCTACGAGGGGACGTCGATCACGGCATCCACGGAACTCACGCAGTACGAGCTCGTCGCGTCCTTTCTGATTGTGAGCTTCCGGATCCCGTCGCGGCTGTATGTGGATCGTGATGCCTCGGTCCTGACGGCGCTCCTGTTCGCGCTCCTCACGTTTGTCCTGGGCTGGTGGGGCATCCCGTGGGGTCCGCTCTACACGGTCCGGGCCCTGTGGAACAACCTCCGGGGCGGGACCCGCCGGACGGTCGGGGACCTGCTGGGGGCTGACGAGCCGGCGGAAACCGCGCCTGGGTCCTAGGCTCCCTCGCCCGCGGACCGTCTCGCCGGCAGCAGTCCCGGACCATAGATTCAACGTACCATGACCGAGATCACCTCCCGGCTCTCGGGTGCCCTCGCCGACCGCTACCGGATCGAACGCCGCCTTGGTGAAGGCGGTATGGCGACGGTGTATCTCGCCGAAGACCTCAAGCACAAGCGCAACGTCGCGGTGAAGGTGCTGCGGCCCGAGCTGGCGGCGGTCCTGGGCGCCGATCGATTTGTCCAGGAAATCACCACCACGGCGAGTCTGCAGCACCCCAACATCCTGCCGCTGTTCGATTCCGGTGAGGCCGACGGGTTTCTCTACTACGTCATGCCGTACATCGAGGGCGAGACGCTGCGGAATCGGTTGGACCGCGACACGCAGCTGGGTATCGACGAGGCGGTGAAGATCGCTGTCGAGGTGGCCGAGGCCTTGGACGCGGCCCATCAGCAGGGCGTGATTCACCGGGACATCAAACCCGAGAACATCCTCCTGCACAACGGGCGGCCGATGGTGGCCGACTTCGGGATCGCGCTCGCGGTCAGTGCCGCAGCCGGTGGGCGGATGACGGAAACGGGACTTTCGCTGGGCACCCCGCACTACATGAGCCCGGAGCAGGCGACGGCCGAGAAGGAACTCAACGCCCGGTCCGACGTGTACTCGCTCGGGAGCGTGCTGTACGAGATGCTGGCCGGCGAGCCGCCCCACATGGGGAATACCGCGCAGCAGATCATCATGAAGATCGTGACCGACGCGGCACGGCCGGTCACCGACCTCCGGAAGTCGGTCCCACCACACGTTGCCGCGACCGTGGCCAAGTCGCTGGAGAAGCTGCCGGCCGACCGCTTTGACTCGGCGAGGGCGTTCGCGGATGCACTGGGCGATGCGACCTTTACCACGCCCCTCTCTGCACGGCGCGCCGTGGGCGTGGTGGGTGGTGCCTCTGGACCCCGGTGGTCGACCCTGGGGGCGGCTGCCGCCGGGATCGCCGTGCTGGCCGGCGCGGCGGGGTGGCTACTTCGCCCAGTACCGACCGTGCCCATACGACCGGTGGAATTCGCGATCCAATCCGATTCCACCCACACGATTCTCTTTTCGGATATCGCAATTTCGCCCGATGGCTCACTCATCGTGTATCAGGCGATTGACCTGAGTAGTGACCGGGCCGACGGGTACTCCACCGACGGGACGGTGGCGCTGTACCGCCGGAGCATCGACAACGTGCAGGCGCAGCTGATAGCGGGAACGGAGGGCGGCGCGAACCCGGTGTTCTCGCCCGACGGCACGGAGCTCGGCTTCACGGTCGAGGGGGCGATCAAGCGGATCTCGCTGAACGGAGGGTCGCCCGTCACCGTTGCCGATTTCGCGGGCTTCCTCTTTGCGGTGACGTGGACCGCTAACGACGAGATCGTCTTCAGCACATGGGGTCCCAGCGGGATCTTCACCGTCCCCGCGACCGGCGGTACCCCGAAGCGCCACGAACGCCTGAGCGCATTCGCAGACACGGTCGGCAGGGTTTCAAACCTGCACGCCGTTGCCGGCACCGACGCAGTACTCCTTGGGCCGTACGGAGGGTTTTGTGTGCGGTGTGGCGTCGAGGGCGCGTTTTTCTACGGCGCATCGTTGAGCGGTGATCGGCAGCCGCGGGCGATCGCATCCGGCATCAGTGGCTTTGTCTCAATGGGCAATCTGTTCTACGTGACCGCAGATGGTGCGCTCCTGCGCCAACCGTTCGATGCTTCGACCCTCGACACCATTGGGCCGGCCACGCGTGTGACGGAGCAGTTGTGGCTTGACGCCGGCGGCCAACCGTTGATCGCCGTATCCGGCACGGGCACGGTGGTCTACCTCGAGGGTGTTCAGGGCGGACGTGAGCTTCTCTGGTTGGACCGGCAGGGCGGTTCGCGCCCTCTGCTCTCGGACCGGATGTTCTGGCTGCCCCGTTTTTCGCCGGATGGGTCGCGCGTGGCGTTCGGTGAGACCGATCTCGACGAGGACCTCTGGATACATGATCTGCGCGCCGGGACAACGAGCCGTGTGACGCTGGACGGCCTCGGGAACAACGACGTCGTGTGGAGCCCTGACGGCGACCGGCTCGCGTTCTCGCGCGACCTCCGCGTCAAGGACCTGTATGCCGTGAGCGCAGTGGGGGCGGTCGAGGAGCCGACGGTCCTCCTCAGCATGGACGGCATTCAGTGGACCACCGACTGGTCGCCGGACGGGACCTCCCTCGTGTTCACCCAAGCGAACGACGACAACGAGGACATCTGGATCGCACCCCTCGACGGCGCTGGAGAGCCGCGACCGATCGTCGCATCCCAGTACCAGGAGGGCGCCGGGCGGGTCTCGCCCGACGGACGGTGGCTCGCCTACCACTCCAACCGGTCGGGCCGCTTCGAAATCTACGTGCAGGCGTTTCCGGAGCCCGCACAGCAGCAGCTCGTGTCGCCCGACGGCGGCGAAGACCCGATGTGGAGCCGAGACGGCCGTGAGTTGTTCTACTGGAATCCCCAGCGACAGTTGATCAGCCTCCGGGTGAGCACCGGCGACGACCTGACCGTTGAGCGCCGCGACGTGCTGTTTCAGTTCCCCGGGTATATGGTGACCGGGCACGCGCAGTACGACGTCCATCCGGACGGACAGGGCTTCGTCGTTGTGCGCGGGGCCATCCAGAGCCGGCTGATCGTATCGCTCGACGCGGCGGGCCGGTAGGCGGCACCGACGGCGGTGCCCGGCACGGGCTTCACACAACGAACCCGCTCACGGAGCGCGCCATGCTTTGGTCACCCATCGTTGTCGGAACACTCTTGGTCGTGGGAATGGCACCATTCCCGACGGGCGATGCCGAGGTCGGCTTCGGCAAGGCCGACATTACGCCTGACCTCGACCGCCACGTGGCCTGGATGGCCGGCTACCGGAACGATCTGCGCGCCACGGGCGTGCACGACCCGCTCTGGGCACGCGCGGTCGTGCTGCGTGACGGCTCGACGATGATCGCGATGGTGTCGGTCGATCTCATCGGCCTGCAGCGCGAGGCGGTGCTCGAGGCACGCGCGCGGCTTCCGGAATACGACCACGTCCTGGTGTCGAGCACGCATACGCATGAGGGGCCGGACGTCATCGGCCTGTGGGGTCCCTCACCGGCCGAGTCCGGGGTGGACCCGGCCTACGTGGAGTTCGTGGTGGAGCAGGTGGTGGCAGCCGTCCGGTCGGCTGAGTCCACGCTCGCGCCGGCCCGCGCCGAATACGGGACGGCCGAGGCGCGGGCCCTCATCCTCGATTCGCGCCTTCCGACGGTGCGCGACTCGATCCTGCGCGCGGTGCGCTTCACGAGTCCCGACGGGGAGCCGCTCGGGCTTCTGCTGCAGTTCAGCAACCATCCCGAGAGCCTGGGCCCCGACAACCCGCTCATTACGGCGGACTTCCCGTACTACACGATTGCTGCCCTGGAAGATCGGTACGGCGTTCCGGTCGCGTACTTCAGTGGGGCCGTGGGTGGGCTCATGACGAATCCCCCGGAGTTTGCGGCGCCCGACGGCACCGTGTTGGCGAGTGGGACCTTCGAGTTCGCGGAGGCATACGGGGAAGCCGTGGCAGCGGTATTCGACGATGCGCTCGCCGGTGCCGAGCCCATCGCGCTCTCGCCGATCGTGACCAGTGCCGCACCCGTGCTCATTCCCATGACCAACCCCGGGTACCGCCTCGGCCGCGCACTCGGCGTGCTCACACGCGACGCGTTCACGTGGACCGGCCGACCTGACAGTGCGGGCTCCCCAGTCCCTGCCGAACAAACCGAGGGCGACATCGCAATCGAGACCGAGGTAGCCTACCTGCGCCTCGGTGACCTGCACATCGCGGGCATTCCCGGAGAGGTGTATCCGGAACTGATCTACGGGGCGTACCAGTCGCCGGCCGAGCCGAACGCCGACTTTCCTAAGGCTCCGACCGAGCCCACCCTGGTCGGAATGCTCCCAGCGTCGACGTTCATGATCTTCGGTCTGGCCAACGACGAGGTGGGGTACATCATCCCCAAGCGGCAGTGGGACGAGGTCGCGCCGTTTGCCTACGACATCGACGGCGGACAGTACGGCGAGCGCAACAGCGTCGGTGCGGAGGTCGCGCCGATCCTCATGCAGGCCCTCAGGGAGCGCGTAGGCGAGGTCACCACACGCTGACCACCCACGCGGTGGCCGGCGTCAGCGTTACGGGAGCCGGGTCCGCACGTCACGAATCAGCGTGTCGAAGGCGCTGTACACGGTGCGCGCATCGGGATCGGCGTCCGCTGCTCCCAGGGCGTCCGCAGGGGCGCGCAACGCTCCACAGCGTGCGGTTTCCCGCACCATGGGCGCGAGCCCACCTTCGGTGTCCCCTTCGCCGGGCGTCTCGGCACTGGGCGCGGCCGGGCGCGCATGTCCGGCGGCGGCCGCAAGGAGCTCGGACGCTTCCGCGCGCGATCCGGTCGTCCACGCAATGTAGC
>JBDHJO010000119.1:0-8940 GCA_039586875.1 Gemmatimonadota bacterium | reverse complement strand
ACGGCAGTCACCACGACGACCCAGGACGTCGCCTCGCAGACACCATCGACACCACCGTCGCCGGGTTCCTGGCCGTGAATCCGTCTCCGTTCCGACGCACAGCTGTCGTGGACCTGCCTGACGGTCGACGGCAGCGCGTCACTGACATCCCGGCGCTTGGCTACGCGTTCGTCCTCGACGAGGGCGTTGCACCAGAGACCCTTCCCGTCGAGCCGGCCACCGCACGAGCACGGGGAGCGACGCTGACAGTGACCGTCGACCCCGGCACGGGAGCCCTCCGATCGGCACGGGACCGCCACGGACGCGAGTGGATCGGTGCTGAGGGGTTCAATGCCGCGGATGGCAGCGTGCTGCTGTCGCTCGAGCGCATCGACTACCCGGGGATTGGGGCCGACCTGGTAGCCCGCCGCTTCGCGCCGAGACTCGGAGACTTCACGTCTCGGATCAGCGTATGGAACAACGCGCCGTGGATCGATATCGAGAATTGGGTAGACCAGCCGGAACAGAGCGAATTCGCATTTGGCTTCGATACCGAAGCCACACGTCGCCGCCTTCGCTGGGAGGTACCGGCGGGTTCTCAGGAGACCACGGAGGACATTACGTCCCTCACCCACCTGCGGTGGCTTGCCTCGGACAGCGACGATGGGTCAGTCCTCTTCCGGGGATTGGAGTCGGCACTGGTGGACGTCGAGCGGAGTGGACACCTGGAGTTTCGCTCGGTGCGCGGGCGATCTCGGTTCAGAGTGCAAGTCGCGTCAACTGCCCCCTCCAATCAGATCTGTGCGCGATTCGGATGGAACGCCGAACCGATCGCGGTCGTGCCCGTTTCCGGAAATACGCGTGGCTCAGCCCCGCGGTTCGGCACCGCTGTCGTTCTCGATCAGACCGATGCGGCGATCGTCGGGTTGGATACGAGTGTGGACGGCACGGCCATGACCGTCTTCGTGCAGAACCTGACCTCAGAATCGCGCTTTCTGACCCTCGGTTACGGTCTCCTCGCATGGTCGTCGGCACACCGGATCGACTTTCGGGGTCGTGAGATGGCAGGCGTAAGTGATGCACCCGACGGACTAGCGGTTCGCATCTCAGGGTGGGGAATCGCCGCTGTTCGATTGACCGGCGTTCGGGTGCGGGGCGGGTAAGACGGAAGGGACGGAAGCGCTGGAAGGGGCGGGGTCGACGGCTGTGAGAGCGGGATGACGAACATCATCGTATCCCTTTCATCAGCACTCTCCTTTCCAATCTTTCCAAAGCTTCCCACTATTATTCAGCATGTCCAAACCAACCTCGCTCGCAGAGCTCAAGCAGACCGCGTGGGCCGATCCTGCGGTGCACAACCGCTCCGTGAAGGACGAGATGCGCCAGAATCTGATGCGCATGCTCGCCGATGGCCACAACGTCTTTCCGGGAATCGTCGGGTACGAGGACAGCGTAGTCCCTCAGGTCGTGAATGCGGTCCTCGCCCGGCACAACTTCATCCTCCTCGGTCTCAGGGGCCAAGCGAAGAGTCGCATCCTCAGGCAGCTGCTTGCCTTGCTGGACTTCGAGATTCCCATCATCGCCGGGAGCGAGGTGAACGACAATCCGTTCCGGCCGATCTCCAAGTTCGGTCGGCAGTTGCTCGAAAAGCACGGCGACGACACACCAATCGCGTGGATTCCACGCCATCATCGATACGTCGAGAAACTGGCGACACCTGACGTCACGATCGCGGACATCATCGGCGATGTCGATCCGATCAAGGCCGCTCGCGGTGGCCACATGCTTTCTGATGAGCTCACGATTCACTACGGTCTCCTGCCCCGCAGCAACCGCGGCATTTTCGCCATCAACGAGTTGCCCGACCTCGCCGGCAAGATCCAGGTCGGCCTGTTCAACATCATGCAGGAGGGGGATGTCCAGATCAAAGGGTACCCGATCCGGCTGCCGTTGGACGTGATGCTCGTCTTTTCAGCAAACCCAGAGGACTACACCGCGCGCGGCAAGATCATCACGCCGCTCAAGGACCGGATCGGGAGCGAGATCGGCACACATTACCCACCGACGGTCGAACACGGTATCCAGATCACCCAGGACGAAGCCTGGACCGATCGGGACGGCTTGCCCGTCGAGACTCCCGACTTCCTGCGCGAGCTCGTGGAGCGCGTCGCCTTCGAAGCACGGCAGGACAAGCGGATCGATGCCCGATCCGGGGTGAGCCAGCGTCTCCCCATCACGCTCCTCGAGAACGTCGTCTCGGCGGCCGAGCAGCGCGCCATCGTCAAGGGCGAGACGACGGCGGTACCGCGGCCCTCCGACCTGTACGCTGCACTTCCCGCCATCACCGGCAAGATCGAACTCGAGTACGAAGGTGAGTTGCAGGGCGCGGGAATCGTTGCGAACGATCTGGTGCGGCGCGCAGCCGGCCGCACGTTCGATGCTCGCTGTGGCGGCCTCGACTGCGACGCAATCGTCGAGTGGTTCGATCAGGGTGGTGCCCTCAAGGTGTCTCACGGAGAACGATCCGATCTCTGCCTCCAGGGATTTGCGACCGTCCCAAGTCTCGTAGAGGCCGTCACGCTGGTCGGGCTGGCGGACGGCAAGAATGACGCCGTGACCGTGGCGGCCTGTGAGCTCATCCTCGAGGGGCTCGTCGCACAGAAGCGGCTCTCGCGCAATGATGAGTTCGGGTATATGAGGGCAGTAGGGCGGTAGGACCGTAAGCGATTCGTGCGTTGGGACGCGAGGAGAGGTGATCCTACATGCCGGTCATCACGATATCGAGACAATTCGCCGCTGGCGGGTCGATGGTTGCCTCCATGGTCGCCGAGCGGCTGGGATGGCAGCTCGTCGACAATGAACTCATCGACCGCGTCGCTGCACAGGCTGGGCTTCCGCCCCAGGAGGTCGCCGCACGGGAGGAGCGGGTGCCGGCGCTCATCGAGCGCATTGCCCGGGCATTGGCGATCTCCTCACCGGAGGTCTTCGTCACCACCGGGGAGCCGGCCGAGGCGCGCTTTGATCGGGAGGCCGATCTCGTCCGTGCAACCGAGGCGGTGATCGCCGAGACGGTTCGGGATACCCCGAAGCTGATCTTGGTCGGCCGTGGCGCGCAGGCGTGCTTGGCTCAGCGCGAGGACTCGCTACACATCTTCCTGGTCGCCCCTGTAGAGGATCGTGTTGCCGCTGCGATCACGCGCCTCGGGCTGACGCGTGCGGAGGCCAAGGAGCGAGTCGAGCAGACGGACACCGGGCGGCGGAGGTACGTGAAGACTTACTACGATCGCGATTGGGACAACGCGGCCAATTACCACCTCGTCATCAACACGGGTGTGTTCGACTACGAGCAGGCGGCACACCTCGTGGTCGAGGCGGCCCGGATGCGGGGGTGGGGGTAGGGCGTCACGGCGGACAGACGGTCCCTGGGGATGGGGCGATGTGCGACGGTGATGGGAGTCCATGATAGAACAGACTGACCCCTCGACGACACCTGAATCTCCAGTCGAAGCGGCACCCCCTCGCAGGGGCCGCGTGCTTTTCCCTGCCCTGCAGCACCGCGACTTTCGCCTCTTCTACACCGGATTCGTCGTCAGTCTCCTCGGCGTCTGGATGCAGCGCGTTGCCCAGTCGTGGCTCGTGCTGGAGTTGACCGACTCCGCGTTCTGGGTTGGGACCGTCGACGCGCTGGGGTCGCTTCCGGTCCTCCTGTTCACGCTGCACGCCGGCGTATTGGCAGATCGCGTCTCACGCCGCACGATGGTGATGGCAACCCAAACGTGGGCCATGGCCATCGCCCTGACCCTCGCCGTACTGGTGCTCACCGATCTCATCCAACTCTGGCATCTAGTCGTTGCCGTGTTCCTCCTCGGTACCGCCCATGCGTTCGACATCCCGGCGCGACACGCACTGATGGTCGATCTGGTCGGCAAGCAAGACCTCACGAATGCCATCGCTCTCAACGCGTCGGCCTTCAACGCCACCCGTATCGTTGGTCCGAGCATCGCCGGTGCCCTCATTGCGACGGTCGGCATCGGTATCTGTTTCCTCCTCAACGGTCTGTCGTACCTCGCGGTTATCGGTGCGCTGGCGGGGCTCACGCTTGCGACCAGTCGGCGGGACTCGTCCGCCGAGTCG
Organism: Gemmatimonadota bacterium; assembly: GCA_039586875.1. Classification (GTDB taxonomy): domain Bacteria; phylum Gemmatimonadota; class Gemmatimonadetes; order Gemmatimonadales; family GWC2-71-9; genus JAOTVV01. Next base: position 4,827 of record JBDHJO010000119.1, on the reverse strand, counting down.
GTGACGGCACGGCTGCGGGCCGGTGTCCGCCACGTATTCGAGGAGCCTTCGACGCGGATCATCATCCTGAACATCGCAGCACTGAGCGTCTTTGGGCTTCCGGCCCTCGTCCTGTTGCCGGTGATGGCGCGCGACGTACTCGGCCGCGGTGCGCCGGAGTACGGCTGGATGATGTCGGCCATGGGAGTGGGTGCGCTCGCGGGTGCCCTGGCAGTGGCCGTGCTCGGCCACCGTGTGCGGCGCGGCCGGCTCCTCGGCCGCGGCGCTTCGCTGTTCGGCCTCACCGTGATCGCGTTCGGCCTCTCTCGATCGTTCACCGTTTCCCTGATGCTGCTCGTTCTTCTGGGCGGGGCGCTGATCGTCACGACGGCCTTGTCGAACACCCTCGTGCAGACGTTGGCACCCGACGCATTACGCGCTCGCGTTGTGGCGTTCTATGCGTGGGCATTCATAGGTTTGAGCCCGTTCGGCGCCCTGCAGGCCGGGATCGTCGCCGAGTGGATCGGTGCAGGTAACGCCATCGCGCTCGGAGGAACGGTCACGACAGCCGCCGCAGTACTGCTGATGTTCCGGTCCAAGGAACTGCGGGCCACGGCGTGACCTCCTGAGAGGCTTCCACTCCGCGCAACGATCTACTCCGACAACCACCCTCGCATTTCGAGCCGACCTTCCCCATACTTCGATCACGGCCACCTTGCACCTTGCACCCGGTGCTGTGCACCGCCTATGCGCTACTCGACCTACTCGAAATACCTCCCCGAGCTCCTCGACGCGGTCAACCTCGAGGACCTGCTCGACCAGCTCAGCGATTTCCTGCTGCAATCCGGATTCGCGGGCGGGCCTATGTATCACCCGTTCTGGGGGGAGTTTGGGGACCAGGAAGACGGGGACCGGTCACTCGAGGCGCTCAAGGCAGCCATCGTCCAATCGCTCATGGACTCCCAGCAGCTCACGCCGGAAATGTTGCAGGTGCTGCGGGGCGAGTCGACGGGCGACGAGGAGCGCGACGCGGAGATCCAGAGACAACTCGCCGAGCTCATCGACCAGGTCGTGCAGAAGCTGATCGACCAGGGTTACCTAAACGTCGAGGACGCGCCTGAGATGCCCGAGGGTCACGAGCAGGTGTTCGGCCCCGGCGGCCAGGCGCAGCAGGCATCGCAACAGGTCCAGTTCAACCTCACCTCCAAAAGCCTCGACTTCCTCGGCTATCGAGCACTTCGCCAGCTCCTCGGCAGCATCGGCAAGGCCAGTTTCGGCGCACACGACACCCCGCATCTGGCCACCGGCATCGAAGCCGAAGCCGTATCGAAGCCGTATGAGTTCGGCGACGTCATGAACCTGGACGTTCCGGAAACCTTGAAGCGGGCGGTTGCTCGAAGAGTGGAGAGCGACGGGCACGACAGGAGCGATGGGATAGATCTCGATTACCCCGATCTCATGGTGCATCAATCCGAGTACCGGTCGAGCGCGGCAACCGTACTCATGCTCGACTGCTCGCACTCGATGATCCTGTACGGCGAGGACCGGTTCACGCCGGCCAAGAAGGTAGCGCTGGCCCTTGCCCACCTCATCCGGACCCAATTCCCGGGTGACTCCATCCGGGTGGTGCTCTTCCACGACGGTGCCGAGGAGATCCCGATCGCCAAGTTGGCGCAGGCACAGGTCGGACCGTACCACACGAATACGGCGGAGGGCCTACGGCTCGCCCGGCGGCTGTTGATGGGCCAGAAGAAGGACATGCGGCAGATCATCATGATCACCGACGGCAAGCCGACGGCGCTCACGATGCCCGACGGGCACGTCTACGTAAACTCCGGTGGGATGGATCCGCGCATCCTCCGCGAGACATTTCGCGAGGTCTCTGCCTGCAAGCGGGCGGGGATCATGATCAACACCTTCATGCTCGCCCGGGAGCGGATGCTGGTCGAGTTCGTGAAGCGCGTCTGCGAGATCAGCCGCGGCAAGGCCTACTTCACAAACACCATGACGCTGGGCCAGTACATCCTGATGGACTTCATGAAACGGAAGGTCCGGCGAGTGGGGTGAACGCCGATGGGAAGGCTGGAGCGCTTCCTTCCCCCTCCCTCGCCCCCTATCTTCCGAGCCCCGGACCCCAACACCCGAGCACCGTGATTCCCCGTGTTTGACAATATCTTCGAGACCGTCAATTCCGGCTTTGCCCAGGCCCTGTACGAGGATTACCTCCGCGATCCGTCGTCGGTGCCGGAGGAGTGGCGGAAGCTGTTCGAGAATGGGATCAAAGGGGAAGAACCGGACAAACCGACGGGAGGGACGGGATCTGACTTTCCCGTGGCTCCCGCTTCTTCCGACATTCCAGGCACTCCGATTACGGGCCCAGCCCTGCGCCTGCTGACGAACATGCAGGACTCGCTGGACATCCCGACGGCCACGTCGTTTCGGGACATCGACGTCTCCCGGCTGTGGGCGATCCGGTCGGCCTTCAACCGGAAACTCGCCGATCGCGGCATCAAGCTGTCGTTCACGCACTTCATCGGGTGGGCAATCGTGCAGGCCGCACGCGAGTACCCGGTCATGGTGCACGCCGTCCACCAGCACGGCGATGACTACCTCCGCTTCACACCGGACGGCGTGAACCTCGGGCTCGCCGTCGATGCGGTCGGCAAGCGCGGCGAGCGCAAGCTGATGGTGCCGGTCATCAGACAAGCCGACAGCTACGACTTCAACGAGTTCCATACCGAGTACGAGCGGTTGGTGGCAGGGGCGCGAGACGGCAAGCTGATGCCCGATGCTTACATGGGCGCCACCATCACCCTGACCAACCCGGGCACGATCGGGACGGTGGCATCCGTGCCGCGCCTGATGAAGGGCCAGGGCTCGATCATCGCCACCGGCGCGATCCGCACGGTGGGCGACGCACGGTTGATGACCGTCACGTCCACGTACGACCATCGCATCATCCAGGGTGCGGAGTCCGGGCTCTTCCTGCAGACGGTGGATGCGCTCCTGCAGGGCGGGGAGACGTTCTACGAGCGAATCGGCGAAGCGATCGATATCGAGGAGCTGGCGCTGCAGTCGGCGCTGTCAGCTTCGCTGGCCGCCGGCGTTGGCCCCCCGCTATCGCAACCCAGCGCCACGCCGGTCGCCGGCGAGCTGCTGTATCACGTCGCCGCCGGTATGTCGGTGATCAAGAACCACCGAACGCACGGCTACCTCGCCGCTCGGCTCGATCCACTTGGCTCGGAGCCGCATGGCGATCCGGCACTCGACCCTGAGAACGTCGGCCTCACGACGGAGATCATGCATCAGATCCCCGCCGACGTCCTGCGCACGTACGTGGGTGGTGAGACCTTGGCTGACGTCTTACCGCGCCTTCGGGACACGTATTGCGGGACCATCGCCTACGAAATCGAGCACATCGCGAACCATGACGAACGGGTCTGGCTGCGGCGGGTCATCGAATCGGGTGAACACCGACGTGGCCTACGGGACGACACCAAACGCCGTCTCCTCGAAGAGCTGACCAGGGTGGATGTGCTCGAGCGCTTCCTCCACCGCCAGTATCTCGGGCACAAGCGGTTCGGGATCGAGGGGCTCGACATCATCGTGCCGATGATTCACATGGCGCTGGCGCGGTCCATCGAGCAAGGGACGCAAGAAGCCGTGCTGGGGATGTCGCACCGTGGACGGCTGAATGTGCTCACGCACATCCTCGGCTTTCCGTACGAGATCATGCTGGCCGAGTTCGAGGGTGGGCGGGAAGTCGAGGAGACGCTGACGCCCAAGGGTGGCACCGGCGACGTCAAATACCACCACGGCTTCGCCGGCACCTTCAGGACCCATCGCGGACTCGAGATCGGCGTGCGGCTCCTCCCGAATCCAAGCCACCTCGAGGCGATCGACCCAGTCGTCGAGGGCTACGTCCGGGCGCAGCAGACGGACCGGTCGGGCCCCGAATTGCACTATGACGGCATGCAGGTGCTGCCGATTCTGATCCACGGGGACGCGGCCTTCGCGGGCCAGGGCGTGGTCTCGGAGACGTTCAATTTCGCTCGGCTCGACGGCTACAGCACCGGCGGGACGCTCCACCTGATCGCCAACAACCAGGTGGGCTTCACGACGCCTCCGTCGCAAGCGCGGACCACCGACTTCGCAAGCGATCTCGCAAAGGGCTATGACGTTCCCATCGTACACGTGAACGCCGACGATCCAGAGGCCTGCCTGTCGGCGATCCGCCTTGCCATGATGTACCGGGAGAAGTTCCGCGCCGACGTCGTGGTCAATATCGTCGGCTACCGTCGGCACGGACACAACGAGGGCGACGAGCCACGCTATACCCAGCCGCTGATGTACCAGCGCATCGATAACCATCCGACAGTACGAGAACTCTTCGCCAAGACCCTCATGGCGCAGAAGGTCGTGACCGAGGAGGAAGCAGCGGAGATGGTCGAGCGGGAATATGCGGAACTCAGCGCCGTGCAAGAGCGGCTTCGCGCCGATCTCGAGAAGAGCAGCCGGATTGGCGAGGAACCCCGCCGCATTTCCGGGATGGTCAGCGCGATCGACGAGCCGGTGACGGTGGTGCAACCCGAAGAGCTCCGGACGCTCAATGATTCCCTCTACACGGTTCCGGACGGGTTCACGATCAATCGCAAGCTGGCGCGCGTCATCGACCGCCAGCGGAAAGCCGTGACCGACGGTACGCCGCTCGACTGGGCGCACGCCGAGACGTTGGCGTATGCGTCGCTGCTGACCGAAGGCGTACCCGTGCGGCTCGTTGGACAGGACACGGCCCGCGGCACGTTCAGTCAGCGGCATCTCACGTGGTTCGATGCCGACAATGGGAGC
>JBDHJO010000118.1:0-9745 GCA_039586875.1 Gemmatimonadota bacterium | reverse complement strand
CTCTCGCATGTCAGCCTGCCGAGATCGGTTTGACGGACGCCGACCGTGACGCCATTCGTGCCAGTCACGACGAGTGGGTGACGGCGATGGAAGCGGGAAACGTGGAAGGTTTGATGGCGCTGTACACCGACGACGTGGTCATCATGCCCCCGAACATGCCGGCTCTGGAGGGCGAGGCTGCGGCGCGGGCGTGGAACGAGGCGGGCCCGACGATCGCCGAGGCTGGTGCCGTCGTGCACGAGATCGAGGGGCAGGGTGACCTGGCCGTGGTTCGCGGTGCCTATTCGCTGACGTTCTTGGTCGAGGGACTGCCCGAGCCTGTGCACGACACCGGGAAGTTCATCGAGGTTCACCGGAGGCAGCCCGACGGCTCGTGGCGCATGACGCACGATATCTTCAATTCCGACCTGCCGTTGCCGGCGCTGCAGTGACACGCCGAACCGAATACTGGGCAGGATCATTGAGTGGGCGTACTCGCGCATGTGGGTGTGGAACACGCGTCTGGCCATTGACACGACAGGAGTAATGCATGCCCCGGTATCGTCAGCGCCCTCCCCAACTTGATGGCCGTCTGTTCATGACCGACGGCGGGCTCGAGACGACGCTCATCTTTCACGACGGACTTGAGCTCCCACATTTCGCCGCGTTCACCCTGTTGCGCGACCCGGCCGGACGCGCGGCACTTGAGCGGTACTTCGGCACCTATGCCTCCCTGGCGCAACAGCGGGGCGTCGGCTGTGTGCTCGAAGCCCCGACATGGCGCGCAAACGCGGCATGGGGAGCAAAGCTCGGCTATGACGCCAAAGCACTCGCGGACGCCAACACCCAGGCGATAGCACTGGTCGATGAAATCCGTGCACAGTACGACTCCCCGTTGACACCGGTGGTCGTCAGCGTGTGCATCGGTCCACAGGACGACGGTTATCGCGCCGGGGAGACCATGACGGACGAGCAGGCGATGACGTTCCATGCCCCGCAAGTTGAAACCGCTGCCGGGACCGAGGCCGATCTCGTGTCCGCACTGACAATGACGTATACGAATGAGGCCATTGGGGTCACGCGCGCGGCCGAGGCTGCCGGGATGCCGGTTGTCATTTCCTTCACGGTTGAGACCGACGGCGCACTCCCCAACGGGGAACCACTCGGTGACGCGATTGCGGCCGTCGACGACGCAACGCACGGCGCGCCTGCATACTACATGATCAACTGTGCGCACCCGACACACTTCCGATCCGTGCTCGAGACCGGAGGGCAATGGGTCGAGCGCATTCGAGGGGTGCGCGCCAACGCGTCCGCCAAGAGTCACGCCGAGCTGGATGCGGCAGAGGAACTGGACGATGGCGATCCGGAGGCACTCGCGCAGTCGTACGGTGCCCTCCGCCAGCTTCTCCCGCACCTGAACGTGGTGGGCGGCTGCTGCGGCACCGACCATCGCCACGTGGGTTCAATCTGCGCAGTGTTGGGTGACGTCGATGCGTGAGGGAATTGTGCCTGACACCGGCTGCCCGAAACGGAGGGTGAAGATTCGGTGCCCGGCGCAGGTGTGTGGACGTTCGATGCGCTACGCATGCCGCCGACCGACCGTTGCCGTCGCGCTACCGTCTTGATCGCTGTTTCGTCTTCACCCTCACCGTAAACGCCCGCGCCGGATTCTCCGTCGTAAGCCGGTGGATCTCCTCCGCCGAGAAGCCGGCAGCCTCCAACGCCGGGAGGAATGCGGTGACGAATGTGTCGTACGGCCGGAAGTCGCCGCCGCCGGGCTCCCCCACGTGATACCAACCGGCGTCGTGCGACACCAACACGCGGTCGAGCAGCCCCTCGGATTTCATGAACGACACGAGCGCGACGTAGCCCTCGATGTTGTCAGGCGCCAACCCGTCGAAGGAGATCCACGCGCCCCGGCGCGCGGCGCGGACGTGCTGTGTCGAATCGGGCTCGGCCTGCGCGTGCACCCAGATCCAGGCACCGGGGTCGACGCCCTCCTCGTCGAGAACCGCCATCTGCTCGAACGCGCCGGTGGCCGTTCCGGTATGGGCGGCAATCGTGAGTCCCGTGGCCAAGTGGGTCCGTGCCGCGGCCTGGATCAACGTACGGTCGACATCAGACAAGGGCCCCGGGTCCACGCCGATCTTGATGAAACCCGGCCGCACGTCGGTGCCGTCGATGCCGTTGCGCCACTCACGGATCCACCGCGCAGCCAGTGCGTCGGCGGTGACCGCAAAGGCATGCGACGGCAGGTGTTGGTCGTCACGCGCACCGTAGTACCCGGTGTTGGTAACGATGTGCATTCCACTGCGCTGGCTGAGTTCCTGTAAGATCCCCACATCACGGCCGAGGTACGCGGGCGTCGCGTCGAAGAGCGTGCGGACGCCCAACGCATGCGCCTGCGTGACATACGGGAGGGTGATGGCGACAACGCTGTCCCGATCGTACCGCTGCGAGCTCGCGGCTTCCGCTGGTGCGAAGTCCACCAGCACGTGTTCGTGCGGTAACACGATGCCCATCCGTGCGGGGACAATCGGCCCGCCCACCGTCATGACGATCGCTGGCGGCGGCGGCTCGGCAGCACAACCCGCCGCGACGAGCAGGCCGAGCCACCGCAAATCGTGGACCGTCTTCGCGACGCGCATGCGCGTCAGCTGCCCGCCGCGACCCTCACGACGGTGAGGGGGGCAACGATCACCCGGGCGTCGGATTGGACATGTGGGCCAGGTGGATCTTCCACTCGCCGTCGCGGCGGATCCACACGGCCGTCCAGGCAAAATCCTCCGGCGGCCCGGTGACGCCGGCGGTGTCCGTCTGCGTCCACGTGCCGAGGGCCGTCATGCTCACCGCATCGGGGGCCATCACCACTAGACGGGTGGTCATGAAGGCGAACGTCTGGCTCGCCACGCTCTCGAAATCCGGCTGGAGCGCCTCGAGCTTGTCCAAACCCATGGTCGCGATACCGTCGGCTGCCCAGACGAACTCCGGCGAATCGTAGTAGAAGGCCATCCCTCGTTCCCAGTCAGCCTCACGCCACGCGTTCCAATACTCGGTGTCGAGCCGCCTGACCTCGGCGGTGATCTCGGCTTCCAGTTCTTCCGTCAACTCCGTTGCCGGCGGCTGACAGGCGGCGAGGGTGAGTAGCATCAACGACAACACGGTCCGGTGCATCACGCTCTCCTCGAAGTGAGACGAGGAGAACCTACAGGCCCGGATGCGACAGTGCCAGGACGGTGGGTGCTGAAGCGGAAGTGGGCGGACCGATGCGACACGGGTGCGAGGTCCGATGTGGACCCTCGCACCCATGTCCGTACCTACCGTGTCCGGGCCCGCGGCCCGGCCTACGGCGTGTTACTGCATCGTCGTCGTCGCGACGCGCGACCAGGTCTCGCCGCGCACCATGGTCCGCATGTCCGCCGTGTAACTGCCGAGTTCCTCCGCATCACGGTCGGGATGTACCGCCGCGAGGGTGGCTTCCCACGGTATCGGGGCGATCGTGTTGACCGCGTTCACCGCCGCGTAGTTGTAGTCCATGTTCGTCCCACCGGGCGACTCCAGGGCCCACACGCCCCACCCGACCAGGTGGCCGGCGTCGACCAAGGCCTGGGCAACGGGGTGCCACATGTCTCGCTCCATCGCCTCGTACTCGGGCCCGTTGTCGGCCTGCATCAGGCTCACAATCAGGTACTCATGATCGACGAAGTCGAGCCCGGCGACCATCGCCCAACGCTCCGTGCGAACCGCGGTGCGTGCCGCGTACGTCTTGTCCCAAACATCGTCGAAGGACACGTCCGGGTGCACGGCGGCGAAGAGCTCCTCCATGGTGGTCGTCCCATTGAGCTGTTCCAGCCCGGCGAAGAAGTTCACGGTGTAGTAGTCGCATTCCGAGCGATCCCCGTACGCCACCGAATAGAGGGTCCAATTCATCTTGAGGCCGCGTTGGACCATCTCCTCATGGACGGGCTGCCAGATCTCCGTCTCGACGCTCTCCCAGTTGGGCGACGTCGACTTCATGCAATCCACGATCGCGTAGATGGTCGGTGACTCGGCCTCCTGCGCAATCGCGGTGTGCGGTACGACGAGCGCTCCAAGGGCGAGCGCCCACGTGCCGCGTGCGAGAGTGGCCAGCATAGCTCCTCCTCGACGAGTGAGTGTTCCCGATCCCCCGACCCCGTGCTGGATCGGTGCACATCTCCGGCGCCGTGAGGGGCGTCCGGCGAACACCGGGCGGAGCCGGTGTGCCGGTGACGGCACGCGATTCAGGGAAAACGCGAGTGTATCACTCAGGATAGGGGCCCGCAAGAGTCTGCATCTGCCGTGCACCCCGCGCAATGAAGCGCGGATCGGCGGGGAGCAGGATTGGGGACCCGGTGCCGGTTCAGTGTCTCATGCGTCGTCCACGCCGAGCTTCCGAAGCTGCTCCGGCGGGCAGCCGGTCCACTCCGGGACAACCGTGTTCCCGATGTACTGCAGATCGTCCATTCCCAACTTGCTCGTCCAGAAACCGGTGGCCGTGAGGTTCCTCACACTCGTGAAAAACGCGACGCCCTGCGACACGGCGGGAGCGGCGCGGTCCGGGTAGGCGATATCGTCGAGCACCGCCGTCCGCTCCTCGTCGGCACACTCACGGAACGGATTGCCGAACCGCTCGCGGCACTCCGCGTCGAGCCACGCGAGGCCGCCCCGCATCGCGGTCCGCCGCGCGTCGGATCCGTCGAGCATGATGAAGTCCATGAACTCCGGGACGCCGGCGTCCGTCGCACTCCCTGATCGCTCATCACGCGGGATGATGAGGTCCACGAGGACGCGCACGGTCTCCCACTCGTCGGGTAGGAAGAAGCCGGGCGCCTGCGCCGATCCCCCGCCGGTGCGAACGCGGTGCGCGGCGTGAACGGCTTCGTCGGGCGTCCAGGTGAATGCCGCAGTTGCGGTCGCGGCGGCCAGCGCCGCCACGAGGTCGCGGCGGGACATTCGCATATCGGTTCGCTCGGTCATAGGGCCCCCGCGCGTCGCTGCTCGATGATGTAGTCGGCCGCGCGCCACGCCAGCGCCATGATCGTCCACGTCGGGTTCTTGTCCGCCTGAGAGACGAACGGTCCGCCGTCGGCGACGAACAGGTTGGGCACGTCGTGCGCCTGGCACTGCGCGTTGAGCACCGACATCGACGGATCGTCGCCCATCCGGGTGACGCCGAGCTCGTGAATGATCCGTCCGCCGGCCGCGATGCCGTACCCGTTTTCCGCGGACGGCATGTCGCCGAACGGCTCCCCACCCATCTCGCGGATGAGCGAGCGGAAGGTCTCCTGCATGTGCTTCACCTGCCGGTACTCGTGGTCGGTCCACTTGAAGTGGAAGCGGAGCACGGGGATCCCCCACCGGTCGACCGTATCGGGGTCGATCTCGCAGTACGTGTCGTCGTTTGGAACCATCTCGCCACGGCCGGAGAACCCGACCACCGATCCGTAGTACCGGCGGTACTCGTCCTTCAGGCCCGACCCGTACCCGTGCTCGTGGCCCGGGAAACGGTGGATGTTGCCCATGAACCCGTAACTCGGCATCCCGCGGCCGCCCCACATCTCGATGTGATACCCGCGCGGGAAATCGAGCGCCGCGTTGTCGAGCCACCACGGCATGTAGAGATGGGCGCCGCCCGCGCCGTCCTCGTTGTGCGGGATACCGTCCATGAGGGTGGGGATGAACCCGGCCACGTCCGTGCCGGTCGTGTCCGTCAGGTACTTGCCCACGGTGCCGCTCGAGTTCGCGAGCCCGTGCGGGAACATCGACGTTCGCGAGTTCAGGAGAATCCGCGCCGACTCGCAGGCGCTCGCGGCCAGCACGACGACGCGCGCCCGCACGTGCTCCTCCCGGCCCGTCTCCTTGTCGATGTAGAGAACCCCGGTGGCATGCCCGCGCTGGTCGTGGGTGACCTCGCGCACCATCGCACTCGTCCGGAGCATCAGGTTACCGGACGCGACCGTCGGCAGAATCAGCACATTCGGCGAGGTGAAGTTGGCGTTCACCGTGCACCCGCGGCTGCACTGGCCGCAGTAGTGGCACGCCGGCCGGCCGTGCAGCGGTTGCGTGAGAATGGACAGGCGCGACGAAATGCACGGGATCTGCATGCGCCGCGCGGCCTGTTGGACGTACAGCTCCCAGCAGCGTGGCTGCGGCGGCGGCTGGAAGATGCTGTCGGGCTGGTTGTGAATGCCCTCGCGGCTGCCGAAGACGCCGATCAGCCGGTCCACGCGGTCGTAGTACGGCGCGATGTCGTCGTAGCCGATCGGCCAGTCGTCGCCCAGGCCGTCCAGTGTGCGGCGGCGGAAGTCGTCCGGGCCGAACCTGAGCGAGATGCGTCCCCAGTGGTTGGTGCGGCCGCCGAGCATGCGCGAGCGGAACCAATCGAACTTGGTGCCCGGTGCGGTCGTGTACGGCTCGCCCTCGAGCGACCACCCGCCGAGGTTGGCCCCCAGTTCGCCGAATTGCCGCTCGGGCGTCGACGCGCCGCGGTGCGGGGCGTCGTAGTTCCACGTGAACATCGCCGAATCGGTGGTGTTGTCCCACATCGGTCCGGCCTCGAGCATCATCACGTTGGCACCGGCGTCCGCCAGGATCTTGGCGGCCATCCCGCCGCCGGCACCCGAGCCGACGATACAGACGTCGTACGGGTCCTGTTGCCGCTTGCTGCGCATTGCGCCTGCTCCAGTCGATTGCAGTTCAGAAAGTACGGACCGAAACGGAACGCCGACAGAGACGAACCGCCCGCGGTGACTCAGGCCGCCACGTCGTGACCCGGTCCGGCGCCGCGCGGCACGCGGATCTCCTCGACGAACTGCTGCACCGATAGCGGGGGTGGGGGCGTCAGCAGGGAGACGCCGATCGCCACCGCGAAGTTCACGGCCATCCCGAGCGTCCCGATGCCCTCGGGCGATATCCCGAACCACCAGTGCTCCGCCGAATTCAGCTCAGGGTGCGTGAACTTGAAGTACACGATGTAGGACGCGGTGAACGCGAGCCCGGCCACCATGCCGGCCACCGCACCGTAGGTGTTGGTCCGCTTGGTGAAGATGCCGAGGATGATCGCGGGGAAGAACGAGGCGGCCGCCAAGCCGAACGCGAACGCGACCACCTGCGCGACGAACCCGGGTGGGTTGATGCCGAAATACCCGGCGATGACGACCGCGAAGCCGGCGGCGATGCGAGCCGCGATCAGTTCCCCGTGCTCAGTGATCTTGGGCGCCAGCGTCTTTTTCAGGAGGTCGTGGGCCACGGACGTCGAGATCACGAGCAGGAGGCCGGCCGCCGTCGACAGCGCGGCGGCGAGTCCCCCGGCCGCGACGAGCCCCACCACCCAGTCCGGCAGGCGCGCGATCTCCGGGTTCGCCAACACCATGATGTCTCTGTCGATGGTGAGCTCGTTGGGCACCGAGGACGCGGGCCCCGTGTGTTGGATCAGGCCGTCGCCGTTCAGGTCCTCGAAGGTCACGAGGCCCGTGGCCTCCCAGTGGGTGAACCAGGTCGGTACGTCGGTGTAGGGCGTGTTCGATACCGTGTCCAGCAGATTGGTACGCGCGAACGCGGCGACCGCAGGGGCGGTGGTATACAACAAGGCGATGAACAGCAGCGCCCACCCGGCCGAGCTCCGGGCCTGACGCACCTTGGGCACCGTGTAGAAGCGCACGATCACGTGCGGCAGGCCCGCCGTGCCGACCATCAGGGCCGCGGTGATGAACAGGACGTCGACCGTGCCCTTTCGCCCGTCGGTATAGGCGCCGAAGCCGAGTTCCTCCGTCAGACCGTTGAGTCGGTCAAGGAGATATGTGCCCGACCCGTCGGCCAGTTCGCTGCCGAACCCCAGCTGCGGGATCGGCATGCCCGTCATGATCATCGAGATGAAGATCGCCGGCACGAGATACGCAAAGATGAGCACGCAATACTGTGCCACCTGCGTGTAAGTGATCCCCTTCATGCCGCCCAGCACGGCGTAGAAGAAGACGATCCCCATGCCGATCAACACCCCGACCTCGATGTCGACGTCGAGGAATCGCGAGAACACGATCCCGACCCCGCGCATCTGTCCCGCGACGTACGTGAAGGACACGAACAGCGCGCAGAGAACCGCGACGACCCGCGCAACCCGCGAGTAATAACGGTCACCGACAAAGTCGGGGCCGGTGTATTTCCCGAATTTTCGGAGGTAAGGCGCCAGCAGGAGGGCGAGGAGGACGTACCCCCCCGTCCAGCCCATCAGGTAGACGGACCCGTCGCGGCCCATGAAGGCGATGAGCCCGGCCATCGAGATGAACGAGGCTGCGCTCATCCAGTCGGCCGCCGTGGCCATCCCGTTCAGCACGGGCGGCACCCGTGCCGACGCCACGTAGAACTCGCCGGTCGAGCGGGCGCGCGCCCACACGGCCACGGCGAGATATACCGCGAACGACAGGGCGACCATCACGAACGTCCACGCCTGTACGTTCATGCGCTGTCGTCCTGTTCATCGACGTCGAAGGAGTGGTCGAGCCGGTTCATCAGCCTGACGTAGACGAAGATCAGGATGACGAACACGTAGATCGACCCCTGCTGGGCGAACCAGAAGCCCAGCTGAAAGCCGCCGATCCGAATGGTGTTGAGCTGATCGACGAGAAGGATCCCGAAGCCGTAGGAGACGACGAACCACACGCCGAGCAGGATGCCGACGTACGTCAGGTTACGGTGCCAGTACGCCCGTCGGCTTCCCGGCGCGGGCCGGGTCGTCGGGTCGGTGCCGGCTTCCGGTTCGGGCCGTGCCCCGCTCAGCCGGCAGCCGTCCGCCGACAGTGATCGCGATCATGCGCCTCGTCCAAGATCGGTGGGCAAAACCCGAGGTGTGTCCTCCCTTTTCATACGCTGTCGGGCTCGTTGTCGCAAGGCATCGGGCGTCGCGGTGCCCCAACACCAAACCCACGGCTGGCTCCCTCCTTGCGGCAGCTGCTCACGTGCTTTCACTTGATCCGCAGCGGTCCTGTCCTTGCTGGTCCGTATGCCGATTCATGCGCGGCCAGCGCTCGGCGGTCGTGGTGTTGGCACCTGGATTCGTCTTCCGGTGGCGATGTCGGGACGGACTTGTCGAGCGTTGCGGTTTACCTGCGTCGCGCACCACGCCTTCGGAGGAGGTCACATGCGACGTGCTTCCATCTTCACGGCCGTCGTCAGCGCCGCGCTGGCGATGGCGTGCGCAGATTCCCCAGTCGCGCCCGAAGCCGGTATTCCCGAAGCGAGTTTCCGGCGGGGGGGCGGCGCGCAGACCGTCTCGGTCATGACGCGCAACTTGTACATCGGCGCGGACGTCGATCAGGTGATCGCAGCGCTTGCTACTCAGGATCCCGAGGTCATCGAGGCGGCGCTGGGGTACGCTATCCAGACGCTCATCAATACGGACTTCCCGGCACGAGCCGGCGCGATCGCCGACGAGATCGCAGCCACCAGGCCGCACGTGGTTGGATTCCAAGAACTGTCGCGCATCGAAATCCCCGGCTGGGGCATCGATCTCGACTTCCTGCCCGTGCTCCAGGCGGAGATGGTGGCGCGCGGCTTGGATTACGAGCTCGCCGACAGCGTCCAGAATCTCGAGGTGGAGCCCGTGGAGGGGATCACCTTGACCGATCGTGACGCGATCTTCGTCGATTCCCGCGTGACGGTCAATTCCACGTTCGCGAAGAAGTTCGACTACAACATTGGAACGGTTGCCCCGGGCGTTGTCATCGAGCGTGGGTGGGTATTGATC
>JBDHJO010000117.1:0-8959 GCA_039586875.1 Gemmatimonadota bacterium | reverse complement strand
AAGATCGTGCGGGTCATCGGTCGCAAACGAGAGGGAGCACCGCATGAAACACTCCTCGTTCTCGACGGAACGGTCGGTCAGAATGCGATTCACCAGGGTCGCCAGTTCGCAGATGCGGTGAACGTCACCGGCATCATCCTGACGAAGCTCGACGGAACGGCGAAGGGCGGCGCGGTGCTGCGGGTGCAGGCCGAGTTGGGGCTGCCCATTCGTTGGATCGGTGTGGGCGAGCATCTCGACGACCTCGAACCCTTCGACCGCGACCGCTTTGTGGAGCGAATCCTCGCCGACTGATGCTGCAACACGACACGCTGGTTCAGTTCCTCAAGGGCGTCGGACCTCACCGCGCCGAGGCATTCGGGCGTCTCGGCATCACCACGGTGGAAGATCTCCTGTATCATGTGCCGCACCGGTACCTCGATGCGACGACGGTGACGCCGATCGGGCAGGTGGCGGTTGGGGCCGACGTCACGGTGGTCGGGCGGGTCGTGTCGAAAGCCGTGGTCCCGACGCGCAGGCGGCTGCGCATCTTCCGGGCCGTCCTGCGCGACGACACGGGCGTGATCGAGTGCGCGTGGCCGGGGCAGGCCTTTCTCGACCGAACGATCAAGCAGGGGCAACTGCTGCTGGTGACCGGCCCGGCGAAGTACTACCACGGCCGCCAGATCACGCCCCGCGAGCAAATCGTGCTCGCCGATCCAGACGATGCGGCGGATCCGGAAGGCATCGTGCTGCCCGTGTATCCCGCCACCGAAGGGCTCGCACATCGTCAGGTCCGCCGCCTCATCCATACGCACCTCGACAGCATGCTGGAGGTCGTCGAGGACACGCTCCCCGAAGCCCTGCGCGGCGAGGCACGGGTGCCAGGGCTGCGGGAGGCGCTCGCTGCCGTGCATCGCCCGGCCACCGTGGCCGAAAGCGAAGCCGGCCGCCGCCGACTGGCGCTCGACGAGTTGTTCGATCTGCAACTGGTGGTCGCCCGGGCCCGTCATATCGCCCGATCGGCGCGCAAAGGACCGAGCTTCATCAATCGCAAGGCGCTCACGACACAACTGAAGGAATCCCTGCCGTTCGCCTTGACGTCCGAGCAGAAGCGGGCCGTCCGGGAGATCACCGGCGACATGATCGGCACCGAGCGGATGCATCGGCTGTTGATGGGAGACGTCGGAACGGGAAAGACAGTGGTTGGGCTGTTCGCGATGCTGCTGGCAGTCGAGAACGACTACCAGTCCGTGTTCATGGCCCCCACCGAGCTGCTGGCTGAACAACACGCCGCGACGCTCCGCGCCCATCTCGCACCACTCGGCATTGTCCCCGAGCTGCTGCTGGGCAGACTGAGTGCCGCGGAAAAGGCGGCCACCCGCGACCGGCTTGCGTCCGGAGAGGCGAAGATCGTCGTGGGTACCCACGCGCTGATTCAGGAGCACACCGCATTCCACCGCCTCGGGCTGGTCGTGATCGACGAACAGCATCGGTTCGGCGTGGAACAGCGGGCCGCCCTCATCGAGAAGGGCAAGGCTCCCGACGTCTTACTGTTGTCGGCAACACCCATTCCCCGCACGCTGGCCCTGACGTTGTACGGGGATCTCGACATCTCGGTCATTCGGCGCAAACCGGTGAGCAAGCAGCCCATCACAACCGGCGTGCGCTCCGGCGCTGATCGCTCGGCCGTGCATCAATTCGTGCGGCAGCAGGCAGAGGCGGGACGGCAGGCGTACGTCGTGTATCCGGTCATCGACGAATCGGAACGCGTGGATCTCAAGGCTGCGACCACCATGGCAGAGGAGCTGTCGACGACGCTTGCGCCACTTCGCGTTGCGCTGATACACGGGCGACTCAAGGCGGAAGAGCGCGACGACGTGATGCGGCGGTTCCGTGATGGCGACGTCGACGTGTTGGTGGCGACGACGGTGATCGAGGTTGGTATCGACGTCCCCAATGCCACGGTCATGGTAATCGAGCATCCGGAGCGGTTTGGCCTGGCGCAGCTGCACCAGCTGCGAGGGCGCGTCGGACGCGGGGCGGAGGAGAGCCACTGCGTTCTCCTCCTTGAGGAGCCAGCGGCACGGGATCGCCTCAGACGGTTCGCCAAGACCACCGACGGGTTCAAGATCGCCGAGCTCGATCTTCGGGAGCGCGGCATGGGCGAGCTCGCGGGGAGCCGCCAGGCAGGCGGCTTCCGACTCCGGTTTGCCGACCTGGAGCGGGACGAGGATCTCATCGAGCTGTCGAGACGTGCGGCACTTGCACTCATTGCCGAGGACCCCGCACTGAACGATCGGCAGCATGCGAGCATCAGGCGCCGTATCGAGCGGCGTCACGAGCGCGGCATCGAGCTCTTCCGCGTCGGCTGATCCGCCGAAAACCAGTGAGTATGCATGCGTTTTTGAGCGGGTTGACATATAAACGAAACTTGATATGTTGTTCTCATGGCGAATAGCTCACCGGTGACGATGGCGCCCGCTCTCGCGGCGCAGTTCAAGGCTCTGGCTGACGACACGCGCCTTGCCGTTCTGGCGCGGCTGTCCGAAGAGCCGACCTGCGTATGTGATTTGGCGGACGGCATTGGTGTGTCCCAGCCGTTGTTGTCGTTCCACCTGCGCACGCTGCGGGAGGCGCGCTTGGTGCGCGTCACGCGCCGCGGACGGTGGAGCTATTACGCGCTCGACAGGCGCGCATTGGAAGGCCTCGGCGACGTTCTCGAGGGACTGGCGGGTCCTGAGGAGCACACGATCGCCGATGCGTGCTGTAAACCAAAGACGTTGCTCTGACCAGAGCGGAGTGGAGGGGGAGACCATGTCGGATGTGAAGAAGATCGTGAGGGACCACTATGCCAAGCAGGCACTCAGCGTGTTGGATGGTGGTGCTGGGTGTTGCGGCGACGGAGACGTAACCGACCCGATCTCCGAGGCGCTGTATTCCGAGTCGGACGCAAAGCAGCTCCCCGATGCGGCCGTGAAGGCATCGCTGGGCTGTGGCAACCCGACAGCGCTCATCGAGCTTCACGAGGGCGAGGTGGTCCTCGACCTCGGGTCGGGTGGAGGGATCGACGTCCTGCTGTCCGCTCGACGCGTCGGGTCCACGGGGAAGGCGTACGGGCTCGACATGACCGACGAGATGCTCGAGTTGGCGCGCGCGAATCAGCGTGAAGCCGGCATCGACAACGTCGAGTTCCTCAAGGGCGATATCGAGAACATCCCGTTGCCCGACCAGTCGGTCGACGTGATCATCTCCAACTGCGTGATCAACCTATCGGCCGAGAAGGACCGCGTCCTATCGGAGGCATTCCGGGTGCTCCGGCCGGGTGGTCGCTTCGCGGTATCGGACGTCATCGCAGGGCAAAGCATACCGGAGCACGTACGGGAGGATGCGACGCTCTGGTCCGCGTGCCTCGCTGGGGCATTGCAGGAAGACGAGTATCGGACCGGTCTCGAGCGCGCCGGGTTCAGCGACGTGTCGGTCGAGGTGCTGCGCGAGTTCAGAGTCCCGCCGGTCGGTGTCTTCGTGAGCGCCTTCGTCCGTGCGTCGCGGCCTGCGGCGGGCTGACTATCGGTCGATCTCGTCGATCTTCGCTGCGAGGATGAAATCGCTCTCCGTAAGCCCGTCAATCGCGTGCGTCCAGATCGTCACCGACACGCGTCCCCAGGACAGTGTGATGTCCGGGTGGTGGCCCTGGTCCTCCGCGATATCGCCGATGGCGTTCGTGAACGCCAGGGCAGAGGCGAAATCCGGGAAGGTGTATGTGTTCTCCAGGTGGTGAGCCTCCGCGACTGTCCACGTCCCACCCAGTTCACCCAGCAACTCGTCGATCTGCGCAGAGGTGAGGGGCGGGATGCCACCATGGCAGGGGATGCACTTCTTGGATGCGAGATTGCTCGACATGTCGTGCCTCGAAAGAAGGAGGGGAGGGTCAGAAACTGACGGACAATCCGAGTTCGCGTGGCGTGGCGTGGAGCTCGAAGGGCGTGAACGGGATGTTGTCGTACCCGTCACGCTGATACACCAGGTCGATGAGAAACATGGTCGCCGTGAACACCAGCGTAACCTGCCCGCCGGCGAGGAATCCGCGCGCCTTTCTGTTCAAGTCGGCATACACCTGATAGAGCTCCTCAGCCTCCGGATCCGCGTAGATGGGTCCGTCGGGCCCGGGCACGAGGGCACACCGCGAGATATCTTCGACACAGTACCCGCGGAA
Organism: Gemmatimonadota bacterium; assembly: GCA_039586875.1. Classification (GTDB taxonomy): domain Bacteria; phylum Gemmatimonadota; class Gemmatimonadetes; order Gemmatimonadales; family GWC2-71-9; genus JAOTVV01. Next base: position 4,764 of record JBDHJO010000117.1, on the reverse strand, counting down.
CTCCGACTGCGCGTTTTTGGCTTCGTTGTTTCTGACGACCGCAAATGCGAGCAGCGCGCCGGTGCCGGCGAGCGCGGGCCACTTTCCCCAATGTGACACGGTGACGATCCAGGGTTCTCCCCCGATCGGAGCTGGGCTCTGGCCGAGCAACGAGGTTGGCGCAAGGCCCATGAGCCCGAGCAGCGCCAGGGAGAGTGGAATCAGTCGGCCCGTCCGTCGCATACGGGGTCTACCCCTCTTCGTCCCCTGGAGTTTCTGCGCGGTCCGGCGGCTCGCGCCACGCGTGAATCGTGCCGCGCCCGTCGTACACGAAGATTGTCCCGTTGTCGACGACCGGTGAAAACTCGAGCGGCCCGTCGACCGTTCGTGTCCAGACAGGTTCGAGCGAGCGCCCCCCGAGAAACAGAACCTCACCGCCGACCGTGCCCACGAGCACGCCGTTTCGCACCGGGGTTGGCGTCATGCGCATCGGCCGGTCGAGTGATTGAACGACCGCGCCATCCGGATTGGCCAGCGGCACGCGCCAAAGATCACCATCGACCGTCGCCAGGAACGCCGTGTCCCGTGCAATCGCGACACCCCCGAGGATCGGGTCACCGACGAAATGCCACCACCGTTCTTCCAGCGTGTTGGCATCGTACGCCGCGATGAACGCCTCGGGCGAGACCAGCACCAACAGACTACCGGAGACCGCTGCCGGCTGAATCACGGGGCCGCGCGACGCCGTTGCGTGAACCACCGAGCCGTCCTCGACGCTGAGGAGGAATAGGGAATCATCCGTGGCCACGAAGAGTCGCGAGTCGAGCACCGTCACGCCGGATCGGACGGGCTTGTGCATGTAGCGCTGCCAGTTGACCTCTCCGTCCGCGGCGGAGAGCGCGAACACGAATCCGGCGGTCGTAGCCGCGAAGACCTGCGATTGCCGAAGCGCGATCGGCCGGTGGACGGAGCCGATGGTTTTGGTCCACCGGACCTTCCCCGTCCAGAACTCGTGCGCATGGAGATGGCCTTCCCGGTCGCCACTTGCCGAGTAGACCTGGGTCAGGGTGAAGAGAGGCCCGGCGGTTCCGACACCCTTGAGCCGGCGTACCCAGACACGCTGCCCATTGTCGCGCCTGAGGAGCGTGACCTTGCGATCGGCGGCGACGGCGAGCACCACGCTGTCGCCCAACGCGAGGGCGTCCGACGCGGACTTGCCGACATCGTGGGTCCAGACGGACTCGACGGTATCGGCCACCAGCTCGCTGGCGGACGGTGCGCGCGCCAACGTGTCCATCGCGGTCTCCCAGGTTCGGCGCTCGCTCTGCGGGGGGTCCACGGTCGTCGGGACGCACCCGACCGCGTTGACAGCGCACATGGCCAGGAGTACGATACCGGCCCTATGCCGCCACACACGCGCATTGCCGACCTCCCGGGTCAGATCGGCGAAACGGTCACCGTTCACGGGTGGGTCACTACGATCCGCTCCAGCGGGAAGATTGCGTTCATGGTCCTGCGGGATGGCACCGGGTATCTCCAGTGTGTGCTGGTCCGTAGCGAAACGGACGACGAGACCTGGACCGCCTTCCGCAATCTCACGCAGGAGACGTCGCTCGTCGTGACGGGCACGGTGCGCGAGGACGACCGGTCGCCGGGCGGCGTCGAGCTCGGCCTGACCGCGGTGGCGGTCCAGGGCTCCAGCACCGAGTTTCCGATCTCCCCGAAGGAGCATGGCACCGCCTTTCTGTTCGAGCACCGCCATCTCTGGCTTCGCAGCCGTCGCCAAACCGCAATCATGCGCGTTCGGCACGAAGTGGTCCAGGCCATCCGGGATTTCTTCTACGAGCGCGACTTCACGCTCGTAGACACGCCGATCCTGACGGGATCGGTTGGCGAGTCCGCCGGTACCCTCTTCGAGACCGAGTATTTCGAATTCGGCAAAGCGTTCCTAGCGCAGACCGGGCAGTTGTACCTGGAGTCGGCCGCCGCGGCACTCGGGCGCGTGTACTGCTTCGGCCCGACGTTTCGCGCGGAGAAGTCGAAGACCCGTCGCCACCTCGCGGAGTTCTGGATGGTCGAGCCCGAAGTGGCATGGTACGACTCCGATGACAATATGCGGCTCCAGGAGGAGTTCGTATCGTACATCGTGGAACGGTGCCTCGAACGGCGCGCGGGCGACCTCGAGGAGCTCGAACGCGACACGGCGCCCCTGGAACGTATCACGCCGCCGTTTCCCCGCATCTCCTACACCGATGCCGTCACGAGGCTCACCCAACTCGGTGCCCATGTCAGCTGGGGTGACGATCTCGGCGCCGACGAGGAGATCAAGCTCGCCGAGGAGTACGATCGACCCGTCTTCGTGTACAACTACCCGAAAGCGGTGCGGGCTTTCTACATGAAGGAGAATCCCGATGACCCGCGTACCGTTCTCAACAACGACCTGCTGGCGCCCGAGGGGATCGGGGAGATCATCGGTGGCAGCCAGCGGGAAGACGACCACGACAAACTCGTGAGCCGGATTCGCGAGCTCGGGCTCCCCGAAGAGAACTACGGGTGGTACCTGGACCTCAGGAAGTACGGCACCTTCGTGCATTCGGGGTTCGGGTTGGGGGTCGAGCGGACGGTGGCCTGGATCTGCGGCATCCCGCACATCCGCGAGGCGATCGCGTTCCCGAGGATGATGACGAAGCTGTACCCCTGACGGCCCGGGTCAGCCGGCCTCTGCGGCCGACGGCTCGTCCAGGCCTTCCTTCACCTCGTCCCACAGACCATCGAGCACCGCCAGCCCGGCGGTATGCAGGTCGATGCCGCGGGCCTGGGCGAGTGCCTCGACCGCGCGGAAGCGGCGGGCAAATTTCGCATTGGCGCGCTCCAGGGCGCCTCGTGGCTCGGACCCCAGCTTGCGTGCGAGGTTCACGACCGCAAACAAGAGGTCGCCAATCTCGTCTGCGATTGCGCCGTGATCATCCGCCTCGACCTCGGCGGCGAGCTCGGCCAGCTCCTCATGGACCTTCGCGAGAGGTCCCTGCGCGTCGGGCCAGTCGAAGCCTACGCCGGCGGCCCGCTCCTGGAGTCGGTACGCCGCCAGCAGCGGCGGCAGGGTCGGCGGCACGCCGTCGAGGATACTCGCCGCCGCGGCATCCAGCTCGTCCCGCTTGGTCGCCTCCCAGCGCCGACGTACCTGTTGGGTGTCGACCGACTCGTCGACGGGGGTGCCGTCCGCGTCGAAGAGATGCGGATGACGGCGCCACATCTTGCGTTCCACGGCCGCCGTCAGGTCGGCAGCGCCGAAGTCGCCGCGCTCCTCCGCCAGGACGATCTGAAAGGCAACGTGCAGGAGCACGTCACCAAGTTCCTCTCGTAACTCGGCCGGGTCGTCTGCGCCGAGCGCGTGGTCCAACTCCATCGCTTCCTCGACGAAGTACGGCCGGAGGGTCTGCGGAGTCTGCGCGGCGTCCCACGGACACCGTTTCCGAAGGTCGCGCACGAGTTCGACGATGCGCCCAAGCGCTGATGGTTCTTGCATTTGCATAATCGGGCCGGTACAATACGCCTCCCCTGGTGACCGTGTCAACGAAGCGAACGCCCAACCGCGGATGGCTTGCGGTCGATCTGCCCAATGTGCGGGCGAATGCGCGGGCGGTGCAGGCCGCCGCCCGGGGGGCGCCGCTGCTACCCGTCGTCAAAGCCGATGCCTACGGAATGGGCGCCGTTCCCGTCATGCGTGCCCTGGAGGAACTCGATCCGTGGGGGTACGCGGTTGCGACCGTCGACGAGGCGATCGAATTGCGGGATGCCGGGTGCACGCGTCCAGTGCTCGTCTTCACGCCCGCATTCGCGTCGCAACGGGCCGTGTACGAGCGCCACGATCTTCGGGCCGTGATCAGTGATCCCGCGGTTGCGGCCGACTGGACGCGACCGTTTCACGTGGAGATCGACACCGGCATGGGCAGATGTGGTGTCCGGTGGGACGAAACCCACACGCTGGCGCGCTTCGATCGGGAAACGCTCGAGGGTGTCTTCACCCACTTCTACGCTGCGGAGGAGGACCCGGTGTCCGTGGCGGAGCAATGGGAGCGTTTCGATGGTGCCGTCGCTCGCCTGCCGGTCCGCCCGCGGTTGCGGCATGCGCAGAACAGCGCCGGGGCGTGGCGGTGTCCCGAACGCTTGGAGCTCGTGCGGCCCGGGATCTTCCTCTACGGGGGGCGGTTGGCGCCCGATCTGCCGTCTCCCGCACCGGTGGCGACCGTGCGGGCGCCGGTCGTGGATCTTCGTCGACTGAACGCGGGGGACGGGGTGAGTTACGGCGCCACGTGGCGGGCGACCGCACCGACCTGGATCGCCACGCTGGGTATCGGGTACGCGGACGGCGTGCCGCGGCTCGTGGAGGGCCGAGCGCACGTGTTGGTGCACGGCCGCCCCCGGCCCGTCGTCGGGCGCGTCACCATGGATTTCATCATGATCGACGTGGGCCCGACGGCCGACGATGTGCGGCTTGGGGACGTTGCGACCATCGTGGGACGGGACGGTGATGGGGAGATCTCGGTCGACACGTTCGCAGCATGGAGTGAGACGATCAGCTATGAGACACTGACACGGTTCGGGACACGCCTCGCGCGGGAGTACACGGACGCATGAGCGAGCGTGGCCGTGGTCGGGTGGCGGTGATCGTGCTGGACGGCGTCGGGATTGGCGCGGTGAGCGATCAGGCGCGGTATGGCGACGCCGGGTCGGATACGCTCGGCAACGTCGCGCGGGCCGTCGGTGGACTCGATCTCCCCAACC
>JBDHJO010000116.1:0-9000 GCA_039586875.1 Gemmatimonadota bacterium | reverse complement strand
CTTCTGTGCGCAGGCCAGTGCCCCCTGAAACACGAAACGCGCCTTGTCGAGATCCTCGTCCGGCCCGTCGACGATGCCACGGGCTGTCACGGTGCCTGCGGAGTGGAGCTCGGGGCGCCAGCCGGGTCCGGCCAGCTGTTCGTGCGCCGTGAACAGCCAATCGTGTGCGAACGTGTCGCGCAGATGCTCCACGACCGGGCCTTCGAGTCTGAAGTGCAGATCCTGAACCTGGTTGGGTGACGGGTGTTTCATGATCGCGCCAGCGCGGATATTCATGCCACCCGTGAACCCGACCTTCCCGTCGACGACGAGGATCTTTCGGTGATTGCGAAGGTTCATGTACGGCATGCGCCAGGGCATGAGCGTGCGTCCGAACAGCGCGACCGGAACGTTGCGTCGGCGGAGTTCCCGGGTGATCGAGGGGCGTGAATACCGTGCTCCGACGGTGTCGATCAGGACTCGCACGTCCACACCGCGGCGGACGGCTCGGTCGAGTGCGTCGGTGAACTGCGCTCCGGCGGGATCGCTGTCGAAGATGTAGGTCGACAACCCAATGCTCGCCGAGGCGCTGTCGATGGCCTCGAGCATGGCCGGGTATGCCTCGTCGCCGTTCTCGAGTGGCGTGACCCGGTTTCCGGTAGTCAGCGGCAACTGAGTAATGCGATCGACGAGATCGGATAACGTGCGGAGGTGTCCGGTGTCGTCGGGGACGCCGTGCGTGCCGGTAGGCAGGTGTCTGCGGAAGGCCCCTGAACTCAAGATCGGATGTTGCGCGCGCTGGTCGGCGGCCTGCCGTCGGATGCGGTTGATCCCGAACAGCACATACAGAATCGAGCCGAACACCGGAACCAACCAGACGAGCCCGACCCAGGCGACCGCCGCACGGCTGTCCCGCTTGTAGATGACGACGTGTCCCGACGTAATCAGGCTGAGAAGCAGCGTGAGGATCGCCGCCACGACGTTCCAGATATCACCGAGCACGTTGAGGAATCCGGACATGCCGTAAAAGTACCGCTGGATACTCGGAGGGGCAGGGTCGGGAACCGGTCGTGAAACGACGATCGGGTCGTGACGTATGGTGGGCAGCGACGGGAGCCGGGTGTCGTCAACCATTCGACGTCAGCCACTGTCTAACGAATATCGACTGTCAAGGGAGTCACCATGAGAGGAATCGGATTCGGAACCGCCGCGCTGTTCGCGCTCGCGTCGGCCGCAGGCGCCCAGGTACAGGTCAGTGCGGACGACGACTGGTGCCGAGACGGGGGCAATGGTGATCGCGGTTACTTCTGCGAGGTCCGTGAGGCCACGACCGAGGCGCGCGCTTCGGTGTCCGTGGCTGCCGGGCCGAACGGCGGCATCGCGGTCGACGGGTGGGATCGGACGGGCATGCGGGTCCGAGTGCGGATCTCCGCCCGCGCCGAAACCGACGACGAGGCACGGGCGCTTGCCAAGTCCGTCGAGGTCGAGTGGAGCGGGGCGAGGATCCGCGCCACGGGACCGCGTACCCAGGACGACGAGTCGTGGTCCGCGAGTTACCGAGTGTCCGTACCGCGGAACACCGATCTCCGGTTGGAAACGGTGAATGGTGGGCTCGCGGTGGAGTCGGTCACCGGCAACATGGTGCTGCGGACGACGAACGGTGGTATCGGCTTGCAGGGCGTGGGTGGCGACGTCAGCGCACGGACGACCAACGGGGGTGTGGCAATCGAGTTGGCGGGCACCTCCTGGAATGGCGCCGGACTCGAGGCCCGCACCACGAACGGCGGAATCATCCTCAACGTGCCGGACGACTACTCGGCCCGCCTCGAAGCCGAAACCACCAACGGCACCATGGACTTCGGATTTCCGGTGACCGTGCAGGGCGAGCTCGGGAAGCGGATTACGACGGACTTGGGTGCCGGCGGAGCCCCAATCCGGGCGATTACCCAGAACGGGAGCGTCTCGGTCGAACGGCGGTAACGGGTTGGGATCGCGGGGGCGTATGCCCCCGCGGCTCATGGTTGGACGGTAACGGTCGTGAATCCCTCAGGCGGCTCGAACATCGCGTCGTCGACCGGTTGCTCTGATACCGTCTCGACCTCTGCGATCGTCAGGACACCCTGGTCGGTATCGAGCGTCATCGTGAGCACTGGGAACCCGTATCGGAGCAGTCGCTCGAATGGTCGTGACGCCCCGTCGTGTGCGCCGAGTGCTTGCGAAAGCGTGGCGAGCTCGGCAAAGGCATGGGCCAGCTCGGGCGCGTCCCCGGTCACCCACGACAACTCGACGAAGCCCGTTCCATCGTCGAACGCATAGGCCGTGCATGCGAAGCCGTTGATGTTCCGGGCGTCCTCGAGGGGCCGGAGGTTGCCCAGGGACGCTGTGTCGTCGGGTTCGTCTGTCTGCGTGCGGCGCGTCCACTCCAGCACCATTCCCTGGGTCGGCTGCACGATGCGATAGACGCCACGAGCGAAATCCATGATGAGGTATTCGGGACCGGCCCCTGGTGCCTCGGGCGGCGTGCTGCGGAGTCGACCCGGCTGCATATAGTAGCTGACTCGCAGAGGTGTCGCTGAGTCGGACGCGATGAGGGTGGCGAGGTCCGCCGACGCCTGACGCAGGAACGTCAGCGGGGTGACGCCGGCAGGAACCGTCGCCGAGTTCAAGCGCACCTGCCGCATCGTCACCATCCCCTCGAATGCCTGCGCCACGCCGGCGTCCGGGAGCCCGACGACCAGCACGACAGTCACCCAGCACGCCCGAATCTTCCGTGACACCGACGACCCCCGGCTACGCATCGTCGTCAGCCCAGGCCGCAAGGTCAGCCTCCGCGGCGATGTGCCCGAACGCTGCCCATTCGGATCCGGCGACGATGGCCTCGAGCAGGTCGCGCGCGGTATCGCGTTCCCCCTGTGCGTCGTACCACCGCGCGAGTCCGTAGGCGACGGTCGCGTTCGCCAGCCCGTCACCCGCTCGTGCGGCCACCAGGAGATCCTCCGGTGCCCGCAGGCCCTTGTACATCATGACGAGGTCGAAGTACGAGTGATTCTCGATGATGTCCGCATCGGGGTCGATCCGTTCGAGCGCCTCGGCCGCCTGCTCGGGTTGTCCGATGCGTTGCAGGCTCATGTACAGCCAGTGGGTTGCGGCAACGTCCATGTCGGGGTTCGTGGAGTAGCGGAGGCACTCGCGGTACGCACTGGCAGCGCGCGGGTAGTCGCCTCGCACGTAGTGTGTGAGGCCAAGGTGATACCAGACGTTCGTCTTGAGGGTACTGGTCGGAATCCCCCTGGCGTTGGGAAGTCCGTCCGGTTCGACCTCATCCTCTCGCTGGGCGAGCAGGCGAGTTGCCATGAGGAAGTCCCCAAGTGCCGGCGTGAACTGCCGCGTCGTGATGTAACGATGGCCGCGATGCCGGTACAAGCGCGCGTCGTTTGGGAAGCGATCCGCACCCCAGGTGAACACCTCGATGGCTTCGAGGTACCGACCGAGGTACGCGAGCCTGCGTCCGAGCCAGATGATCGATTCGGCCTCCGTCGGAGCGTGACGATATGCCTCGAGCGCGACCGCAAAGGCCGCTTGCCGATCGGCGTTCGTGGCGGAGTCCAACGTCGGCACACGCAGTGTGTCGCCCAGGAGCGACACTGCCTGCACGGCGATCGGGTCGCTCGGGAGCTCGCGAGCGCGTCCGTCGATGGAACTGGAGCACCCCGACAGGTAGATCGCGGCAAGCGTGACCAGCGCCAATGGCTGCCGGCACCGCATGGCGGGCATCGAGTCGCGAGGCATCGAAACGTTCGGTGACACCATACGGAAGTGTATGAAGCGATACCGGGTACGGCCACCCGGCGGCATGAACGCGCAGCGGGGAGAAAGGCTCAGCCTCCTCCCCGCTGCAGCTCTCCAGTGCGGCGGGCGCCTAGAATCCGGGCAGGAACGAGAACTGGAAGTGACCGCCGCGCTCACGGTTGAACGGATACACCCAGTCCACCTCGATGATCATGAACCCGAACACGTTCATCCGAAGCCCGGCACCCGCGCTGTAGACCGGCGTGCGGTTCCCGCCCAGGAAGAACGGTCGCACCTCGTCGGCGGGAAGGTCGGAGCACTCCCACGCAACGTCGCTGCACCACGCCAGGCCGGCATCGCCGAAGAACACCATTTCGATCGGCAGGAATCCGAACAGACCTTGGCCGATCCCCAACAGCCCCAACGGGGGGAAGCGAACCTCGAGGTTGCCCAAGAGCATCTTGGAGCCGAACAGCTGGTCGAAGTTCGCACAGGGTCCCGCGCCGCTTCCGCACTCGAGGAAAAAGTCGAACGACCCGAAGTCATACCCGCGGACGAAGCCGTCGTAGCCCAGGAAGAGCGGTTGGAGCCGGAGGGAGTTCTCCGAGTCCTTGCCATATCGACCGTAGTGCATGATGCGTCCTGCGATCGTGATCGGACGCACCGGCATGATGTACTTACGGTAGTCGGCGATGAAGTTGACGTAGTCGATCGAGCCCACGTTGGCCGTGACATCCATGCGGTACCGAGTCCCAATGAGTGGACTCGCCACGCCCCACAGGGAGTTGTCGTATACCAGCGCCACGCCTGCCTGCGCCAGGTTGATCGCGCTCGGCACGCACCCGAAGGTCTGCCCGTCGACGCACTTCGGGAAGTTGATGGTGGTATCGAGCCGCAGGCCGCCAAACTGATCGAAGCCGCGCAACCGCTGCTCGACATCGTAGCTGATGTTGACGTAGCCGATGGATCCCTCGAGGCGCTGCACCCGACTCAGCGGGTACGCGGCCATCGTCTCGATGACGCGGTTGGTCTGGCGGCGAAGGATCCGTTGCTCGATCAGAATCGGCTCGCCGGTGATGGGGGCGATGCCGTTCCCGTAATCGACGAAGCCGGTCAAGTACGGGACCTGCTGTGCTGTGACACCCCAATTGAGCCGCCTGCTCAGGTTGCTGTACCCGACGAGGGCCATGACGTCCTTGAGCGAGCCCTGCACCTGCAGCGCGGTGGCCAGGTTGTGGTTACCCAGCATGTCACTCCAGAAGAGTGACGCGCCGCCGGCGATGTATGTGCCGTACGCGTCAGCGCCGACGGCGAGCGACGGCTGGCCGATGTAGTCGAGCGCAAACTTCAGGTTGTACGGGTCACTCGGGTAGGCCATCGTGTCGCGCGGCAGCCCGTAGAAGGCGTTGGCCAGGATGCTTTCGACGTCGTCGGTGACGCGGAACGTCGGCGGCAGCAGGGCGGGGTCCTCCACCCCCTCGAACGGCGGCAGCACCGGCCCGCCCGCCAACACCTCGCGGTCTTTCACAAGGAAGATCGAGTTGACGTCCTGCTCGTATACGCTCATGGCGAGGTCGCCCGACTGCGCCGCTACCGACAGTGCCGGGCTCAGGCTCGTGATGCCGGACACGCCCGTGTAGAGGTTGGTGACCTGGAACCGTTCGCCCGTGGCGAGTTCGACACGGTAGACGTTCGAGATGCCGTTCTGGTCGGACACGAAGTAGAGGCTCTCACCGTCCGGCGACCATTGTGGGTTGACATGCTTCCCGCGCTCGAAGACGTCGAGGGGCTCGACGCGCCCGTTCGTCGGGTCGATCAGGGCGATGACGTAGTCGCCGTACAGGAGGCTCGAGAGACCGGTCGAGTACCGGTCCGTGACGAACGCGATCGTGCTGCCGTCCGGTGACCAGGCCGGTTGGAGGTCGGCGTAGGCATCGTTGGTGAGCCGTCGCAACTGCTCTTCTTCGAGGTCGTACACGAAGAGGTCGGACACCCCCCGCACGATCGCCGAGAACGCGACGAAGCGGCCGTCGGGCGACCACGTGGGGTTGAACAGCTCGCCGAGCTCGTCGAAGCGCGCCTCCTGGATGCGTCGTCCCGACTCGACGTCGATGACGGTGAGCACCGGTCGGCCCTTCGCGATGCCGCCGAGGGCAAACCGCCGGCCGTCCGCATCCCATGCCCCCGCCGAGTTGATGAACTGGATGCTCTCGAAGTGGGGATCGACGTCCGTCTTTGTGATCTTCCGAATGATGCGGCCGTTCCGTGCATCGGCGAGGAACATGTCGATGGAGAAGAGGTCGCGTTCCGAAAGGAAGACCACGTAATTGCCGTCAGGCGACAGGGCCGGGGCGATGTTCAGGCGTCCCCCGCTGATATCCGGGGTCATGAGCGGCACGCCGTAGTCGATCGGCCGGCTGGTCTGCTCGAAGAGCGGGTTGTAGGCCTCCCGCAGCGCGCGGTGCCAGCCCGCGACGGCGGAGTCGGGCTGCACGCCGATCACCCGGGCAAACGCGACCGCTGGGCTGCCGGAGGTCCGTGAGGCCTTCAGGATCCGCCCGACCGCGTCGTCGCCGTAGGTACCGGCGATGTACGCCCACAGCGAATGACCGTATCGGTACGGGAAGAACCGGGGATCCGCCAGCCTGGCCGCCGTCGGCAACTCGGTCTGGACGGCATCGCGCATCCACATGGCCGTGTTCGGATCGCGCGGCCCGACCGAGAGATACTCCGCCATGCCTTCGACGAACCAGAGCGGAAACCGCATGACCGTGGGTACGCCGGCGAGAGCGATCCCGCCGCCTTCACCGGTAATATCGAACTGGAACGCGTGCACCAGCTCATGGCCGAGGACGTGGTCGGTTTCCGCCAGCGGGCCGCTGAATGGGAGGACCATGCGTCGCTTCAGGATCTCGGTCACACCGCCCGTGGCTTCGCCGAGGTCGCCTTGAAGCGTATTGGTCTGTCGAAAGTGGGGGGCGCTCGCGTACATGATGAGCGGCTGGCGCGTGCTGAGGTCGTGGTTCAACAGGCGCGACAAACGGGCATACCACCGCTCCGCCATGAGTACCAGGTACTCGATGGCGACATCCTCTTCCGGGTAGTGGTAGATGTCGAAGTGCTCGGTCTTCAGGACCTCGAAGTCGAAGCCCTGATACTGGACCTTGTTCTGCCCGAAGTACTGCGCATGAGCCGTGTCGCGGACGCAGCCAAGCAGCACCACGACCACCGCTGCGCCGACGAGTACTCGGAGACCCCGCATGTTCGCTCCCGCCCCTCCGGCTTGGAAAATGCCTGCCTATATGACAATCCGAAGTCCGGCTTTGTTCCGCCGGAAGGCCCATCCGGTGCCGTTGAGCCTCCGATCGCCTGACCGCAACTTACATCCATGATGCATTCCGCGGGAACCGGCCCGACCCTCCGGGAAATGGAGCGGCACGTCACACGGGTCCTCACGCAGCTTGCGGATCCGGTATGGGCGCGAGGCGCGCAGGCGTACTTCAAGCAGTCGGACGACATGGCGGTCCTCGGTGTTAAGACGCCGTCCGTGCGATCGCTCGTTCGGGACGTCGAGCGGGCCGTGCGGGGCACCTGGGATGTGGCCGATGCCATCGTGTTTTGCGATCGGCTGTCCCGACGCCGGCACCATGAGCAGAAGATGGTAGGTGTATTGGTGCTCGGGCGGTTTCACGCCCGGTTCCCGCGAACGCTCTACGGAACGGCGAAGCGGTGGATCACCGCCGGCCGGTTCCGGAATTGGGCCGCGATCGAGCGGTTTCCTGAGTCGAAGCGGCGGCAATTGCTTCGCCGCACCCGCGGCTAGGGCGACCGCCGCGCCGGACGCGATTATCTTGCGGGCCGTATCTCGATCCAGAGGAAGCGTGCGATGCAGCGGAATGGGCGGGGCATGGTGTTGTGGACGATCGCGACGCTGTGCATGGTGTCGGCAGCGGCGTTTCAGCGCCTGACGGGTCCCACGATTGCGATCCGCGGGACGGTCGCCGTGGCGGATGGGACACTCGACTACCGGTTGCCGCGGAAGGGCTGGACCTTCGAAGACCTTCGCGTGACGATCCCCGATCCCGGCCCGGCGACGTCCGGGTGGCTGTTCTACAAGCGCTACAAAACCGACGATTCCCTCACCAGGGTGCCGCTCGTCCGGGATCCTGACGGGCTCTCGGGGAGCCTGCCGCGGCAGCCTGCGGCGGGGAAGCTCGAATACGCGATCATGCTCGAGACTGGAGGGGACCGGGTGCGGCTGCCGGTGGGTGACGAAGACGTCGTGGCGCGCTTCAAGGACGCGGTTCCGCTCGGGCTCCTGCTCCCGCACGTCTTCTGCATGTTCTTCGCGATACTCTTTGGGATGCGGGCCGGCTTGTCGGCTGTGTTCGAGCCGGAGCGGATGCCCCGATACGCCGTGATCAGCTTGGCGCTCATGACGGTGGGGGGAATGATCCTCGGTCCGTTCGCGCAGAAGTACGCCTTCGGCGCGTTTTGGACGGGCTTCCCCTTCGGATACGATCTCACGGACAACAAGACCCTGTTGATGTGGGGCGTGTGGGTCGTGGCCTGCGGCGTGTTCCTCGCGCGCGTCGGCGGCGCAGGTCTGCGGCGGACGGCCGTGCTCATCGCGACTGTGGTCATGACGTTCGTGTATCTGATCCCGCATAGCACGCGCGGGAGCGAACTGGACTACGAGTTGTTGGACCAGGGCGTGCCGGCCTCTGAGGCGATCACCGAAGGATGACCTCGGGGTGGTTCGACGGGGCGCGAGGGTTCCGGGCGGCATGGTGGCTGCCCGGGCGGCACGCACAGACGCTCGGTGCGCGGGCGCTGCGATCGCGGTTGCGCATCACCTTCCGCCGCGAGCGGCTGGAACTGCCGGACGGTGATTTCGTCGATCTCGACTGGCCGTGCCTCGACGGAACCGATCAGGCATCCCCCTTGGTCGTGCTGCTGCACGGGCTCGAGGGATCGGCTCGCTCCGGGTATGCCCGGCAGGCGTACCGTGCTCTGGCCGCCAGGGGGCTTGCGGCGGTTGGCCTCAATTTCCGGTCCTGCAGTGGCGATCTGAACCGACAGCCGCGACTCTACCACTCAGGGGACACCGGTGATCTCGCGCTGCTCCTCGACGCACTGGCGACGCGGTTTCCCGGCCGTCCCATCGGTGCGCTCGGGTTCAGCCTAGGCGGGAACGTGCTGCTCAAGTTCTTGGGCGAGCGGGGCGATACA
>JBDHJO010000115.1:0-9280 GCA_039586875.1 Gemmatimonadota bacterium | reverse complement strand
GCGATCGGCGGAGGCACGCATGCGCGGATGGTCCCGAACGGCGTCAACTTCGGCCCGGCGATGCCCGACGTGCCGTACACCGGTCACAGCGAGCACGAGTTCATGACGCGGGATCAGCTGATGCTGAACTTGCAGATGTACTCGGTCATGCTGGTAGAACTTGCCGGTCGCGCACCCAAGTGAGGTCGTACCGCGCGGCCCGGGCCGCCGAGCGGTTGATCAGGTTAACGATTGTGCGTGGTGACGCTCGCGCGGCATTCCCTGCCGCTGTATCTTGATTGCCTCATGACCGATCAAAAAACTCGCCTTTCCACTGCCTTCACGGGGTCCTATGACATCGACCGCGAGGTCGGTGCCGGCGGCATGGCCACCGTCTATCTCGCCACGGACATCAAGCACGATCGGCAGGTAGCGCTCAAGGTGCTGCGGCCGGAACTGGCGGCCGCGCTGGGGCCCGAACGGTTCCCGCGCGAAATCAAGATCATCGCGCAGCTCCAGCACCCGCACATCCTGCCGCTCCACGACTCGGGCGAGAAGGATGGCTTTCTCTATTACGTCATGCCGTACGTGGATGGTGAGTCGCTCCGGACGCGGCTGGACCGCGACGGTCCGTTGCCGATCGGTGACGCACTCAGGATTCTGCGTGAGGTGGTGGATGCGCTCGCCCATGCGCACGCGCGAGGCATCGTGCATCGGGATATCAAGCCCGACAACGTGATGCTTTCAGGCCGCCATGCGCTGGTTACGGACTTCGGCGTGGCCAAGGCAGTAACGGACTCGGGCGGCGAGAAGCTCACGACGGTAGGTGTGGCGGTGGGCACGCCGCATTACATGGCGCCTGAGCAGGCGATGGCGGAAAAGAACGTCGACCATCGCGCGGATATCTATGCCGTCGGCGTGTTGGCGTACGAGATGCTCACCGGCAAGCCTGCGCTCGATGGCGACACCGCCCAGGCTGTGTTGTCGGCGCACGTGCTCACGGAGCCCACCGACATTCGCGAGCGGCGTGCCAGTGTGCCCGCCCCGGTTGCGGACGTCATCATGCGGTGTCTCGTGAAGAACCCCGCAGATCGGTGGCAGAGCGCCGAGGAGATCCTCCATCAGCTCGAGAACGTTGCGCTCACGCCGAGCGGCGGCATGACACCCACGGATACGCGACCGATCCAGGCGACGCCGTTGGGTCGCCCGAAGCGGGGCAAGTGGTTGGTTCCGTCGATCACTGCGGCCGCGGTGCTCGTGTTCGGCGGCGTGGGCGGCTGGCTCGCGACGACGATGGGTGGCGGTGGCGGAGGTGGGGTCGACAGAATCGCCGTGCTGCCGATCGAGGACATCTCCGGCGAGGACGAGATGTTCGTGGACGCCATGCACGATGCGCTCACCACGGCGCTCGCGCGCCTGAACATCGTGGGCGTGGCGCCGCGCTCGGCGATGATGCCCTACAAGCAAGGTGCCACGCCCACGAAGCAGATTGCCGAGGAGCTCGATCTCGATGCAATCGTCGAGGCCACGGTGTTCCGGGCAGGCAACGTCATGCGGATCAGTGTGCAGTTTGTCGATCCGAACACGACACGGCACTTGTGGTCCGACATGTACGAGCAGGACGTGACGGACGTGCTGGCCGCACAGGACGAGGTAGTGAACAAGATTGCGGAATCGATCGCCGCGGCGCTTCGGCCCGCGGATGCGACAACGGCAGGGGGAGAAGGTCAATGATGCGGAGTCTGATGTCGACCCGAACGGGTCTCATGGTGTTCGGGTCGCTGCTGCTGCTTGGCGCATGCGCGCCAAGTGACAACAACGGGGTACCGGCCGCGGTCGTGGTCACCCCCGAGGGGGCAGACCACCGCCTCAGTGCGTTCAGCCCGGACGGGGCTCGGATGGCGTACCTGGTATACGGTGCGGGGGGCTTCGACCTGTGGGTGGCCGATGCAGACGGCAGCAACGGACGCAGGCTGGCAACGGTGGGTGACATCAACTTCCTCCCGGTGTGGTCACACGACGGGCAGTCGATTGCGTTCGGGTCCAACATGGCCAGTCTTGCCGACATTTGGATCGTGTCGGTCGACGGTGGCGAGCCGCGCCGGCTGACCGATGCTCCAGGGCTCGAGGTTCCGCAGTCGTTCCACCCCGACGGCGAGCACCTCGTGTACTGCGCGACGGCGCAGGGCGGCGACGTGAACTGTTACGTCCGCGGATTGGAGGACGGGTCCACGAGGACGCTGTGGGAGGATCGGCCGGCGTTCGGAGTGTTCTCGCCGGATGGAACGAAGCTCGTGCTGACGCCACTCGGCTCCAACACCATCTGGGTCGCCGATGCCGACGGCCAGAACGCACGGCAACTCACCACTGAGGGGTTCGAGTTCCCTGCCGAGATGCCGTGGTCGCCGGACGGCACGGAGATCCTGTACGTCTCTATCCGCACGGGTGCCAGCGATGTGTGGGTGGTTCCGGCGGACGGCGGTGAGCCGCGTCAGATCACGAAGGACCTGCGTGCCGATTTCTCGCCGGCGTGGTCGAGCGATGGTCAGTGGATCACGTTCATCTCCGAGCGCGGACGCCAGACCGATGTGTGGGTCGTGCCGTCGGCTGGAGGGGAGCCGGTTCGGGTCACCGATGACGTCGAGCAGGAGCAGCGTGCGTCGTTCAAACCCGGAACGCGCACGGTGAACTTCCATACCGCGACCTCGACGAACGGCGTCTGGATCCGCTCGATGGTCGGTGGCAGTGAGCAGCAGTTGACGCCTCGCGATCAGCGCGCGGCCGCCCCGGACATGGCTCCTGACGGTTCAAGCGTGATCTACCGCGTCATCCACGGCGGTGGTGTGAGCGACATCTATGCTGTTCAGCTCGATGGCGGTGAGCCACAGGCGCTGACGTCGGGATCCGGGAATAACTTCGATGCACAGTGGTCGCCGGACGGCTCGATGATCGGTTTCATATCGAATCGTGCGGGCAATTCGGACGTCTGGGTGATGGACCCCGACGGTGCGAACCCTCGGCGCCTGACAGACTTCCCGGAGAACGAAAGCGCCCTCGAGTGGTCGCACGACAGCCGGACGATCTATTTCCTGACCACTCACGAAGAGTCGAATGGCCAGGACTTATGGAAGGTCTCCGTGGACGACGGTACGGTCAGCCGCGTCACGACGCGTGGCTTCATCAACGACGTCGAGACGAGTCGCACCACGCCCGCCGTGTTCGTATCCCACTTCGGCGGCGATGCGGGGCAGATCGCACTCAGCATGCTGGCTGAGAACGGGAGCGACCTCGTGACGCTCTACGACCGCACCAGCGTTCTGACCCACTCGCACCTGGCCATTGCGCCGTCGGGCGATCGGCTCGTTGCCGGGATCGAGCGAGAGGGCGGGAGCCTCGGCTCGGCCATCATCTCCACTTCCGGCGATCTGCAACCGATCCTCGGGGAGCGCGAAATCGGCGCGGCGTGGTCACCGGACGGCGAGCAACTCGCGTACTTCATGCAGGGTGCCGGTGCTGCGAGACAAGAGGATCTGGCCCTCTACAACTTCAGTGACGGCTCGACGATGAAGTTGACCGACACGCCGGAAGACGAGAGCAGCGCCCGATGGACACCGGACGGGAGCCAGATCGTGTTCACGCGCGGCGACTACTACCAACGCATCGTGCAGGTGGACATGAGCGGGGCGGTGGGGGGTACCGACTAGGCACCTCCCGTGCGGTCGGGCCTGGCCCGGACCCGTGATTGGCGTTATTTCGATCTGAGAAACGAGGCGGACTCCCCGGCATGGGGGGTCCGACTTGTCTGAGGGATGGACGGCAGCGTACGCAGGAGCCGCGATGACTGAGCTCGATGCACAGGCACACTCCGACCCGGACGAACGTACTCCGCAAGACACCGACATCGACGTCCATGGCCTGACTCACCCGGGGCTGGTCCGGCAGGAGAACCAGGACCACTTCCTGGTTGCCTCGCTGGCCAAGGAGATGCACATCGATGTGACGAGCCTGCCGGCGGAGGCCGAGCTGCCGCCGGAGCGCGAGCGGATCGCGTCTCTTGCCATGGTCGCCGACGGCGTGGGGAGCGGTGGGGGCGGTGAGGAGGCCAGCCGGACGGCCGTGCAGGCAATCGCCCAGTATGTCTCACAGAGCACGCGGGCGTTCTACACGGCGGATGCCCGGGAGCCCGAGGCGTTCACCGAGGTGCTGTCCGACGCCGCGCTCAAGTGCCATGCGAGCCTGCAGGAGAAGACGAAGAGCGATCCGAACCGCAAGAAGTACGGCACAACGCTCACGCTCTGGCTCGGACTCTGGCCGCACGCCTACGTCCTCCAGGTCGGCGACAGCCGCTGCTACATGTTCAGAGATGATGTCCTCACGCAAATCTCCCGCGACCAGACCCTCGCGGAGAATCTCGTTGAGCAGGGGGTGCTCGAGCGGGCCAAGGCTGACCGGAGTCCGTGGGCTCACGTACTGTCGAGCGCCATTGGTGGCGAGGAAGCGGCCCCGACGGTCACGCGGGTCACGCGTGATTGGGGCACGGTGGTGCTCATCTGTAGCGACGGCCTCACCAAACACGTGAGTGACGAGCAGATCGCGCAGCGGATGCGTGAGATGACGAGCTCGAAGCAGCTATGCGAGACACTCTTGCAGGACGCCCTCGACGACGGCGGGTCGGACAATATTACGATCATCGTAGGGCGGACGATCAAGCCGGAGTAGGATTGGGGTAATGGGGGAAATGGGGAGTCGTGGGAGTTGAAAGCTGGGATTGGAGGTTGCGGCGCGGAGGTTCGCGGCGCACCGTTGGGGAAGGAGGTGGTCCATGGCGATCGTGACGATTTCCAGAGCGGCGTTCAGTGGGGTGGAGGAGCTGGCGAAGCTCCTGGCGGAGGAAATGGGGTACCGCATCTCCTCCCGGGAAGAACTCCTTGCCAAGGCTGCGGAAGATTTTGGGGCCCTGAAAAGCGAGCTCGAGTCCGCACTGATCCACCGGCCTGGTCTGCTCGAGGGTCGGGGTCTCAAGAAGCTCAAGATCGTCAACTGTGCCCGTGCCACCATGGCGGCGATCGTCCGTGATGACGACATCGTCTATCACGGCGAAGCCGGGCATCTCCTGCTCGGACCCGTGCCCCATCATCTCCGCGTGCGCGCGGTCGCGTCGATGGAGGCACGTGTCACCTGCGCGATGCCGCTCACCGGCCTGCCGCGCGATAAGGCCGAGCAGTACGTGAAGGACATGGACGAGAAGCGGAACCACTGGGTGCAGTGGGTGCACGGCGTCGACATGAACGACCCACGAAGCTTCGACTTGATGGTGAACCTCGAGCGCGTGCCGCTCCACAGTGCGGTCGGGCTCATCGCGGATGCTGCGAGGAAGGACTTCGCCACGACGCCGGAGTCGCAGCAGGCCATGGTCGATTTCGCGCTGGCAAGCGAGGTCAAGGCCCGGGTTGGGCTCGCCTCGAATGTTGCCGCCGAGCGCATGGAAATCGCGGCGGCCGACGGTATCGTCACGATTCGGACGACGGCGCGCTACATGGCGGATGCGGAAGAGGTTGCCGACGTCGCTCGGCAGATCTCCGGCGTGAGTGAGGTGCGGACCGAACTCAAGGAGTAGGCCGCGGGCAGAAGGGCGTCAGCCATCTGAACGACGGGGCCGACGAACATCGTCGGCCCCGTCGTTCGGTGGTCCGGGGCGAAGGCTACTCGCTCGCCGCCTTGAGCGCCGCCACCACCTCATCGGTGGTCCAGATCGTGTTCGCCATGAATCGGAAGTTCGTCATGGCAGACGCATAGCCGTTGCCGTCCGGCACCTTGGCTGCGGCGGTCGCGTCGGTGATCACGGCGACCTCGAAGCCCTGTTCGAGCAGTTCCCGCATGTGGGCCTCGACGCAGAGATTGGCGGACATACCGGCGAGGATCACTTTGTCGATCCCGCGCTTTCTGAGCTGCAGCACGAGGTCGTTCGTCTCCGGCCCATACACCTTATGCGGGCTCGTGACGACCGTGTACCCGTCTTCGATGTGCGGCTTGTACCGTGCGAGCCAGTCGGCGCCCGAGCCCTCGAACCCATCGAGACTGAGCGGTGATACGCGGTCGAACATCCCGATGTTGTGCATGAGGACTTCCAGCGCGCCGCCGAACTTCCACCCGTGGTCCGTGGGATAGTAGTAATGCGGGGAGACGAACATCTCGTACCCGCCGTCCTTCGCCGCCTGCATGAGGCGGCCGATGTTCTCCACGGTGTTGTTCTCAGTCACGCTCTCACCGACCACACCCCACGTGACACCATCGGGACTCAGGAAGTCGTTTTGTGGGTCCGTCACGACGATGGCCGTACGTGCGGGATCGATATGCATGCCGGGGTCCGGAAGTTGAGCGGTACCTGCAGCCACCGGTGTGGCGAGTAAGCCCAGGGCGAGGAATCGCCACGATGGGACGGATCGGGTGTTCATGGGAGGTATCCTCTTGTGAGGGTTCACTTCCCAGAACAGATCTGTCGGCGTTTGGGTTCCCCGGGGAGTCGCCGGACACCCTGGGGGCACGTTGTGGTATCAGGTGGGCTCCGGTTTGAGCGCCGTCATCATGACGGCCTTGACGCCATAGGATTCGGCCGAGTTCTGCGTAGATGGCTTCTTGAACCGGAAGCCTGGAACGACTGCCGATCGTACCCGCGCGAATCCGCTCTGCTCCAACAATGTGAACATCTCTCCTTCCAGGAGAGCACCGCCAATTCAACTCGCCCAGAGCTTTGGGTCGTTCACGATGTCCTGGGAGAGCTTCTTGCCGCTCACGATATCGGTGATCGAGATCCGGCCCCCGGGCCGCAGTACACGGAACATCTCCTGGACGACCTTCCGCTTCTGGAACGACAGATTGATCACGCCGTTGGAGATGATGACGTCCACGGCTGCGTCAGGCAGTGGTATCGACTCCATGCGTCCTTCATGGCATTCCATCGACGTCCCGGTAGCGGCGGCATGGGCCTGGGCCTTGATGCACATGGCCGGGTTGAGATCGACGCCGAGCACCTTGCCGGCCGACCCAACCTGC
Source organism: Gemmatimonadota bacterium (assembly GCA_039586875.1). Lineage (GTDB taxonomy): Bacteria > Gemmatimonadota > Gemmatimonadetes > Gemmatimonadales > GWC2-71-9 > JAOTVV01. The sequence goes on along the minus strand of JBDHJO010000115.1, from coordinate 2,248 downwards.
CAGGACGCGATGATGGCGTCGAGGCCGGCACCGCTGCCAAGGTCGAGAACGGTCTCACCTTGCTGGAGCGCGCTCCGCTCGTGCGGATTCCCCACTCCGGCGAATGAGGCGACGGAACCTTCCGGGGCTCGGTCGAGCCACTCCGCTCGATAGCCGAACATCTCTGCCGCTGCTCGGCCGTGGTAGAAGTGGAAATCGGCGTCCGGATTGTCGGCGACCTCCTGGTACATCGTGATGATCTCGTCCTTCAGCATCGCCTCCAACGAGGCTTGCTCATCAGCAGCATTCGTCATCGGCGGGTCTCCGGGAGGTTGGGGATCCTGAACGTCAGGGGCCTGATGGCAGCGTGCGCTGTGCCGTCACGTAGTCGATTTCGAGGCGGAACGGTCCCTCCTGCTTGTCGGCAATGAGGAATCCGAACTGCCGGACCGCATCAGGGTCGAGGGGGGGCGCCCCAGGCGGAACGTAGCCACGGTACGTCGGCACGAAGCTCGCAAACGGCAGCGCGACGGTGGTCCACTCATCCGGCTTCGTGTCGAACTCGGCACGATAGGCGATGCCGTCGAATCGGTCATCGACGCGCAGGCGTACCTGGTAGCGGCGACCGTCACCGCGCACCCGCAGCGTGAGGCCTGCGAAGCGCGAGAGGTCCGATACCTCCATTGCCGTGCGGACCGACGCGAAGCCGCCGTTGTTCTCGAGCGAGAGTTCCCCGGCGAAGACCCCTGTCCCGTCCGAGGTGTTCTGCATCGTGCTCGATGACACACCACCCATGACGCCGTCGTTCACGATGAACCAGTCACCGGCCTCAGGCCGTGCGAAGTCCATGAGCACAATCGAGTCCGTTTGCTGGGGAGGGGTCATGGCGCAAATGGTCAGGAGGAGCGGGAGGACGTGCATGGGTAGGAAACTGAACGCGGCGAGCCGGCTTGTCGAGTGTGTCAGGGTGCGTCCGTCGAAAAAGGGTCTCTGCGATCGTCGCCGCTGCGACGCTCACTGGCGCGGCGCAGAGCGCCAGAGCGCTGTTCGGACGGCGTGGCGGCCTCGGGTCCGGTCCGACGGTCGCCGAGGCGGCGCTCTCGCAGGCGACGCGGACCTACGCGCGGTGCGACCGGGTCCAGGCGCTCGGTGAGCTCGGCGGTCACTTCCTGCCACGCCGCGCGCATGGCCGTCCACGACCGTCGTTCACTTTCAGTGAGGTCGCGCTCGAGCGCCGCTTCGTGCAGTGCGGCCATCTCGAGTGAGAGGCGCTTCTTCTCGCGCCGAAGTCGATCGAGCGCGACCACGTCCACCGCGTCCATCTGCACCGGCTTCAGCGACACCAGCTCCCGCCCGCACTCCTGGCAGAAGCGGGCCGAGGCTCCGGGTCGAGCACCGCAGAACGGACAATGCTCCATGCGGACCAAGATGTGCTGTGGGGACGGCGGGCACCAGCAGGTGGTACGTGGCCACAGTTCCTACGGACTGTCCGATCCTCGAATCCGCGGCAACGCGTCATTGAACTCGCTGACGGCCAGACTGGTGGGAAGGACAGCAGGGATGGCGGAGAGGGAGAAGGCCGGCGAGTGGGAGTCCTGAATCCGTTCGAAACGACCTGTCCCGGCTCGTTCCCATGTCGGCAGCCCGGACGTGCAGTCGAACAACCAGCCTCTGATGATGACGCGCAGCTCCTGAAGCACATGCCGACGCCACAGTGTCCATGGTCCTCGCTCGATCAGCGCGGCGATCTCGGCGTGGAGAATGGCATCGACGTCGAGCGCGTTGCAGACGGCCTTCAGTGCAACGCCATCGACGATGCCTCGAGGATCGAGGTCGCGGTCCGAGGACCCACGACGGCCAGGCCCGGGTTGCGAGCCCGCACATGGCGGGCCATGCGCTCTGCGAACGCCTGTCCCGAATCCAGCGGCAGCTCGCCATGGACGATCGGCGTGACAGCGACCCGCGTTGGTGCAGCTGTCGTACGCTCCTGTGTGGCGAGCGCGACGGGCAGGAGGGTGAAGCCGACCCATGGCGCGACCAGCGCGAGCAGACTGCGCCGGGTCATCGTGCCCCGAGGTGCGGCAGCGAATCCAGGACTGCGACGAGGGCCGATCGTGCCAACCCGTCGATCGGCGAGGCGGGCTGTTCGTCTACGCGGACCTCCTCGACACCCGCCGCCGACTGCCAACGCACCTCCCCTGTGGTGCCGTCGAAGAACCGCAACTCCACGATGACACTCGAGACGGCCGGTCCCAGTGTCGTCGAGCCG
>JBDHJO010000005.1:0-34418 GCA_039586875.1 Gemmatimonadota bacterium | reverse complement strand
GGTCCACGACAGCTGTGCGTCGGAACGGAGACGGATTCACGGCCAGGAACCCGGCGACGGTGGTGTCGATGGTGTCTGCGAGGCGACGTCCTGGGTCGTCGTGGTGACTGCCGTTCGCCAGGAAGTTTGCAAGTGGGCGGAGTGCCGCATCGACACGGCTCCGCATCGATGCGATACGCTCCGTCGCCACGTGTGCCGCCGGGGACGCGGTCGGAGGGATGGCCGGCAGGTTCGATGTCGGGAGCGTGATCGGCGACGCGTCCTGCGGCAGTGTCGCAGCTGCGGCGGCAAGCCCCTCAGCGCCGCCGATCAATATCCGTGGGAACGCATAACGACGGTTCCATTCGGTGACAGCTGCCACCATGCGCGGGAGCCGATCGTGGACGGCAGTCTGTGCGACGAGCGTGAACGACCCGTCACTCGCGCGCGATGCGAGATGTGTGGCAATACGCGACTCCATGACCTCGGCCGCGTCGGCGAAGCCCAGGGTGTCGGGATCCGCACCACTGGGCAGGGTCACGGCGAGAACACGACTGCCATCCGGTGCCGACCACCAGGCGTACGGTGCAGCACCGTGACGTCGAATGACGTACCGCACGTCGCTTCCTGCGAGGGCAATCGGTGTCGTGGCCGGGAAGCCGTCGACGTCGTCGATCAACGCAATGCTCGCCGTTTGGATGCCTGCCTGGTTACGCAAGGGATGCGCACCACTCTCTCCCCGCAAGAACGGCAGGTGATCCAACTGATGCAGGCGCCACGCGGCAGCCAGCGGGTTGGCGATGACCCCGGCCTCCTGCCAAATAGCTGTCTGCACAATACGTGCGACGGGCGGCAGATCGGCCAACGCGTTTGCGAGATCGTCGGGAGCCGCGATCGTGAGCCAGGCTATCGTCCATCGCTTCGGCGGCGTGAGTCGGTGCGGCGTGCGGTGCGGGCCCCGTACGCCCGGGGCTTCGAGTTCGCTGGTCACCGACACGGGTCGATCCAGTGGTAGCCAGAGCTCGCCTTGCAGGACGCCGCCCGATCGCAGCATACCGGCCGTGCCAAGGAGCCGACGGGCACCATCGTAGACACGGAGTCGTCCGGCTGGCGCGTCGATTCCCGACGCCGCGAACCGCACGAGGTTTTCTGATCCGGTTGGCTGTGCCCAAAACACCGTCGGCTGCGCGACCACCTGCAGTGCGGGAGTGGCGAGAAGCGCCCGGGGCGTGAGAAGTCCGGCGGCGGCGCCGCTCAGCGACGAGGTCACGGTAGTGACGAACGATCGACGGTCAGTCATGCCTGACGAGGTATGGGAATCGACAATGGAGGGACCCCGCGTGCGGCATCCCACGAGTTATTGCGCTCCCGACATCACTCCAACGAGAAGAACTCCCGCAGGGGATCGTCGTATCCAGCCGGAACGTACTCGCCGCTCGGCGTGTGGAGCTCATACGAACCTCGGTGCGCGCCCGCTGCGATCACCTCGAGCATCTCGATCAGACGATCGATGTCTTCAGTCGTGTTGTAACAGCCGAAGCTCGCGCGAACCAACCCGGGCATGTCGGACTTGTCGCCGGCAAGCACCCGAGCCTTCCAACCGTCACGAACCTCCGCCGGCAAGTCGAGCAGATGGACGACGTACGGGTGGGCGCAGAAGCAACCGCTGCGCACCCCGATCGCGCCTTCGTACCCCAAGATGGCGGCTACGAGATAGTGAGAGACCCCCTCCACGTTGAACGGGATCACGCCCACGCGCTCGGCCGCCCGTGCCGGTTCGGCATCACCGTACACCATGAGCTTCGGCACGGAGGCCAACCGCTCGAGTGTGTAAGCCGTCAGCTCGGCCTCATGGTGGGCGACCACGTCCATGCCGATCTCCATCAGTACCTGCGCTGCCTTGGCCATCGCCATAGCGCCGACGACATTCGGACTGCCCGCTTCGTCCCGGTCCGGCATGCCCGCCCAATGCACCTCATCCATCGTGACCACGTTGACCGTCCCGCCGCCCGGATACTCGGGACCGGAGGCCAAGAAGAACTCCGTTGGTCCCACGAGCGCACCGGTGCCCAACGGGGCGTACATCTTGTGCCCCGCCAGAGCCACGAAATCGAGATGTTCAGGATCGTCGTCGGGCTTCATGTCGACCTGGCGATGCGGGGCGAGCTGTGCAGCATCGACCAAAATGCGCGTGCCGGCTTCGTGGGCCTTGCGTGCGAGCCGATGCACGGGCTGCAAGAAACCGGTGACGTTCGACGCCGCCGTGACGGTCACGAGGGCGACGTTGTCCCCGTGCTCCCGTAACAGTTGGTCGAAATGGTCCTCGTCCAGCCGCCCTTCGGGCGTCGCCCGCACATGCACGACGCGGGCCCGGTTCCGCCACGGGAGGTCGTTGGAGTGGTGCTCCATGAGCGTACTGATGACGACCGCGTCGTCATCGAAAGGCAGTCGATACGAGAGCTTGTTGATCGCTTCCGTGGTGTTCTTACCGAAGATGACGGTGTTGGTGCCAGGGTCCGCCCCAACGAACCGTGCAATGATCTCGTGTGCTTGGTCGTACACCAGTGTGCTGAGCCGCGACTTGAATCCCGATCCTCGATGCACGCTCGAGTACAGTGGAAGGAACTCGGCCACCGCGTCGGCCACGTCCGTCAGTGGTGGCGTCGTGGCCGCATTGTCCAGGTTCACGTACGGCCGACGGCGACCGTCGAGCAGCGGGACCATTCGGTCGAGGCCGACGACCTTATTCTGTAGGGCGCTTGACGACGGAGTCACGCCGGCTGAGCTCATGCAACGTCCTGTCGATTGGGAGGAAGCGCGGCCTCGAGCCGCACCGGACAGACCTTCAACTCCGCTGTCTGTGTGACGGGATCGTACCCCGAACCGGTCAGAATGTTAACGGGCACGTCGTTGAAGCTGAAGCTCGCAAACACGGTGCCTGGCGGTGAACGACGTGTGGCACTCACCTTGACCCGCACACTGCCGCGGCGGCTGTGCATTGCTGCCCACCCGCCGTCCTGGAGTCCCCAACGCTCAACGTCGTCGGGGTGTACTTCCAGGAGTTCTTCAGGAAGCAGGTAGTCGATTCCGGCGCTGCGACCCGTCTGCGTTCGCGTGTGATAGGATGCCAAGCGTCGGCCGGTCGTGAGCCACACCGGATATTCGTCATCCGTCGTCTCGGCCGGATCGCGGTACCGGATCAACTTGAAGATGCCGCGGCCGTTCTTGAACTCGCCCTGGTGCAACATCGGTGTACCGGGGTGTCCCTCCTCCGGCACCGGCCACTGATACTCACCATCCGCGATCCGATCCCAGTCCAATCCGGCATAGATCGGAGAAACGCTGCAGAGCTCGTTGAACACCTGTTTCGCAGAGGAATAGTCAAAACCGACGAAGTCGAGACGCTTCGCGATCTCGCTCACGATCCACCAGTCGGGGCGTGCTTGACCCTGGGGTGGCACGGCCTGCCGCAGACGCTGGACTCGGCGCTCCGTGTTCGTCTGCGAACCGTCGGCTTCACCCCACGCCGTTGCGGGCAGCACGACATCGGCAAGCTGTGCCGTCTCCGTCAGGAAGAGATCCACAACGACCAGATGGTCCAATGCGCGCAGTGCGTGCTCGCAGTGGATCCGGTCGGGATCGGATACCACGGTGTTCTCGCCGTCGATCAGCATGGCGCGAATTCGATCGCCGGCAAGCTCGAGTGCGGTGACCTTGGTCATACCCTTTTCGAGATCGACCGTACGCCCGTAGAGCTTCTCGAATTTCGCCTGGTTCGCCGGATCGGTGACCGGCTGAAATCCCGGATAGTTCGCCGGGATCGCTCCGCTGTCACCCGCTCCCTGGATGTTGTTCTGGCCGCGCATCGGGTTGATGCCCGTGCCTTCGCGACCGATGTTGCCGGTCATGAGCGCGAGGTTGCACAGACTCTGCACGTTGTCCACGCCGCAGATGTGCTCCGTGATGCCCAGCGTGTAGTAGATCGCTCCGCGCTCGGCACGCCCGTACCAGAGGGCCGCGCGCTCGATGTCCGCGGCCGGCACTTCGGTGATTGTGGAGGCCCATTCGGGTGTGAACTCCTTCACGTGCTCGAGGAACCGCTCGCCTTCGACCGTGCGATCGCTGACGAAGCCCTCGTCGACGAGTCCTTCGCGGGCGATGACGTGCGCCATCGCGAGCAGGAGCGCCGCGTCGGAGCCGACTCGGATCGGCAGGTACAGATCGGCGAGATCGGCCAATCCGATATGGCGAGGATCGGCGACGATCATCTTGGCCCCACGCTTGAGCGCCCGCTTGATGCGGGTCGCGGCCACGGGATGGCATTCGGTCATGTTCGTCCCGATGCAGAAGATCACATCGGGCTTCTCCATGTCCTCCAGCGGGTTGGACATGGCGCCGCGTCCGATCGAGGCCGCCAGACCGGCGACCGTGGGAGCGTGTCAGGCACGACTACAGTTGTCGATGTTATTGGTGCCGAGGCCCGCGCGGGCGAACTTTTGCATCGTGTAGGCCGCCTCGTTCGGCGCACGGCCCGACGCGATCAAGTAGATGGACTCTCTTCCATGCTCCTCGAGTGCAGTCGCGAAGCCCCCAGCTGCACGGTCGAGGGCCGTGTCCCAATCGGTCGGATGGAGCTCGCCGTCATCGCCTCGCACGAGCGGGGCCGTCAAACGATCCGGGTGCTGGATGAAATCCCATGCGAACTGGCCCTTCACGCAGAGCGCTCCCTGGTTGGCGGGGCCATCCATCGCCGGTTGAATACCGATGACGGTGTCAGCCTTGGTGAGCATGTCTACAGAGCAGCCGACACCACAGTAGGGACAGATCGTGCGCGTCTTCGTGATCGGCTCCGGTCGGTCAGCGTAGCGAAGGGCCTTTTTATCGGCCAGCGCGCCGGTCGGACACGTCTGCACGCACTGCCCGCAGAAGGTGCATGCCGAGTCCTTCAGCAGGCCTGCGAACTCGACCGTGATCTGCGTGTCGAAGCCTCGATTCATCACGCTGATGGCGTGGTCGCCCTCCTGCTCGGCGCAGACGCGCACGCAGCGGTAGCATGAGATGCAGAGATCGTAGTCGCGCAGGATGAACGGATTCGGATCGTCGTCGCGCGTCGTGCCGGAGGTAGCGCCCGCGAAGCGTCCGGTGCGAGCATCGTATCGATCGAGCAATGTGGCGAGTTCCTGGGACGCAAAGCCCCGCAGGGAGTCCACGTCGGTCTCTCGATTCTCGGACGCCACCATCTCGAGCAGCGTGCGTCGGTGCTTCTCGAGTGTGGTCGTCGTCGTGCGAACCACCATGCCCGGCTCGGCTTTCGTGGTGCACGACGCCACCGGCAGCCGCGACCCCTCGAGTTCGACCGCGCAGAGCCGGCAGCCGCCGAACGGCTCGAGTCGTTCATCGTAGCAGAGTGTCGGGATGTCTTTACGGTGCCGCCGCGCGACTTCGTAGATCGTCTCGCCCTTGGCGAACGAGACCTCCTCATCGTCGAGCGTGAGGGTGGCGTGGCGTGCGTCGGAGGGATTGGCGATCATGGCTGCGTACCTCTGTGAGCTCAGGATGCAGAACCCGCGACGTGGCGGGCGACGGCGTCCGGGAAGTACCGAAGCAGGCTTTCCGTAATGAGCGGTGCGGCCAGTCCGAGTCCGCAGGCACTCATCGCTTTCATCGTGCTGCCGAGATCGGTGATCTCGTCGATCCACTTCGAGATGTCCGACGGTCCGGCCTTGCCGGCGAGACGCTCCGTAATGCGATGCGTGCCGATCCGGCACGGAAAGCACTTGCCGCACGACTCGTGAGCGAAGAAGCTCATGGCATCCCGCGCAACACTCACCATGTCCCGGCTGTCGTCAAAGACCATGATGCCGCCGGCACCGAGGAAGGAGCCCTTTGAGCGGATCGCAGGCTCGTCGAGCGTCACGTCGAGATCGTCCCCGGCAAGGAAACCGCCGGAGAGACCGGCCATCGTCACCGCCTGCACCGTGCGGCCGTTCGGCGGGCCACCCGCCCAGTCGTTCAAGAGGGTACCAAGCGGCAACCCGATGGGGACCTCGTAGTTGCCGGGCCGGCGGACGTCGCCTGACAGGCTGATGATCTTCGTCCCGGCGTGGCCGTCGGCTCCGAGCCCGCGGTACCATTCTGCACCCTGCCGGACGATCTGTGCTGCCGCCGCGAGGGTCTCCACGTTGTTCACCACCGTGGGCAGCCCCTCGTACCCGTGTGTCACGGGGAACGGGGGACGGTTACGTGGGAATGGGTGCTTCCCCTCGAGCGAGTTGAGCAGGGAGCCCTCTTCACCGCAGATGTACGCGCCCGCGCCGCGGCGTATGTAGAGGTCGAAGGTGAATGTCGTGCCGAGAACGGCGGATCCGAGCAGACCGGCATCCCGCGCTTCAGCGAGTGCACGCTCCAGCGTCACGAACGTCTCCGGGTACTCGTACCGCAGATAGATGAACCCCCTCGTCGCACCGGTGGCGTAGGCGGCGAGGGCCATGCCCTCGATCACGGCATGCGGGTCGTAGTCGAGGATCGCCCGATCCTTGAAGCACCCCGGCTCGCCCTCGTCCGCATTGCACACGATGGTCTTGGGTGTCCCGGTCGCATCCCGTACCGCCTGCCACTTCCGTCCGGTCGGGAACCCCGCTCCGCCGCGCCCGGCGAGCGCGCTGGCGGAGATGACGTCGATCACGGCCTGGGGATCCTGTGCCGCCACCGCGCGTTCCAGGCCTGCATACCCCCCGGTCGCTCGGTATCCGTCGATCGAGGCCCTGCCGGGTGTACGGATCTCAGCGAAGATGCATTCCTCTATTCCGGCGGGATTCTCCGGGGGGATGGGCGACGGACGTGTGCTCAGCGTACCGTCCGCTGCGTTTACGTACGAGGCATTCCCGCGCAACACGGGGATTGGGTCGTCGCATCGCCCGGCGCAGGGCATGGATGTCGCGCCCTCGCGCTCCAACGCACGCAGGAGCTCGTCACCGCCGCGTCGGCGACAGACCGGGCCCGTGCAAACGCGCGGAGCCGCATGGCCCCCGGGTGCTCGACTGAAATGATGGTAGAACGTGATGTCGCCGAAGAGCTCGGCCAGCGGAATGCGAAGTCCCTCCGATACCTCACGGAGTGCGTCCTCGGCGAGGTGCCCGTCGCGCTCGTGCACGGCGTGCAGGATCGGGAGCAGTGGGGCCGGTTGGGCTCGCCACCGATCGAGGATCTCGCGTGTCGTGGGTGAAGGGGTCGCGTTCATGTGCTCTCGTTCGGTAACGGTTGGAGCGTCGATCAGTCGAGATCGTCACTCACGTGCGAAGCGCCCGCGTACACGTTGAATGCCCCGTCGCGGGCAAACCCCACCAGCAACATGTGCAGGGAGTCGGCGAGCTCGACGGCCAGTGACGACGGGGCCGAAACCCCGATCACACCACCGATGCCGGCCACTGCCGCCTTTTGAACGATCTCAAAGCTCTGTCTTCCGGATACCACAAGCAAGGCCGCCGGCAACGGCCACGCCGTGGCGGCAACGGCACCGATCACCTTGTCCACGGCATTGTGCCGTCCGACGTCCTCGCGAACGGCCAGCAGCGTGCCGTCCAGGCCGAAGAGGGCGGCAGCGTGCAGTCCACCCGTCTCGTCGAAGGTCGGCTGATGGCTGCGCAAACGGTTCGTCAGGTCGGCGATGACGGTTGAAGCCACCGCGAACGGTTGAAACGGCCGGGCAAAGATCTCCACCGCCTCGATGGAAGCCTTGCCGCAGACACCGCACGAACTCGACATGAACATGTTGCGCTGAAAGCGACCGGGATCCACGTCCACGCCTTCACGAAAGCGAATCGTTATGCGCGAACCGTCGACCGGTGTGATCTCGGCGATCTCGGCGGGTTCGATGAGGATACCTTCGGTGAGCAGGAATCCCGTGACAAGATCCGCGTCGTCTCCTGGTGTGCGCATGACGACGGCGAGCGGCGTCTCGCCGATCCGGATTTCCAGGGGATCCTCCAACGCCACGGCGTCCGAACGCTGTTCGCGTTCGCCGCCGCGACGCCGATCGACCGTAAGGGTTCGGATGCGCTGACCGTCTGGATTCACGATTGTGGAAGCTGTCCAGGGACGGACAGTGGGTCAAGCAACCGTAGCTGGGACGACAGGCATCGTGTACCATTCGCGAGCACCCGCGGTGCTTGACGTCGAGTACCCATCGTCCGGAGGTTTGCCATGGTTGCCACGCCCTCGGTCATGCTGCCCCTCGGAACGGAGATTCCGGACTTTCGGCTGCCGAACGCGACCGATGGGCGCATTGTGTCTCCGGCGAACTACCGTGGCGCGGTCGGACTCGTGGCGATGTTCATCTGCAATCACTGTCCATACGTGAGGCACGTGCTCCCGGAAGTCACGCGACTGGCTTCGGAATACCTACCCAAGGGTATCGCCTTCATCGCGATCAACGCGAACGATGTGGACGCGTACCCGCAGGATGCACCGGAGCACATGGCCAATCTCGCCAAGGACCTCGGATGGATCTTCCCGTTTGTCTTCGATGAAGGACAAGAGGTCGCGAGGGCGTTCCACGCCGCGTGTACACCGGATTTCTATCTCTTCGACGAGGAGCATCGGTTGGTGTACCGAGGCCAACTCGACGGGTCGCGGCCGAAGGACGGTTCGCAACCGGATGGTGCCGACCTGCGGGCCGCACTCGATGCGTTGATCGCGGGGAAGAGCATTCCGGGCAAGCAGAAGCCGAGCCTCGGCTGCAACATCAAATGGAAGCCCGGTAGCGAGCCGGAGTACTTCAGGCGGCAGGTGCCGTAGCCGGCCGTACGCTCGCGCAGGCCGTCGCCACCTACGTCAGGTCACGACCGTCAAGAAACCATTCCACTGATCGTTGCAGCGCGACATCCGGCGGCGTTTGCGGTACCCAGCCGAGCTCCCGTTCCGCCTTGATCGACGTGTAGGGGTTCTCTCGTGCCATGAAGCGGCCGCTGGACGAACCGACGCCCATGTACTGCCCGGGGTGGGTCAGTTTGTACGCGAGGTACCACAGTCGGCCGACTCCAAGCACCAGTGCTGTGGGTACGCGAACCTGCCGTATTCCGCGTTTCATCCCACGTGCGATCGTTGCGTAGAACTCGCGTTGTGTAAAGCCGCCGTCATTGGTGGTGTTGAACGCGCCGGTGACGTGCGGCCGGGCAACGGCGCACTCGATCGCGTCGACGACATTGCCGGCATAGACCATGCCGAGCCGGTTGTGCCCCGGCCCGACGATCGGTGCCACGCCAAGGCGGAGAATGTGCAGCAGTCGTTGCATGAAGAGCCGCTCGCGTTCGCCGTAGATGAGACAGGGGCGAAGTGCTACGGCGGATACCCCCAATCGCTCGGCTTCCTGCCACAAGACCTCCTCGGCCTCCCGCTTGGACCGAGCGTAGTAGTCGGCCGGTGCGATCGGTGCGAAGGGGAAGGTCTCGTCGATGCCGCCGGGGGCATGGGCGTCGGGGCGCAATCCGTATACAGCTATCGAGGAGACGTAGATCAACCGCGCCCCGGCGGCAGCGGCGACCGCGACCGCGTGCCGCGTGCCCTCGACGTTGACGGCCGCGTAACGGTCCCACGACGTCGATGCAACGACGAGTGCGGCAGCATGGATGATCAGATCCGCATCGTCGGCACTCGCCCAGTCGTCCGCGTTCTCCACACATCCCTGCACCGCGCTGGCGCCGAGTGCTTCGACCATCCGCGCTCCATCTGCCGAGCGCACCAACGCGCGCACGTCGTGCCCCTGCGGTGCGAACCTCGTGATCGCATGGCTGCCGACAAGTCCGGTGCCACCGGTGATGAAGATGTTCATGTTGAAGCGTCCGCGGAGACCATCGGTCTCGAACTCACGGCTTCGGGATGGGGAGGTTCACCACCTGGGCGTCGGACCCGGCGGCGACGACCCGACTCCCGATCTCCAACGTCCGGCGGACCATCCCGATGCCGATCCACAAGCTCCACGCCTCGCTCCAAGCCACGCTGGTCACGTCACCTGCGACTTTCTCGTCGCTCACGATAGAGGCATCGTCGGCGTCCGGCATATCCCGCCAGACGAGTCCGACCAGCCGTCGATTGGGGTGTCCCCGAAAGTGTACCCGCGCCACGGTTTCCTGGCCGGTGTAACACCCCTTCGTGTACGACACGCCTTCGATATCGTCGAATCGGACCTCTTGGGGTAGGGTCTTGACGCCGATTTCTGCCCCGAGCTCCGGCCATCCGCTCAGAATGCGAACGAGATGCCCGGCGGCGGGCGGGACAGAGACCAAGCCCGCCTCGGTGAGTGCTCCTTGCACTGCGTCGGCGCCGGAATGCTGATAGATGGCGAGGGCTGCGAAGGGAGCCCCTTCGTGCGGGCAGACAAGATCACACCGTGATCCGGCCGCGTCGACCACCGCTGCGGCCCCCGGTGCGGGGAGGGGCAGCCCGGCCCGTTCCAACATGGCGCGCACCTCCGGTCCGTACAATTCGAGGACCGTCGTCTCCGCCGATCGGTCGTGTGCCTTCGCCAGGCGTGGAGGAAAGTACCGCTCGAAGATCTGCAGGGCCGGGCCGCACCCCTTCGATGGAAGAACGGCGAGCAGCGCGCTCTCCGTCCGCGCCGACCAGAGGTCAGTGACGATCATGCCCTTCGGTGTGAGCAGTGCCCCGAAGACCACCCCCCGGTCACCGGCCTGCTCGACGTCGTTCGTGAGGACCCCCTGCAGGCACGCGACGGCGCCCGCACCGGTGATGCTCACGGTTGACCTGGAAGACACCGCGACAGCCGCACCGTGCAGCACGGCGGTTTCCTCGGCTGCGGAAACGGCGTGACGCGATTGGACATGCGGTATCGGGTTGGGTGTGCCGGGATCAATCACGGTAGTACCCCGCGTGCTCGTACGACCAATCCAGCAACTCGATCGGGTGGATCACCGGGATCTCGAGCCCGATCGCGCGTAGTCCTGCCCCGATCTGCATGATGCATCCGGGGTTTCCTGTGACGACGACATCCGGTGCGGCGTCAGCGATGGCTCTGGATTTTGCATTCAACACGGCGGTGGACATTTCGGGTTGGGCGAACGTGTAGCTCCCGGCGCTTCCGCAACACTGGTCCGCGTCCGCATGCGTCACCTGCGTGATTCCGGGGATGGCCTCGAGCATCCTGCGAGGAGCGTCGGTCACCCGCTGCGCGTGGAGGAGGTGGCACGGCGGATCGTACGCGATGCGCAGGTTCAGCGGTGCTCCATGTCGCGGCCCTGCCTCCGCCACGATTTCGGAGATGTCCCGCACGCGGGACGCCAGTTGCGTGGCCTTGGGCTCATCTGGTTCGCCCCGAAACAAGTGCCCCAGCTCCTTCAGCATCGCACCGCAGCCGGCGGCGTTCACGGCGAGCAGAGTGTCATCGGGGAGCGCCTCGAACGCTGTAAGGTTGAGACGGGCGAGGGTGAGCGCCTGCGTGCGCTGTCCGGCGTGCACGTGAAGGGCGCCGCAACAGCCCTGGGCCGGCACGTCGATGAGCCGATAGCCGTTGGCCTGAAGGACTCTCGCAGTCGCCGCGTGCACGTGGCCGAAAAGATCGTCCATGACGCATCCGCGGAACAGGGCAACCTCGGCGCGCGGATCGGTGGACGGTTCCGAGGGAGTAGTCGAGCGCGCGGCTGCGGACGGACGCATCGCCACGGGCTGCGTTGCCGCGAGCATGCCCCAGGCCACTCCGAAACGCGATGCTCCCGCGAATCGGCGACTCACCGGACGCAGGAGACGAGCAGCCCCGAAGACGGCACGCCGGAGCTTGGGTTCCGCAATCACTCCGTGGAGCGATCGCGTTGCGAGTGGCAGGGATCGAGTACGATGCAGGGCCGCGCGCGTCGCCTCCAGGGCCTGGCCATACTCCACGCCCGACGGACAGGCGGGTTCACAGGCACGGCACCCGAGACAACGGTCGAGATGCAGGTGCAGCGTCGGGTCATCAGCAGGGAGATGCCCGCGCTCCAGGGCCTGCATGAGGACGATCCGCCCTCGCGGACTATCCGACTCGTCGTCCGTGACCCGATAGGTCGGGCAACTCTGCAGGCAGAAGCCGCAGTGTACGCAGGGGTCGAGCCCCGCGGTGGATGACACGGCTAGGCTCCGGCTCCCACGGGGACGACGAAAACGGACTTGGGGTCGAAGGTCTTGCGGAGGCGGGTGACGAGCGGCCCGACCCCTTCCCGGTAGGCTCCGAAGTGACCTGCGGCGGCGAGCGTGGACCACGGTCCGCGCTCGACCGTCACCGGTACTTCGATCTCGGTCATCGTGTGGCGGAGACGGTCGATCGCTTCAGGTCCACAGTCGGTCGTTACCCGGAGTGATCCGGAGGCGACGGATACGGAGACGACCACGTCAGGGCCGATCCGCGTGACCGCGTCGAGGCACCGTGCCAAGCCCGTCGGCACGCACCCCAGTCGAATCGTCGTCGGTGACTGAATGGCCCGGTGCTGCCAGTTGCGCCAAAACGCTGCTGCCGCACCCGTGTCCACGACCTCCCACGGCAGACCGGTTTCTTGTCGGACCGCCTCCAGGGTTGCTCGAACCTCGGCAGCCCGGCCCAGCGCGCGTACGGCCAGCGACCAAGACGCACGCTCGTCCCGTGCTGCGTTTCGGAGCTCGAGCGCACTGGGGATGATGCCCGCCTCCGTTACGGCCAGAGCCGCCTCGAGCAGCTGATCACGCCGACCCTGCACCTGGAGTGTCTGATCGGCACGTGGAACGGCCCGCAATCGGAACGTGACCGATGTCACCACGCCGAAGGCGCCGAAGCTCCCGACCGCAAGCTTGGCGAGGTCGTACCCGGCCACATTCTTGACCACCGTGCCGCCGGCACGAACGATGCGACCCTCGCCGGTGACGAGGGTGAGGCCAAGCACGTGATCTCGCACGCGTCCCATGCCGCTGCTGAGCGCGCCGGTCGTGGCGGTGGCGGCCACGGATCCCACCGACCGCTCGGTACCGGGGTGGTCGATCCCGACCCAGACCCCTTCCTCGGCAAGGGCGGCCTGCATCGCCGACCAGGCCAGGCCGGCGTCGGCCGTGACCACGAGATCCTCGGGAGCGGCCCGTACCGGGCGATCGATGCGACGCGTAGAGAGGACCACATCGGCCGGCCCATCGTCCGGTCTCCAGTGACCAAGACCGGCGATGCGTACGCCCCACCCGTGCGCGCAGGCAGCGCGGAGGAGCAGCGCTACCCCATCCTCGTCGCGCGGCGCGACGATCGGCTGTCCCCCTGTAGCAGTACCGGCGACAACGTCCGGCCCGAGCAGACTGCGGACGCGATCACCGATCACGCGGCACCTCGTCGGTCGACTGCGTGCCAGTGGGCGACGCCATGCGTTGGGAGCACCTTGCCAGGATTCGCGAGATCCCGGGGGTCGAAGACGCGCTGTACTGCCTGCATCGCTCCCAAGGTCTCCGCATCGAATATCAGCGGCAGATATCGAGTCTTGTCGAGTCCGACCCCATGCTCCCCGGTTACCGTCCCACCGGCCCGCACACATGCGTGCATAATCGCCGCTGCCGCCTCCTCCACCCGTACGATCTCCTCAGGGTTCTCCGCGTCAAAGGTGATGTTCGGATGGAGGTTGCCGTCGCCGGCGTGGAAGACGTTGCTGATCGTGATGCCGAAGGTCTTCCCGATCTCTTCGATGGCGCGGAGGACTTCCGGGAGCGCCGATCGCGGAACGACTGTGTCCTGCACGACGAGATCTCGGCTGATACGGCCGAGTGCGCCGAAAGCCTTCTTGCGACCATGCCAGAGTCGCGCACGCGCCGCTGGATCGGTTGCCTCGCTCACGCCGCGTGCCCCGTGGTCCTCGAGCAACCCTCGAACCGCAGCGGCATCTTCGGCGACCGAGGTCGCATCGCGTCCGTCCAGTTCGACCAACAGGACGGCGTCGGCATCGGTCGGGTATCCCGCCGCATAGATCGAGGCCTCGACCGCACCGATGCAGTTGCGGTCCATCATCTCCAGGGCCGCCGGCACGATTCCGGAGGCGATGATGGCCGAGACACACTCACCGGCGGCAGAGAGGCTCGTGAAATCCGCCAGGAGTGTGCGAACGACCGTGGGCGTGGGTGTGAGTCGCACGGTGACCGACGTGGCGATACCGAATCGACCCTCGCTCCCCACGAACAGACCGACGAGGTCGGGACCCCAGGCGTCGCCTGACGGCGAGCCCAGCGTCGCTTGCGATCCATCGGGGAGCACGACGTCGAGAGCGAGGATGTGGTTCGTGGTAACCCCGTACTTCAGGCAATGCGGCCCACCGGCGTTCTCCGCCACATTCCCGCCGATCGTGCACACGGTCTGGCTCGACGGATCGGGTGCGTAGTGCAGGCCATGCGCGGCTACCGCTGCCGTCAGCCGGTCGTTGATGACGCCCACTTCGACGGTAGCCGACCGGTTCTGTGGATCGATGGCGATGATGCGGGTGAGTCTCGTGAGAACAACGACGACCGCGTCGGCGCCGGCAATTGCCCCGCCCGACAGTCCGGTACCGGCGCCACGCGCCACGAACGGCACGCCCGCGTCGGCGAGAATCCGAACGACCGACGCAACCTCCGCCGGGTCGCCGGGAAGCACGACGACGCCCGGACGGCGCCGTTTGGTGGGAAGCGCGTCGGCCGCATACATCTCCAACTCCGCCACTGCGGTCCGGATCCAGCGGTCGCCCACCACGCGGGCGAGCGCCCGTACGACGGTCTGCGGAACCGTCACGGCCCGATCGCCCCCTTCCCGATGCTGGGCCGTTTCCCGTTGCCTTTGGCGCGTTCCTTCACCTTGAGCTGCCGCAACGCCTCCTCTGTGCCGCGATCGAGCAGCCCGGACAGCGTCCGGAGTCGCTCCAGCGCCGATGTCAGGCTCAGCAGATGCATCTTCATCGACACGTCGACACCGATGAGCGCGGCGGCGAAGAAGGAAAGCCCCGCAGGGTCGTCCGGGATAGCCCTTGCGGACATCTGCTCCGTCAATTGAGCCACCACATCGAGATAGGTGATCACTCGGCCGCGCACGTCGCGAGCAAGTGCGCTGAGCGTTTCTGGATCGAGCTCCGGTGAGTCATCGAATCCCGAGACGGCCCCGACGAAGTACAGGCGGTCCGTATCGGGGTAGGCGTCGATCCTGAACCTCGCTTCGCCTGCTACCACGATGTTTGCCCGCCCGTCTGGGTGCGGAATGACCTGGTCGATGCGGGCCAGGCAGCCGACGGAGCCAATCGGCGGCGGGGGTGGGTCGTCCGGATGCACAGGCACGATCCCGAAGCGCCCGTCGGCATGGCCGCAGTCGGCGAGGAGTTGGCGATATCGGGGCTCGAAGATGTGCAGTTCCCGTCCCTCGCCCGGAAAGAGCACCAGGGGAAGTGGGAAGAGTGGTAGCGACCGATTCGGCATGGACGGAAGATACGGTGAGGGGCGCGATCACCGTGAGGTGTATGGAAAACGCGGCCACCCGGAGGCGGCCGCGTTCATGTGCCAGGGCATGCCGGCAGGCGTCAGGCTGCCCAGAACCCCTTGAGTGCCTCCCCGTGCGGGCTCTCACGCAGCTTTTCGAACGCCCGCTCGCGAATCTGGCGAATCCGCTCGCGGGTCACGCCCATCAGCTCGCCGATCTTCTCCAACGTCATCCCCTCGGATCCCTCCTCCAGACCGTAGTACAGATAGAGGATCTTCTGTTCTCGCGGCGTGAGGTAGGTGGAGAGAATGTCGTCGAGGAATTCCCGCATGAGGTTCCCGTCCGTCTGGGCTTCGATCTCGCCGCCTTCCTGTCCGGCGAAACGCTCTCCCAGCGTGGCCGCATCGCGATCGGAGCGGTCGACCGGAGCGTCCAGCGACATCTCAGCCGCCGTCATGCGTCGCGCGCTCCGCACGTTCTCAACGGAGTCGTCGAGTGCGCGCGCAATCTCGTCGTCCGTCGGCTCACGGCCGAGCTCCTGGGACAGGTAGGTCTCGGTTCGGGCCATGCGAATGAGGTGACTGTTCTGATTCAGGGGGATCCGCACGCTGCGTGTTTGTTCCGCCAGCGCCTTGAGCACGGCCTGCCGCACCCACCACACGGCGTACGAGATGAACTTCACGCCTTGGTCGGGATCGAACTTCTTCACGGCCTTCAGGAGCCCCTCGTTGCCGATCGCCACCAACTCCGAGAGATCCAGCCCGTGACCCTGGTACTTCTTCACGTACGAGATCACGAACCTGAGGTTGGCCGTCACGAGCCGTTCCGCCGCTGTCTGATCTCCGCTCCGTGCGCGACGCGCCAGTCGGCGCTCCTCTTCAGGGCTGTCGATCAACGGGAGCTTTTGGATGTCTTGGAGGTACTGGTCGAACGCACCAGAGGCGTTGGAACGGAAGAAAGCCTTCGACTTGCCACTACGCACTTGGGTCATGGGCGCCCCAAAAGGTCTGGAAGCAACGGCCGCCACCTGGAAGGAGGGCGAGTCGAGAGGACCCGCCAAAATGGCCGAATCAAGGCGGGCCGAATATAGGAAACGCCCGCTGTGGAGTCAAGAAATTTGTGTTTTCCACATCACAAATCGTTTTCAGACAATCCGTTCTGTAGTTTATCCACTTTTGCGTTTCCACAATCAACATTTCCTCGACCTTGATAACTCTCAAACGCTTATATGGTAACGACTTGTGATGATGCATTGCGCTGCATATGTGGAAAAACCACCATGCAGCGTACGCTCGACGTGCGGTGGACCTTCCTCAAGTGGTGTACACAAAGGCTTGGCTTTTTTCGGGCTTTGTTCGCTGTCTTGCCGGGCGGACTTTGGCGCGTGCTCAGAGTGCAAGCCTGACAGAGGTAATCGGTACGTCGTGGTGCCGAAGTGGTGGGAGTCGAGACTACAAGCGAACGGTCCCTTCGATGACGGTGACGGCCGTTCCGCCGACCTCCACGCGCATCTGGTCGCTGTCGGCATCCTGCGCGACGACGGTCACGGTGATGTGGCTCGGTCGTTCGATCTCGATCCCTTGCTCGACGACTAGGCGCGCCCGTCCGTCTTCGAGAGGCACAACACCGTAGCGGACGAGGTAGGCGCCAAGCGCTCCGGCGGCACTCCCGGTCGCGGGATCCTCCGGTACACCGAGCGCCGGAGCGAACATGCGGCAGTGTACGGTAGCCTCGGGGGACTCCGTCTCGAGGGCATAGCACATCGCGCACTCGGTCCCGTGGTCCCTGAGGAACGTTGCGAGACTTCCGCCTGCACCCCCTGAGGGCAAGCGGCGAAGCGCGTCCAGCGAGCCGATGGGCACCATGAGCTGGGGCAGTGCCGTCGAGACGACCTGCGGTGCCGGGGCAGGAGCGACGACTCCCGGTTCACCACCCAGCGCCCGGCTCAATCCCTCGCGGTCCTCGACCACCGCCATGAACTCGGGCGGGGACTGGACCATGGTGATCTCGACCGGCCGTCCGGCTGCCATCCGGATGCGTACCGGGAGAATGCCGGCATCCGTTTCCTGTAGGAGTTCCTGCTCGCCCGTCTCGGGCAGGCTGAGTGCTCCGAGCTCCGCGAGCAGCCACCATGTACCGATGGTCGGGTGTCCGGCCAACGGAATCTCGGCGGTGGGCGTGAAGAACCGCACACGGCGCGTTGCCCGGTCGGACGGCAGAACGAACGTGGTCTCGGAGAGATTCATCTCCCGAGCCAGCGCCTGCATGGTGGATGGATCGATCCCCCGAGCGTCCGGGAACACGGCCAAGGCGTTGCCGGAGAGCGGCGTATCGGTGAACACGTCGAGTTGCAGGAATCGGTAGTCGGGCACGGTCTACCAGGTGTTGTCTACGACGCCTGCCCTGTGGTTCGCGAGGCGGGCGAGCATGAAGAGCAGATCCGAGAGTCGGTTGAGGTAGGTCAAGATCTCGGCCGGCACCTCCGCCGTCGCGTGTAGCGTGACCACCGAGCGTTCGGCGCGTCGGCATACGGTACGCGCATGGTGGAGGGCTGCGGCCTTCGGCGTCCCGCCCGGCAAGATGAACGACTCGAGGGGCGGCAGGTCGGCGTCGCAACGGTCGATCGCCTGCTCGAGCTCCCCGATGCGCTCGGCCGGGAGCGCCATCCGGTCGGCGGTCGCGTTCTCGGGCGCGGCCGGGCTTGCGAGGCGAGCCCCGATCGCAAACAGGTCCCGCTGGACCGACTCCAACACAGTGCGTTCGAACTCCTCGGGTGTCGTGGTGAGGACGATCCCCAGCACTGCGTTGAGTTCGTCCGTATCCCCGTACGCCGTGACGCGAATCGAGTCCTTGCTGACTCGCCCGCCGGCGAACAGCGATGTCTGTCCGGCGTCACCGGTCTTCGTGTAGATCTTCACAGACGGGAAGGTAGAATGTGCCGTCCGCTGCCACCAGGGCGGGTTCCGGTGGGTAGTCGCGCGAGGGTATCATCCAGCACGCCACGACCAAGAAGGAGGCGGTGACGGATGGGGAGTGCTGACGTGCAACAACCGCGGTACCGGATTGCGATCGTAGGGTCTGGCCCTGCCGGCTTCTACACGGCTGAGCACCTCTTCAAGCAGCGCCCGGCGCTCGACGTTGCCGTGGATATGTTCGAGCGACTTCCCGTGCCCTATGGACTGGTGCGGTTTGGCGTTGCCCCCGATCACCAGAAGATCAAGAACGCCACCAAAGCATTTGAGCGCACCGCCGGAGATGGAGCATTCAGGTTCTTTGGGAATATCGAGATCGGTCGGCACGTGTCCGTCGAGGAACTCCGACACCGTTATCACGCCGTGTGCTTCGCGACGGGCGCGGAGACCGATCGGCGGATGGGCATCGCGGGGGAGGATCTCGACGGCAGCCATACGGCCACCGAGTTCGTGGCTTGGTACAATGGCCATCCCGACTACCGGCACCATGCATTCGATCTGACGGCCCAGCGCGTGGCCGTTGTCGGTGTCGGGAATGTGGCGGTGGACGTCGCGCGAATTCTTTGCCGCACGCCCGAAGAACTGGGCCGCACGGATATCGCGGATCATGCGTTGGCCGCCCTGGCCAAGAGCCATGTGCGCGAGGTCTACATTCTCGGCAGACGAGGCCCGGCGCAGGCGGCGTTCACGAACGCCGAGGTGCGGGAGCTCGGCGAGCTGGCCGGCGCTGATATCCAGGTGGTCGACGAGGAGATCGCGCTGGATCCGCTGAGTGCGGCGGCCGTTGCGGATGCGGGTGACCGTACGCTCGACCGGAAGTTGGAGATCCTGCAGAGCTTCGTCGGGCGGGCCCCCGGAGGACGACGGAAGACCTTGACGCTGCGGTTCCTGGTGTCGCCGACGGAACTCGTGGGAGACGAGCACGGCCGCGTGCGTGCCATCCGAATCGTTCGCAACGAGCTGTACCCGGCGGACGATGGGACCCTCCGTCCGCGCGCAACCGAGCAGCAGCAGGAGATCCCGGTGGACCTGGTCTTTCGGTCCGTTGGCTATCGAGGTGTGCCGATTCCCGGTGTACCGTTCGATGACGAGAGCGGCCGTATCCCGAACGACGTGGGCCGTGTGCTCGATCGGGTGGGCGGCAGCATCGTACCGGGCATGTACGCCAGCGGCTGGATCAAGCGCGGTCCGTCCGGTGTGATCGGCACGAACAAGCCCGATGCGGGTGAAACGGTGGCGGCGATCGCGGAAGACGCTCGTACAGGACGGCTCCCCACACCGGCCCATCTGGAGGATGCCGAGTCGATCGTGCGGGAGCGTCAATCCGGGTTATTGACCTTCGACGACTGGAAGCGGTTGGACGCGCTCGAACGCGCACGGGGCGAAGCTGCCGACCGCCCACGCGTGAAGTACGTCACGACGGACGAGGTTGTCGCGGCGCTCCGGGGTACCTGACGTTACCGCCCCAGCTCGACCACAATGGAATCGATCGCGGCAAGTGCCTCACGGCCGGAGGCGGTGTGGTTGTTCAGCATCACGGAGAACACCCATGGTCGGCCGTCCGGGCGCTCGATGTAACCCGACAGGGTGTTGACGTTCGCGATGGATCCGGTCTTCGCGACGACGCGTCCCTCGAGCGGCGTGTCGACGAATCGGCGACGCAGCGAGCCAAGCTCGCCGGAGCGTGGCAGACCCGCCAGAAAGCCGGCGTTGGTGGGATGGTCCCGCATGAAGTGCAACACGGTCGCCAGCGTGCGCGGCGTGAACAGGTTCCAGTTGGAAAGGCCGGAGCCGTCCGCCAGTGCAAATGCGGTGGAGTCCACGCCGACCGAGTCGATGAGAAATTGCTTTTCCAGCTCGAGACCAGCTTCCCACGAACCCTCCCCACTGATCGCTGCAGCGAGCTGTTTGAGCAGGGACTCCGCAAAGAGATTCTGGCTCGAGTTGAGGATCGGGAAGATCATGTCGGCGAGCGGTCGCGATACCATCTCGGCAATCGGATCGGTCTCGCGATATGCGGCATACGTTGTGGGGTCCGTCGTAGCTTTCGTGGGTCCGCCGGCGCTGATGCCGCGACGCGCGAGTGCCTGCCGCAACGCAGCCGCGAAGACCAGGTTCGGATCATGGACCGCGAAGTACTCCTTCCGTTCTCGATCGTCCGCCGGCACGCCGCCCTCGGCCCAGATGGCGGCGGTGCCCGGGTGGCGGAAGAAGTCAATCGTCCGCCGTGTCCCGGCCGGCAGCGTGTGCGTGCGGTTCTCGAACAGGAACAGCCCGAGGTCGGGAGCGATCGAGATCGTGACGGGTGCGAACTCTTGCGCGCCAGGCGCGTAAGTGAGGTCCAGGCTGTTGTCGTTGAATACGAGGGCACTCACCGGAGCCGCGTACCACCAGTTCAAGTTGTACACACCCCAGCTGGGGTGGTGCAGCGTGGGCTCGAAGTAGCTGCCGTCACCGATGATCCCTCCCCGGATGTGGCGGACGCCGCTCGCTGCGACGGCGGACGCGAGTGCGTCCATCCGCTGCCACAACGAATCGCAGACGCCAACGGCAGTCGTATCGGTGCCGTAACACCGGTGGGAAAACGTTGGGTCTCCCCGACCGTACACGATGAGGTCGCCGTCCACGACGCCGTCTTCTCCGACTGGTGCCGACGCATAGATGCTGGTGCGCGCCCGGTATTCAGGCGGCAACAGGGCGCTGGCGACGGCCGTGACGACGAGCTTGGTGTTCGATGCGGGGACGAACAACTGGTCGGCGTTGTGGCCGTACCGCTCCGACCCGTCCTCGTCGAGCAGCACCACACCCCACGCTCCGTTCCGAACCGCGGGTTCGTCCATGTGTCGTTGAATGCGGTCAGGAAGTCCTTCTTGCGCCGTGACCGCAGGCCCGGCTGCCGCGGACAGAATGAGCGTCATCACTCCCAGAGTACCCATTCGCGTGCGTAGTTTTGGGATGATCATCGTTGGGTGGGGTAAGAGGGTTGGGGATGCAGCGGCAAGCTACGGAAGGGTGCCGCATTGGTCAATTCGTGGTGTCGGTCGGTTCTCGTGCAGGGGTGGTGCTTTCATTCAACGTCTCGCGCTCACAGTCATCGCCGGTGTCGCTCTCGTGACCTCACCGCAGGCTCTGGGGGCTCAAGCGCGCGGCCTCGTGGTGCGATCAGTGGAATTCGAGGGGAATCGTTCGATCCGGGACGAGTCGCTTCGTATATCGATCGCGACCTCCGAGTCGTCCTGGTTTGCGCGAGCGTCGGCGGTGAACTGGATCGGTCTTGGCGAGAAGCGGTACCTCAACGAGACGGAGTTCCGTCGCGACGCGCTGCGCATCACCGCGCTGTACCGCCAGAGCGGTTTCCTCGAGGCACAGGTGGATACCGTCGTGCGCCGATCCGAAACGGACGTCCACGTCACGTTCGTGATCGACGAGGGCCCACCAGTCGTGGTCGACTCGATCGCCGTCCGGGGCTTTGAGGCGGTCGCCCCAGCAGGAGAGATCGCCGACCGACTACCGCTGCGGGTCGGGGAGCCGTTCAATCGTCTGCTGATGCTCGCCTCGGCCGACACGATTCGCGTCCGGCTTGCGAACCGCGGATACCCGTTCGCGGAGGTGTTCCGGAACTTCGATGTGGATCGGCGTGCGCGGTCCGCGTTCATCGATCTGTGGATCGATCCCGGCCCTCCCACGACCATCGGTGAGGTCACGATCGACGGTCTCGATGCGGTCGATGAGTCGGTTGTGCGGCGCACGCTCCCGCTCAGATCGGGGCGGCTGTTTCGTCTCCGAGATCTGTACGACAGCCAGTCGGAGCTGTACCGCACCGATCTCTTCTCATACGTGAATGTCGGGTTGGTGGATACGGCCGGCGCCGCCTCCGACTCCGTCGTCGATGTGCGCATCCGCCTCGCGGAGGGCCCACGGCATCGGGTGCGACTCGGTGGCGGCTACGGCACGATCGACTGCTTTCGCGCGCTCGCGTCGTACTCCTTCCTCAATTTCCTCGGTGGTGGCCGACGGCTTCAGATCCAGGGGCGCACGTCGAGGATCGGTGCTGGAGACCCGCTGGCCTTCGGCTTCGAGAACTCGGTCTGTCCGGCCCTGGCGAAAGAGGATTCGACCCGGCTGAAGCTGAACTACAATCTCAATGTGACCGTGCTCGAGCCGTACCTGTTCTCGAACCGTACCCGCGGGACGCTCACGTTCTTTGCTGAACGGTATACCGAATACCGCGCCTACTTGCGTGAGGCGATTGGTGGCGAGGTCGGGATTGCGTACGACGTCGGTCCGCGCCTTCCGGTCACGCTCGCGTACGGGCTCTCGTGGGGAAGTACCCAGGCCGATCCCGCGACGTTCTGTGCACTGCTCAACGTCTGTACGCTCGCGGACACCACCTTCTTCCAGGAACGCCGGCGCCGGTCGGCTATCACCCTGGCAACCGTCCGAGAACGACGAAACTCGGTGCTCAATCCGACGCGTGGCAGCTGGGTCGCCGGGGAGATCACGTGGGCATCGCCGACCATCGGCTCGGACACACTCGTGCAATTCACGAAGGGCACAATCGAGTTCGCGGGCTATCGAAGCGTCACCGAACGCAGCGTGCTCAGCGTGCGCCTGAAACTCGGCACGATCCTGCCGGCCACGTTGGGTGGATCCGGCGGCGACGTCGAGTACGTCCCGACCGAGGACCGGTTCTATGCCGGCGGCGCGAACACGGTACGGGGCTACGGGCAGAACGAGCTGGGGCCCGTGGTGCGTGTCCTTCAGGTTACCCCGATCGACTCCGAACGTGCTGACAGCACGATACGGACATCGCCCACCGGCGGCACGGATCTCCTGGTCATGAACATCGAGTTCCGGTTCCCCTTACCGGGCGTGTCGAACAAGCTCTCCGGTGCGATCTTCGTCGATGCCGGTCGGCTGAGGGATCGGATCACCGACAACCCGGATGCGCCGGGGTTGCGGGTGACACCCGGCGTTGGCGTACGGTTGGGCTCCCCGCTGGGACCGATCCGACTGGACGTCGCATACAATCCGTACCCGCCCGACAAGAGCGTGCTCTACAAGGAGGTGAAGGTCGACGAGGACACGACCGAACTGGTGAAGATCGACGACAGTTTCGCACCCCAACGGGACTTCTTCTCCCGTTGGCGCATCCACCTCTCCGTGGGTCAGCCGTTCTGATGGCCCGTCGCATTCTCATCGCTCTCGGCGTGGCAGCCGCGTGGCTGGCCGGCGTCGTGCTCGGCATCACGAGTGCCGGTTTGCGGACGCAAGTCGGCCGTCAGGAGCTCGTGCGGTGGGCTGTGCACACGGCAAACGCCGCACTTGGCGGCACGATCGAAGTCGGCGAGGTCGGTGGTTCGTTCCTTCGCGGACTGGAGATCTCGGATGTGCGGGTCGTGCACCGCGAGGGGGCGCCGGTGCTGACGGCGGCCCGGCTCGGGGCACAGTACCGGGTGCGCGATCTGCTCTCAGGTCGGATCGTGTTCGGCTCCCTGTCGTTGACCGGTGTCACGATCACCATCGTGCAGCCTGCGCCGGGCGCGCGGTGGAATTTCGAGGAAGTCATCGATCCGGATCCGTCGGGCAATGGCGGCCCCTCGCCGCTGGTCGCCTTCGCCGACGTGCGCATCACCGACGGGACCGTCATCGTGAAGAGCCCGCTCACGGCATCGCCAGCCGATGTGGTGGAGTGGGAGCAAGGCGAGGGCGGACCACTCCAGGTGCGTCGGTTCACCGAGCTGAATGCGGAGCTGTCATACCTGCGCGTCGCATCCCCCGTGCCGGACGACCCCATCGTTGCACGTGTTGCGTCGGGAGCCGTCCGGTCGTCCGATCCGGCACTCGACGTTCGCGCCGTGCAGGGCGAGGTCCGCCTGTTCGGCGACTCGCTGCGGATGGAGCTCGACCGGGTCGACCTGCCGGAGAGCCGCTCTGAGCTCAGCGGCACGATCGCCTGGCCCGACGGCCCGCTCCTTCTGGATCTCACGGGTCGTGCTCGGGAGATATTCACCGACGATGTCGTAGGTCTGGTCGCGGCACTGCCGCGAGGACTGAGAGGAACGGCGCGTTACCGCGTGCGGTCGTTGAATGCCGAGGTACTCGAGTTCCGCGGTGAAGACATCGATGCTGCGGGACGCGCGGGCGGGCGACTCGAGGGACACCGTGGGATGCGGCTCGGTCCAGGCGAAGCGTGGGCGTTCCAAGAGACGAGTCTCCGACTCGATCGCTTCGATCTCGACTACGTTCGCGGCTTTCTCGACACGCTCCCGTTCGCCGGCACACTGACGGGGTCGGTGGGGATGGATGGCCCCTCGAACGCGCTCCAGCTCGACATCGATGCGACGATGCGGGATCACCTGGTTCCGGAGCAGCCAACCTCGTATGCACGCGGTCGCGGCACCGTGTCGTTGGCTGGTGAGGACTTCGTGTTCGAGCGATTCGCCGTCGACACTGCGAGCATCGCGCTGACCACGGTCCGCCGCCTCGTGCCGTCGGTCATCGTAGACGGCCGGATGGGAGGTCGGGGGACGCTCGACGGATCGTGGTTGAACGCCACGTTCGCCGGAACGTTCTGGCATCGCGACGCTCCGCACCCGCCGTCGCAGGGCCGGGGATCCGTGCGCATCGACGCCCGCACCGACCTCGTCGGGATCTGGGCGGACTTGGACATGGACTCCCTTCGGCTCGCGGGCTTCGCGTCGCTGTACGATTCTGCCACACTTGGCGGCGCGTGGGCGGGACGCATCAGCCTCGGCGGTTCGCTCGATTCGCTGCCGTTGGAGGCGGTCGTCGACGGAGACGCCGGTGCCGCCCGCGTCACCGGGAACATCTTTGCCGTGGACACCGCTTGGGGATTGCGTGACGTCGTCGCCGATATCGACACGCTCGATCTGCGGGTCTTCAATCCGTTGATGCCGCGCACGCGCTTGAATGGCCGTGCAGCGCTCGCACTCCATTACCAGGACTCGGTGCCCGTCCTGACGCTGAGATTGGACCTCGGACGCTCGGTCGTCGAAGGCGTGCCCATCGATACGGCCTTTGGCACCGGGCGCATGCGGGGCACGGCACTGGTGGCCGACACGGTTGCGGTGCGCGGCCTGGCAACGCAGTTGCACGGTGCAGGTGCGTTCGGGATGCGGGCGGACGGTCCCGACACGTTGTCGTTTACGGCGCGCACCGACTCGCTCGGTGTGGTGGAACCACTTCTCCAGCGGCTGGTCGGCCTCGCAGCGCTCAGTGCCGCGACCGAGCGGCCGTCCGGGCGCGTGAGCGTGGTCGGGCGCATCGTGGGTCGGCCGGAGCGGTTCCAGGTGTATGCCGATGTCGGGGCGCGTGATGTCCGGCGTGAGACCGCGTACGTCTCTGCGGCCGGCGCGTCCATTGCGTGGGTGTCCGACACCGACATTCTGGGCGTCGATTTCGATGCCGATTCCATCGCCGTCGGTTCACTGAGCGTCGCGCGGCTTCATGGGCGCCTGCACGGACGGCCCGACTCCCTTGTGTGGGATGCGCAGTCGGCGTGGGGGGAGGCTGCGTGGCGCGGGTTCGGTCGGTGGGTGCGAGATACCGCTGCGTTGCGGGTAGACTTCGACTCGCTGCGCGTTCTCCTGCACGAGGTGTGGTCGATCGATCCCGGAGCGAGCGTGGCCGTCGACGACTCCGGCGTCACGATTATAGGCGTGGCAATTCAGAATCGAGCGAGCGGTGCGCACGTGTCGGTGAACGGCCGCTGGCCCTTCGCCGGGTCGGCGGAGTTGCACGGATCACTCGAGGCCGTACAGGTCCCTGATCTCCTGATGCTCGCGCTGAAGGACACGGACATCGGCAGCGGAGAACTGCAAGGGACGTTCACACTTCGAGGGCGCGCCCAAGCGCCGATCATCGATGCGTCGCTGGAGATGCAGGGTGGTCGGTACGGCGAGTTCATCGCGCCACTCGTGCGCGGACGATTGACGTATGCAGAACGCCGCGTCGATGGCCGGGTAGAGCTTCGTCGGTTGGGCGTCCCCGTCCTTGACGTCACGATCGGGTTGCCGATGGACTTGGCCTTGGCGCCCCGCGAGCGGCGCCGGTTGTCCGGTCCGGTGGCGGTGCGTGCGCAAGCGGACTCCGTCGACCTGAGCCTGTTGGAAGCGACGTTTCCCCCTGTGCAGGATATCGGCGGGACCTTTGACGCCGATCTGGGCATCGAGGGCACGTGGGACGATCCGCGGCTGACGGGGCGCGTGACGTTGCGGGATGGCGCGGCGACGTTCCCGGCGCTCGGTGTCCGGCACGAGGCGATGAACGGCGAACTCCGCCTCGTCGGCGACACGATTCACGTAGAGCGGCTCTCGCTGCTCAGCGGTGGTGGACGGGCGACCGTAGCGGGGTTCGTGCGGTTGGAGGAACTCAGCGTTCCGCTCGTCGCGCTGACGATTCAGACGCAAGACTTCCACGTCATCAATGTTCCCGGGTTTGTTACGCTGACGGCGAGCGCGGACCTGGCGTTGGATGGGCCGTTGCTCCAGGCAACTCTGACCGGTCAGGGCAGGGCGACACGGGGCGTGCTCCACTTCGCCGACCTGATGACGAAGAACGTCGTCAATCTCGAAGACACGCTCTTTGCCGAATTCGTCGATACCGCCCTGGTCCGGTCGGAGGGGCTCGGCGCCGATTTCCAGAATCGGTTACTGGATTCCCTGCGGATCGACAGCTTGCGCGTCGACATGGGCCAGGACTTCTGGCTCCGTTCGACCGAGGCGAACGTCCTGCTGACGGGCAACATCTTCGTGAACAAACTGCGGAACCGCTATCGGATCGACGGGACGCTCCAAGCGCCACGCGGTACCTATCGTCTGCCGCTCGCGCTCGGGATCAGCCGCGACTTCGCGGTGACGGGAGGACAGATTCGGTACCTGGGCACGCCGGACCTCAACGCCGATCTCGACATCGACGCCGAGCATATCGTGCGCGGCACGGCCGGGGGGAAGGATGTCGAGGTGTACGTGAACATCGGCGGGACGATGTACGATCCTCGGGTCACTCTGACCAGTGATTTCCAGCCGACGCTCTCCGAACCCGAGATCATCAACTACCTGCTCTTTGGTGCGTCATCGCTGCGGCAGGGCACGACGACCGCAGGGTTCGAGTCGCGCCTCTTGGCACAGTGGTTGTCGACCACGGTGTCCGGCCAGCTGGAGTACGCGTTGATCTCCGATCTCGGTGTTCCGCTTGACTACCTTCAAATACGGCCCACGACCGGAGCGAGCGGCGTGACCGGTGCCGAAGTGGCGGTTGGGAAGCAGTTTCGGCTCCTCGGTACGACTGCGTTTCTCACGGCCAGTCCCCGATACTGTCGGAACCGGGCGACGTCGCTAGCTTCCGTGGGCGCGAGTCTTGAATTCCGTCTCAGCCGGTCCTGGGTCGTCGCTGCCAGCGTCGATCCGCTCGTCGGATGTGAGAGTACGGGGACGCCCACGGCGGGGACCTATCAGTTCGGTGCCGATCTGTTCTGGGAGAAGACGTACTAGTGGCGAGAGTTCTCCTGATCTTCAATCCGGTGGCGGCGCGGGCAGACCTGAAGGTCGTCGACCGTGTGGTGAAGGTCTTTCACCGGGCAGGGTGGACGATCGACGCGGAGGGGACGTCGCGCGAAGGGCACGCGGAGCACCTCGCTCGAGCAGGGGTGGAAGACGGAGCGGACCTCGTAGCAGTGTACGGCGGCGACGGGACGACGATGCAGGCAATGCGGGGGATGGTGGGGAGGGACGTGCCGATCGCGATCATCCCCGGCGGCACCGGCAACCTCCTCGCCGGCAATCTCCGGTTGCCGAGGAACCCCAAGGCGGCCGCGAAAGCGGCGGTCACGGGGAAGCCACGTCCGATCGATCTCGGCTCCCTCGCGCGGGAGGAAGGTCATCGCTACTTCGGCGTGGCGTGCGGGGCAGGGTTCGACGCCGTCATGATGGCGTCGACGTCCGGGGAGGACAAACGGCGCTGGCGGATGGGCGCGTACGCCGTCAAGGGCATGGCGGCCATCGGTGACCTCGAGGTCGTGCCGTATCGTATCACCGTCGACGGCGTTACGACCGAAATGGACGCCGTGATGGTCCTGGTCGCCAATTGCGGCGAGATTGTCCCGCCGTTCGTGCGTCTCCGTCCGGGCATCGCGCTCGACGACGGTATCTTGGATATCGCCGTTGCCAACGCCGCCACGCTGATGGAGGGCGTGGATGTGTTTTGGCGCCTCGTCACGGGCCGTATCGATGCCGAACATCGACTGCGGTTCATGCGCGGGGAAGAGGTGCGGGTAGAGACGCTCACGCCGCAGCCAGTAGAGCTCGATGGAGAGCCGGACGGCACGACCCCGTTCACCGCCAAGGTCGTGCCACACGCCATCAACGTCATGGTCCCGCGGACCTGATGGAGGAGTTGCCATGAATCAAGAAACCGATCGGATGATCTGCCGAGCATGCGGCAACGAGGAACGGGCGTCGGAAGGGTATCCATGCGACGACTGCGGGACCTTCATCTGCGTGATCTGCAACATGCGTGGCGTGACGCTCTGCAAAAAGTGCCGAGAAAAGGCGGAAGGTGCAGCACCGGCGGATGGGAAGTAACGGCGCACACCGACTCGTCCTGTTCGACATCGACGGTACCCTCCTCCACTCGGCCGGGGCCGGACGGTCGGCAATCAGCGAGGCCCTGCACACCGAGATGGGTGAGACGGGGCCAATCGATGGCTATCGGTTCGACGGCAAGACCGATCCACAAATCGTCATGGAGTTGATGCGGGCGGCGGGAAATCCTCACGCGGAGAGCGAGACCCACATCGCGGCGGTCTGCCGGCGGTACCTCGTCTTGCTCGAGCAGCAGTTGGCAAACCGCGAGCACCGCATCGTCGTCCAACCTGGTGTCGAGTCCCTGTTGGATGCGCTCGAGTCTCGCGCGGATACCGTGGTGGGCCTCCTCACCGGCAACCTTTCGCACGGCGCAGCCCTGAAACTCACGGCAGCAGGCCTGGATCCAACCCGCTTTCGGGTCGGCGCCTTCGGGTCCGACTCGCCCGTGCGTGCGGATCTGCCCGCGATCGCAGCGACCCGTGCCGTTCGTCTCATGGGTCACGAACCTGCAGGGGATAGGGTCATCATCATCGGCGATACACCAGCCGACATGACGTGCGGACACGGGGTGGGTGCTCGTGCGATCGGTGTCGCGACGGGTCGGCACAGCGTGCAGGAGCTTCTGGATGCCGGTGCTCATGCAGCATTCGACGATCTGTCGGAGACCGACGTCGTGCTGGACGCGATGTGCTCATGACCGGTGCGAAGGTGCTGCTCCCGCTCCGCGTTCCCGAGTTGGGTCCGTACCTCGGCAAAGTGGTCTCGGGCACTGGTCGGGAGCCGGGAGGGCTGCGCTTGGACGGGGTGCGGGTGCGGTTGGCGGGGCGGGTGTTCGAAGCGGCGGGCGAGGCACGTCGGCTCGCAGCGCGCGACCGTCGTGATGCGGCTGTGGCGGCCATTGGGCGGACGCGCTGGCTCGAGGCATGGGAAGAAGCGGTTGGGGGTGCCGCTACGCTCTTGCTCGATCGCAGCCAGGCGCACCTGGGGGCGGAAATGCGGGCGGTCCGGCTTCCGGCACGATTGCGTCGACGGCTGGTGCCCAGTGCGGAGGACCGAGCGGCTCTGTCAGCGAGGCTGGGAGCTGCCGGTGCGGTGCTGATCCCGAGTCTGGACGAGATCGAGCGCACGCAATCAGCCGCGCTGGCGGCAACGGGGCTCGAGCGGCAGGCGGTGGCGGCATGGCAGGATGCCTTGTGCGCAGCCGGCCGGCGGCTCGAGGCGGCGTGGCTGGCGCTGGAGGATGCGGTCGAGCAGGAGGCAGCCCACTGGCAGCGTGTCGCCGCAGACGTGCGCGCGTGGCGCCCCAGTCTGTGGCCCATGGTGCTCGGTGCAACGGTGGTGACCGGCGGTGCCGTGTGGCTGGGGCTGGTCATGGGTGGGTACCTCGCAGCCCCCCGGTGGTTGCAGGCTCTCTGGGGCCTGGTGTTGAGCTGATGCGCATCACCGGCGTGGGGGTCGACCTTGTCGACGTGGCGCGCGTGGAGCGGATGCTGGGTCGGTTCGGTGAGCGCGTGCTCGCGCGGCTCTTGACGCCCGGTGAGCGGGCCTACTGCGTGGGCTGTGCCCGTCCGGCCGAGCACGTTGCTGCGCGCATTGCGGCCAAGGAGGCGGCGTTCAAGGCGATGGCGCGGGACGCCGAGGGGCTCCGCATCGGGTGGACGGAACTCGAAGTCGAACGGGATGCCGACGGCCGCCCCTCGCTGCGGCTGCACGGACGTGCTCGGGCCGCAGCCGAACGGTTCCACGTCACGGATGTGCACCTGTCGATCACGCACGAACGAGCGCACGCCGCGGCCTTCGTGATCATGCAATCCGCATGACCACGGACACCGCGTGTGACGACACCGGTCATAGTGGGTTGCGACGGAACGGTCGTCGGCGCAGTATTCGTCCCGCCACTCTAACTGTGAGCTGAATCATCCGACGCGACTTCCTTCCTGTCGTGCAAAAGGCCCTCACGGGGCGCTACACCGTCGAGCGGGAGATCGCCCGTGGTGGAGCGGCGCGCGTATTCCTCGCGGTCGACCCCGACGGGCAGAAGGTGGCGTTGAAGGTCTTGCATCCCCAGCTTGCCGTGTCGGTGACGGCCGATCGGTTTCTGCGGGAGATCGCATTTCTCTCGACGATCGAACATCCCCGGATCGGCCGACTCATCGACTATGGGGAGAGCGAGTGGCTCGTGTACTACGTGATGGAGTTCGTGGAGGGACCGAACCTCCGCGATCACCTCGCCCGAGCCCGAACGGCTTTGCTCCCCGACACGGTGCGGATCGCGTGTGATCTCCTGGATGCCATCGAGTACGCGCACAGCAAGGGCATCGTGCACCGCGACGTCAAGCCCGAGAACGTCGTGCTCGCGTCGGATGGGGCGATTCTCGTGGACTTCGGCATTGCCCGCGCGATCGCGCAGTCCGGTACGGATCGCTTGACCCGATCGGGGTTCGCGGTCGGAACGTCATCGTACATGAGTCCCGAGCAGGTGCAGGGACAGTCCGATATCGACGAGCGGACGGATATCTACTCGCTCGGGTGTGTGCTGTTCGAATGCCTGGCCGGTCGCCCGCCGTTCACGGCCGAGCGTGAAGAACTCGTACTGCGGATGCATCTCGATCACGCGGCGCCGAGCGTCACTGAGTATCGTACCGATGTCCCGCCGGTGATGGAGCAGCTGCTTGCCAAGGCGCTGGCGAGCAATCGCGCGGATCGATGGCCGTCGGCCACCGCCATGCGCGAAGCGCTCGCCCCGCTGCGCGATGAACTCTTCCCTCCGAGCTGAGCGCTAGCGCTTTCGCTTCTTGCCGGTCGTTGCCGGTGGGTGGCGTTCGTCGGCCGGGGGGGTGAACGCGGCGACGTCCGAGACGTCGACCTCCCCCTTCTTGCCCATGAGGGCGATCACGACCGCGCCGGCAGCCACGACAGCGACGCTCGTGAGTTGCGCGAGGGTGAATCCGCCAAAGAAGCGATCGTCCTTGGCGCGGAGGAACTCGACCAGGAACCGCTCCGTGCCTGCCAACATGAGATACAGGCCGAACAGCCATCCGGTGCCGCGACCGTGGTGTCGGAGACGCCACAGCAGCCAGAAGACCAACAACATGGCCGTGGTCTCATACAGCTGGGTTGGGTGGACGGCCAGTACCTCGGTGGGCGGAACGCCATCGGGCACGGGTACGCCCCAGGCCGCCAGGTTCCCCGCCGTCGAGGGCGGGAGTCCTTCAGGGAATCGCAGGCCCCACGGAAGCGATGTCGGTCGCCCGTAGTCGTCCTGGACCAAGAAGCACCCTACTCGGCCGAGCGCGTAGCCGACGGCCAAGGCCGGGGCGACCAGGTCCATGCTGAACCGGAACGGGATCTTCAGTCGCGCGCCATTGAGCGTGACGGCCAGCGCACCACCGATCAGCCCTCCGTACCACACGAGCCCGCCACGACTCAGCAATCGAGTCGGATCGCCGTAGAGGGCGACGTACCAGATCTTGGCTCCGATCAAGCCCCCGATCACCCCCGCCATGATGACGTCCCACGCATACTGGTCGAACAGCTGTAGCTCCCGTAGCCGCGTCTGCATCGTCCAACCCGCCATAACGAACCCCATCATCACCATGATGCCGAATCCGGTGATCTCGAGCGGGCCAAGATGGAAGGTCAGGGGATAGACGTTCATTGCAGCGGGCCTTTCAGGATGCGACGTGCCAGTTGGGCTCGAGTCCGGGCCACGGCAGGCGGGGGTTCGCGTCGAGGTCGAGTGCGCTCGTCTCGCCGCGGTCGAGGTGGAACCAGCCCGCTCGCGCGATCATCGCGGCATTGTCGGCATTGAGGCGTGGCTCGGCGACCGTCACGCTGGCCACGCCGGTCAGGTGTGCGGTCATTTGTCTCGCCAGCGTTCGACTGCACGCCACACCGCCGCCAAGCACGACCTGCTTGTACCCCGTCGCCTCGACGCCAGCACGCACCTTGGCGGTCAGCACGTCGAAAGCCGCCGCTTGGAACGATGCGGCGAGATCGGCGCGGTGCGGGCCGATATCATCGAGCGCCCGAACTGCATGCAGCACGGCGGTCTTGAGGCCGCTGAACGAGAAGTCGAAGCCGTCACCGATCATGGGTCGGGGAAAGTCGAAGCGATTCTCTCCCTGGCCGGCCAATCGTTCGATCTCGGGGCCGCCCGGGTAGGCGCAGTCGAGCATGCTGGCGACCTTGTCGAAGGCCTCCCCCGCCGCGTCGTCCCGCGTCTGACCCAGCAGACCGTAGCGTCCCCACTCCGGCACGTCGAGCAGGAGTGTGTGGCCTCCCGACACGACGAGTGCGACGAACGGCGGTTCGAGGGACGGATCCTCCAGCGTCGGCGCGAACACGTGGCCTTCGAGATGGTGCACGCCAACGAGCGCGCACTGCCGCGCAGCTGCGAGACCCTTGGCATAACAGACCCCAACGAGGAGCGACCCTACCAAGCCGGGCCCGCTGGTGACAGCGATGGCGTCCACATCGTCCATCGTCACATCCGCTTCGCGCAACGCATGTTCGACGACCGGTCCGATCGCCCGCAGGTGCGCGCGAGATGCGAGTTCCGGGACCACGCCACCGAACACGCGGTGGATGTCCTGTGAGAGGATCACGAGCGATGCTTCAACCGGCTGTCCATTACGACGAATGAGGACCGCGGCGGAGGTCTCGTCACACGATGTCTCGATGCCGAGGACGACGTCAGTCACTGCCTTGCCCGCGTACGGTGACTGAATCGGGTGTGACGCGGGCCCCGAGGTCCTGCGGGACCTCGACGCGAAGCGGGACGGTAGCCTCGTCGCCGTCGGTCGGCGGCGACGCGAACACCCGAACACTGTCGCGCGTGAGACTCGACATGCGTGTGATCCGGCCCGTGACGATGACGTTCACCGTACCGGGCTCGGCGACCCACTGCCCCCGCTCCGAGCCATCCAGCGTGACGACCACGCCATCGAAGACACGATCGGCCAACGCGCTGATGTCTGCCGTCACCGTGACGGCGCTCGGGCTGATGCGCAGGCCATCCAGGGTCGAGGTGTCGATGGGGACACGCCGCCGGACCGGCGTTCGAACGCCGGTGAGGGCAAGCGGGAGGGTCGTGACGGACGACACGCCGGCAACGCGATCCTGAGGACCCTGGATGGTGATCGAGCCCGGCGAGACGCTGATGCCCCCGAAGATCCGGTGGCCGGAGTCCGGCGCTACCGTCACGCGGTGAACGACTGGCACGGACTTCCGCCCGACATCGTCAAGGACGATGCGGATGGACTGTGGCTCCACCTGTTGCGGGTTCACGGCCGCGCCGTCGATCACGGCGATGTCGGATGTGGCCAGGGTAAGCACGTAATCGGACCCGGTGATCGTGTCGGGCAGCGTCTTCCGGATCACTGGCGCCTCGGCGTACAACTTCATCAGTTCACGCGGGATCCCTCTGAACAG